>CACAAZ010000011.1 GCA_902530685.1 uncultured Alphaproteobacteria bacterium | reverse complement strand
GATGGACATGATATTAATGCGATGAGACAGGCAAAAAATGAAAAGCATGAAGGTAGTCCTTTGATAATACTTGCAAGAACTTTACCATATAAAGGAATGGACTTTTTAAAAACTAGATTTCCTCGACTTCATTATGTAAGATTTAAATCTGAAGATGAAAGAAATAAAATGAACTTAGAAATCTCTAAAGAATTAGGAATAGACCCAATTATTTATTAAACATGACTGAAATAGTTAATAAACCTTACGGAACATCCTTTAAAAAGTATGCATCCCAAAATAAAAATATTTTATGTTTATCTGGAGATCTTACTTCTTCTTGTGAAGTTGATATATTTCGAGATGAGTATCCAAAACAGTTTGTTTCAATGGGAATGGCAGAACAAAATATGATAAGTTTTGCAGGTGGTTTGGCTATGAGTGGTTTTATTCCATTCATACATACATTTGGGGTATTTGCTTATAGAAGGTCCTGATAGAATACTTATAGTTTTAAAGGGCATCAATTCTTCTATAACTTCTGTTAGAAATTTTGATGATGATATTTCTATTCCTTTGGAACAAATAACAATGTTATGTTTTTTATTATGAAATTGTTTTTGTGATACTACTTCTCTAATTCTTTGAGCAGGTAATGCAATAAATAAGTAGTTAGAACTCTTTAATTCATTTAAGGATGATGTAGCGGAAACATTTTCATTGAATGAGGAATATTTAAGCTTTGGATTAAAGTTGTGATCATTAATTGATTTAACAATATTTTCATCTCTTGCATAAATTAAAACCTTATTTTTGCTTAAAATTCTTGCAAGAGCACTTCCCCATACACCACCACCAATTATACCTATTGTCATTACGGACCTCTTATCTTCTGTAACAAATTAAGTCAATTTATGGTTTTTCTATGATTTTAGTCATTTTTTTTGAAAAAACTGCATGATTGATTTTTGTAACTAGTATAAGAGAGAAAATATTAAAAAGTATACTTTTTTGGAGGAAATATGAAAAAATTACTTCTAGCTGTTATTGTAAGCTTGTCGACTGTATCAACAGCTGCATTAGCAGAAATTAAAGTAGGAATTATTCTTGGTTTTACAGGACCAATTGAATCTTTAACTCCTGCTATGAGAGATGGTGCTAGAATGGCATTCGATGAAGCATCAAACTCTGGAAATCTTTTAGGTGGTGAGTCAATTACTATCTTAGAAGCTGACTCAACTTGTGTAGACTCTGCTGCTGCAACTGCTGCTGCTGAAGATCTAGTTGCTCAAGGTGTAACAGCAATAATGGGTGCTGATTGTTCAGGTGTAACAGGTGCAATTAATGCAAATGTTGCAGTACCAAATGGCATCTTGATGGTGTCTCCATCTGCAACCTCACCAGGTTTAAGTGAAGTTCCTGATAATGGAACTTTTTGGCGAACTGCTCCATCTGACGCAAAAGGTGGCCAAGTATTAGCTAAGCTTGCTTTAAGTAGAGGAATTGAAAGTATAGCTGTAACTTATACTAACAATGACTATGGAAAAGGTTTAGCTGAAGTATTTGAGGCTTCATTTGCACGTGGTGGTGGAACTATTACAGCATCTGCTTCACACGAAGATGGTAAAGCGGATTATTCATCAGAAGTTGGTGTTCTTGCATCAGCTGGTGGAGATGCGCTACTAGTAATTGGTTACATCGATGATGGTGGAAAAGGAATGATTGAAGCATCTTTAGACTCAGGTGCATTTGATACTTTTGTTCTTTCTGATGGTATGATTGGTCAATCAATTGTAGATAATATCGGTGCTGATCTTGAAGGATCATTTGGTTCTATGCCAGGTGCAATTTCAAAAGGTTCAGCTAAGTTTGGTGAATTAGCAGCTGCAAATGGCATGGATGGAAGTGCTCCATATGTTGGAGAGTCTTATGATGCTGCAGCGATTATTGCTCTTGCAATTCAAGCTGGTGGATCTGCTGATAAGCAATCAATCCTAAGTAATATTGCTAAAGTATCTAACGCTCCAGGTATTGTAATTAATCCTGGTCAATTATCATACGGCTTACAAATGTTAGCTGCTGGAAAAGATATTGATTACCAAGGTGCAACAGACGTAGAATTTAATGCGTTTGGTGATGCGGCTGGTGCGTTTAAAGAATTAGAAGTTAGTGGTGGCGAATTCGTTACCGTTGGCGCTCTTTAATACTTAAATATTATTTTAATATAACCCCAGCTTTTAGCTGGGGTTTTTTTATGAGTGCCTTACTTTCTCTGGTATAATTCCCTTAGGCCTATAGCGTAAAATTAATAATAAAATCAAACCCATAAATAAGTATCTAAAATAAGGAACGCTATCGAGTAAATGTAATTTTAAAGCATTAGTTGGTTCTAATCCTATTGTAAGTTGATTAATAATAAATGTTGTAAGTGGTGCAGCTTCAATCCAAGAAAACCATATGACAAAACCACCAAATATAGCACCTAAATTATTTCCACTGCCGCCTACAATAACCATAATCCAGATAATAAAAGTGAAGCGAAGTGGTCGATATCCTGAAGGAGTAAACAATCCATCTAAAGTAACAAGCATTGCACCCGCAACACCTACAATTGCAGCTCCTATTACAAAAATAATTAAATGTTGTTTTACAACATCTTTACCCATTGCATTTGCGGCAGTTTCATTATCTCTAATAGCTCTCATCATCCTTCCCCAAGGAGATAATTGAGCTTTGTTTGCAAAATAAAAAATTATCAACATAACAATCAGAAATAAAATAGCGTAAGATAATTTTACAAATATTCCTGAACCATCAATTATAAGATTGTTTAATACTTGTTGTCTATCACTTTCATCAATTATATAATTTAACTTTGATGAATGGAGATATGTAATTAAATTAATAAACCAATCTGCATTTTGTAAATCAATTTCATAAGGAACTGGTCTTTTCAAACCAATTACATTTTTTACTCCTCTAGATAACCATTCTTCATGTTTTAATATACTAACAACTATTTCTGAAATACCAAGAGTAACAATTGCAAGATAATCTGATCGTAATCCAAGAGCTACTTTACCAATTACAAATGCAACACCTGCAGCAAACAAACCCCCTACTATCCAAGAGAAAATTATTGGTAGCCCAAGACCACCTAAAAAACCTGCTATTGCTGGATTAACATCTTCAATATTATGTGTGGCGTTTAAATAAAAGTGTCTGATAATTAAAATACCAAAAAAAATTAGGAGAGAATTTAAAATATACTTATTTCTTTTTAGGATTATCACTTTATTAATATACATTACTGCAATCACCAATACGATAAGTAACGCAAAACTGATACCTAGCCCTCTACCTCCAGTCTGCCATGACTCAGCAATGGGAGGGTAAGAAACAAGAACTGCGGCTAGTCCACCCATGGCAAGAAAACCCATTACACCAAAATTAATTACTCCTGCATAACCCCAAGAAATATTTACTCCCATTGTCATTATTGCTGAAATAATACACATGTTTAAAATTACTAAACTTACTGACCACCCTTGAATGAAACCTACAAAAATAAAGAGGGAGATCATTATTGTGATAGCTAACCATTCATATCTTTCAAACTTCATCATAAAACTCTACCTTTAAATATTCCAGATGGTCTAATCAATAAAACGATGACTAAAATTGAAAATGATACAGCAAATTTATAATCTGTAGAAAGTAATTGTACTAAACCAGTTGGTTCTAAAGAACTTGGAAGTAGGTAAACAAAAAATTTCTTGTAAGCATAAGTAACCATGATTTCTGAAAAGGCTATAACATACCCGCCTACTACCGCTCCAAAGGGACTACCAATTCCTCCAACAATTGCAGATGCAAATATTGGTAAGACTAAGTTGAGATAGATAATAGGTTTATAACTTTTATCCAATCCATAAAGTGTACCCGCAACACATGCCAGAACACCTACAATAATCCATGTAGTAAAAACTACTCTATCAGGATTAATTCCAGACAATAATGCTAAATCTTCGTTATCAGAAAATGCTCTCATTGATTTTCCAGTTTTTGTTTTTTGCAAAAACCAGAAAGTAAAAGTTAAAAGCAAAATAGTAATTAAAATTGTAATAACTTGAGAAGATTTTAATGCTAATCCTTCATTTAAACCTGTCATTACTTTAAATTGTTTGGCTTTCATTATAAATTTCTGTCCATCAGAAAATTTTATAGTTTCAGTCCCAATTATAATTCTAATTATTGCATTAATTACAAACATAACACCTATTGAAACCATTGCTAAAACAACAGGAACACTTTTTTGGTATCTGTAATATTGGAAAACAAATTTATCAGAAATAATACATAAAATAATTGTTGCGGTTATTCCTAAGGGTAAAGCCAACAAAGCAGTTGGGAAAATTCCTAAACCTATATTTTGTGATTGAAAAAACCAAGTAAATAAAATTGTTATCATGGCTCCAAAAGACATTATTTCACCGTGGGCAAAATTAGCAAAACGTAGTATAGCGTAAACAAAAGTAACTCCAAGAGCTCCAAGTGCAAGTTGAGACCCATAAGATATTCCTGGAATTATAATAAAATTTAAAAGTACAATTATAGAATTTAGAAAATCAGTCATTTTAACCTCCTAAAAAAGACTTTCTAACTTCTGGATTATTTAATAGTTCTTCACCTGTACCTTCTCTACTATTTTTTCCATTTACTAATACATACCCTCTATCAGCGATACTAAGTGCTTGTTTAGCATTTTGTTCAACCATTAGTATACCAACACCAGTTTTGCGAACTTCTATAATTCTTGAAAATAATTCATCCATTACTATTGGTGATACTCCTGCAGTTGGTTCATCCAACATTAAAATTTTAGGTTTAGTCATAAGTGCTCTCCCAAAAGCTACTTGTTGTCTTTGACCTCCAGATAATTCTCCTGCGCTTTGATTTCTTTTTTCTTTTAAAATAGGAAAAAGATCATAAACATCATTGATAGTATGCATAATGTCATCCTCTCTTAAAAACCCACCCATTTCTAAATTTTCTTCTACTGTCATACCAGTAAACACATTGTTTGTTTGAGGAACAAATGCCAATCCTAAATTAATTCTGTTTTGAGGTAGCATTGAAGAAATTTCCTCATTTGAATATTCAACAGAACCTGAAGTTAAACTTAGCATTCCAAGCAATGCTTTCATTGCTGTTGATTTCCCTGCTCCGTTAGGGCCAACAATAACGACAATTTCACCTTCGTTAACTTCTAGGTTAATATCTCTAATTATATCAATTCCACCATACCCAGCTGTTAAATTTTTACCAATTAAATTATTCATAAAGTTCTAGTTCTTATTAATACCTTTTCCTAAATAAGCTTCTATAACTGTATTGTTATTTTTCACTTCATTAAAATTTCCTTTAAATAAAACTGAACCTTCTGCCATTACAATAACAGGATCACAAATTTTTTCTATTAGATCCATATCATGTTCAATTACAAAAAAAGTATAATTTTTTTCTTTATTTAATCTTAATATTGCATCTGTAATTTCATTAAGAAGTGTTCTATTAACTCCAGCTCCTACTTCATCAAGTAAAACAATTTGAGGATCAACCATCATGGTTCTTCCTAACTCAAGTAGTTTTTTTTGACCACCAGATAAGTTACCTGCAAGTTCTTGAGTTAAGTGACTTAAATTTAAAAAATTTATTACTTCAATAGCTTTTTGTCTTATTTCTTCTTCTTGTTGTTTTACTTTAGCGTTACTTAATAAAGCATATGATAATTTCTCACCAAATTGATTTGGTGGTACCATCATTAAATTTTCAAGAACAGTTAAAGTTGAAAATTCATGGGCTATTTGAAAGGTCCTTAGAACTCCTTTAGCAAATAATTCGTGAGGTTTTAGAAAAGAAATATCTTCATTATTAAGGATTATATTTCCATCATCTGGATCAAATAAACCTGCGATAGTATTAAATAATGTTGTCTTTCCTGCTCCATTTGGACCTATTAAACCTGTAATTGAACCCATTTCAACTTTCATTGATGCGTTATGAACTGCTTTTAATCCTCCAAAAAATTTATTAACATTTTTAATCTCAAGCATAATTAATTTTTTTTATGTTGGCATTCAATTCCATATTAAGAAGTAATCCGATCGAAATCATTATAGATAGCATTGCTGATCCTCCATAAGAAATTAGAGGCAACGGAATACCTACAACTGGCACTAAACCCGATACCATTGATATATTCATAATTACATAAATAAATAGATTTGTACCAACTCCAATACTTAATATTCGACCAAAAACATGACTACATTTTATACTAACATAAAAGCATATAGTGATGAGTAATAAAAATAAGAAAATTATAAATATAGTTCCAATAAAACCAAATTCTTCACCAATTAATGTAAAAATAAAATCAGTTTGCTTTTCAGGCAAGTATTGTAAATAAGATTGTGTACCTTCTAAAAAACCTTTTCCACTTAGACCCCCCGAACCAAGTGCTATTTTTGATTGGATCAATTGATATCCTCTACCCAATGCATCACCTTCTGGATTAAGAAAAGAAATGATTCTATCTTTTTGATAGGGCTTTAGAAAATTTAATAATATTGGTATAGAAATAATAAAAATTAAAATTCCAAATACAAATTTCCATATCCTTATACCACTTGCAAATAAAATGAAGGTGCCTAAAATTATTATACTTAGCGCTGTGCCTAGATCTGGTTGAGTGGCAACTAGAATAAATGGAAAAAATAAAATTAAAAATGGAAAAAATAAATAAGAAATTTTTTTTACGTTATCAAATTTTAAATCATGATAAAATTTTGCTAAAGCTAATATTATACCAATTTTTACTAATTCAGAAGGTTGAAGGCTGAAACCAAATAAACTAATCCATCTGGTAGCGCCTTTACCGAATACACCAAATAATTCAACTGAAAGTAATAGTAAAAAAAATAATAAAAAAATAAAATATGAAAATTTATAAATTAATCTTATATCTATAAAAGCAATTATAATTGATAAAAGTAAAAGAACTGCAAATCGTATCAAATGTCTCGACGCCCATGGATTAAAAAATCCATCCGCTGCTGAGTATAAACCTGCAGCACCAATAAAAGTAATTAAAACAACTAGAAATATTAACAGGTAGTTCAAATTTTGAATCTTTTGTAACATTAAATATTATTTTTATTTATAAATTGAAATATTTGCTTTGCTATAGGTGCAGCAGTTTTAGCACCAGAACCACCATGCTCTATTACAACAGAAACAGCATATTTTGGTTTGTCATGGGGCATAAATCCAACAAACAGAGCATGATCTCTTTTTTCCCATTCTATTTCTTTCTTACGAAAATCATCACTATCTCTTTCAGCAACTGTTATACGTCTTACTTGTGATGTTCCTGTCTTTCCAGAAAAGGTAAAATCATCTGATCTAGAACTAAATGCCGTTCCTTTTTTTTCATTAACAACTTTAAACATTGATTTTTTAATAATTCTTATTGCACTACTGTATTTTTCAAGTTTTTTAACTGCATTATATTTATAATCATTAATTATTTTGGGCTCTACTTGTTTTCCATTTGAAGCTATAATTGCTGTCATAGTTGCAAGTTGTAATGGATTGGCTAAAACAAAACCCTGACCAATAGCAGAAATTAGTGTTTCTCCAGGATACCAACTTTCTCCAAGTTTTTTCTTTTTCCAATCTTTTGATGGGATAATTCCCATTTTTTGATTACTTATAGGTAAATCATAAATCTTGCCCAATCCAAAATCTTTTGCAACCTCAGCTATTCTATCAATGCCAATTTTTTTTGATATTTCATAAAAAAAAACATCGCAGGATTCTTTAATTGCATTCTGTACATTCATCAATCCATGACCATTGTTTTTCCAACAATGATATAAACGATCTCCTAGAGCAATTTTACCATCACAAAAATGTTGAGTATCATTACTAATCACTCCATAGTAAATTCCTGCAATAGCTACTATCATTTTAAACGTTGAACCAGGTGCATACAGACCTTGGACACTTCTAAAAGTTAAAGGAGATAATTTATTACTCAATAGTGAGTCCCAGTAATCTTTATTTGGTTTTTTAATAATTTTATTAGGATCATAAAATGGTGTTGAGGCTATTGTTTTTATATCACCATTTTCTATATTCATTACTACTACCGATCCTGCTCGATGGGCATTAAGTAAATTCATGGAATATTGCTGTAGTCTAAAATCTATAGTTACTTGCAAATCATTTCCTTTAAGACTATCTCTTTTGGAAATTTCTCTTATTACTCGTCCAGATGAATTAACTTCAATTTCACGCTGACCGGACTTGCCAACTAAGATAGGATTAAAATTTTTTTCTAGTCCTTCCTTCCCAATATCTAAATCCGGCATGTTGGCAATAAAAGGAAGAGAAATTTCCTGACTATTTGGTTTGTTAATATAACCTAATAGATGAGAAAATATTTCACCATATTGGTAAACTCTCATATGATCTTGAGTTATTAGCAATCCTTCAATATTGAATTTATTAGATTCAATTTTTTCTAGATCTTGCCAATTGATATTTTCAAATATTTTTATTTTTTCAAATCTTTTTACTTTTTTACTTAAATCAATAATTTTTCTTTTTTTAGAAAAATTAATTTTTAAAATTTTTGATATTTGATTAAGAGTTTGATTTAAATTTTTAGTTTTTTCTGGAATTATATAGACATCATAAACTTTTTTATTTGATACCAAAAGAACATTATTTATATCAAATATTTTGCCTCTAAGGGGATAAATAATTTCAACATCAATTTGATTATTTTTTGATAATGTTTTGTATTTATCTGACTCCTTGATTTGTATATTATATAATCTCCATCCTACAATACCAAATAAAGAGAACTTTAATAAGTAAAGAAAAAAAGTTCTTCTATTTATTACAGAATATTGTTTTTTATTTTCAGAATAAAACATTAGTTATCAATTTTATTAAATAAAAATAGAGAAGGAATAAATAAAAAAAAAGAAATAATAAAATAATAAATAATCTGATTAAAATTAAAATAAATACCATTAAATATTAGCGCATATAACAACTCAATTATTAAAATTATATTAACCAAACAAAATATTGTAATACTAATTTGAAGAGAAGTTAATAGTAACAACAATTTTTTTAATTGCGCATATATTAAAATTATAAATAAAATGGTTAGCAAATGACTACCAATTTCATTAATTAAAAAAATATCAAGTAAAGTACCGTAAATGAAACCTAAGATAAATTGAGAATAATGATAATGATAAAATAAAAAATACACAAATGTGAGATGAAAAAAAATATAAAATATAATATTGATATATTGGATATGATAATAGCTATTAACTGCTATGGAAAAAGAAAAAAAGAGAATTATGTTAAACAAAACATAAGGAGTAAAAACTCTTGAAAGATACATTATTCAGAAATTACTATTTGAACATAATCAATACTATTAAAATCTACAAAAGGTAAAATATAAAATCTATCTTTTTCAATTTTTGATATTTTTCCTACAAGAAGGTCAACTGGAAAAATTTGCGCGGTTCCACTAGTGACAACAATGTCTCCAATTTTGGGCATTTTGTTATCTTTAATAAAAGTGCTTATTAAATGTTTACTATCACCAGCTCCAGTAACAATAGAAAAAATACCATCGGATATTGTTTTAACAGAAACTGATAAATTTGGATCACTAAGTAATAAAATTCTTGAATTATTTGGAGTTGTTTCAATTACTTTACCAACAAGTCCTCTTTCATTAATTGCAGACATATTATTTTTAATATTATCTTGAAAACCTGCATTTATATTAATAATTTTCGAAAATAGTGCATCATTTCTATTTATTAATGAAGCTGTTTTAACAAGTTTAAGATTGTTGTTTGTGGCATTTAATAATTTTTTTAGCACCTTGTTTTCTCTTGAATTTTGAATTGCAAGTGTTTGCCATTTTTTTAATCTTATTATTTCTTCCTGTAATATTTTATTTTCAAATTTTAAATTTCTAAATTGATCATACTGATTAACTAAATTAGACATAGCATTTAAAGGTGCAGCAACAATTCTAGTAATAGGGTTTATAAATCCAGATGAGATATTTTTAATGCTATTAATTAAAAAATAATCAGTTTTAGAAAATAAAACTAAAAAAAAAGATAACAATATTACTGAGATGATTGTAACATTTTTAATAATCTTTGTAATATGTAAAGAAGTTACTCTAAATCTATTAGCCATATAAAATTTTAGTCAGATGCAAATACATCGCTTAATTTAGACTTTTCTTCTAGTGCTTGACCTGTGCCCATTACAACACATAGAAGAGGATCCTCCGCAATTGATACCGGTAAACTGGTTGATCTCCTTAAAACTTTATCTAAATTATTTAAAAGTGAACCACCACCAGTTAACATAATCCCTCTTTCAACAATATCTGCTGATAATTCGGCAGGAGTTTGTTCCAGAGCTCTTTTGATGGTGTCGATTATCTGTGCTACTGGTTCTGCAAGAGCTTCCGCTATTTGCCTTTGTGAAATGCTTATTTCTTTAGGTAAGCCAGTTATTAAATCTCTTCCTTTAACACTCATTGATTTTCCATCACCATCATCTGGAGGGCAAGCAGATCCAATCTCTTTTTTCATTCTTTCAGCAGTAGTTTCACCAATTGCTAATTTATGAGTTGATCTCATATATTCCATTATAGCTTCATCAAAACGATCTCCTGCAGATTTAACAGAGGTTGAATTAACAACACCACCTAGTGATAAAACGGCAACTTCAGATGTGCCACCACCTATATCAACAACCATAGAGCCTGTTGGTTCTGCAACTGGTAAGCCAGCTCCGATTGCTGCTGCAACTGGCTCATCGATTAAATATACTCTCCTAGCACCGGCAGCATCAGCAGATTCTCTGATGGCTCTTCTTTCTACATTAGTTGCACCTGTAGGAACACATATTACTATTTGAGGATTTGATAGAGATCGACCTTTATGAACTTTTTTTATAAAACTCTTTATCATTTGTTCAGCAACTTCAAAATCAGCAATGACTCCATCTTTCATAGGTCTGATTGCTTTAATTTTGCCTGGTGTTCTTCCAAGCATTTGCTTTGCTTCATCTCCGACTGCAAGAACTTGTGTTCTTCCTTCACTTTCTATAGTTGCAACAACTGATGGTTCATTAAGAATAACACCTTCTCCTTTTACATAAACAAGAGTATTAGCTGTCCCCAAATCAATTGCCATATCCTTAGAAAATAAACTAAAAAATCTATCTATAACCATTTGTTTATACTCCTTGTATGTGTAAGCTTGATGAATTTTCTTTGATAGATTTTGTTTTTTTTAAAAATCAATCTATTTAAAGCGTTAATATATGCTTTAGCAGATGCAACTATAATATCAGAGTCACTACCTTTAGCCTGAGATGATAAATCTTCATCTTCTAATCTTACCGTAACTTCTCCTTGAGCATCAGTTCCTGCAGTAATTGCATTAACTTGATAAAGCTTTAATTTATAATCTGTTAAAGTAAGTTTTTTAATTGCATTAAAAGTTGCATCAACTGGACCGTTACCATTAATTTTGATTGTTTTAATTTTATCTTGCATCTGAATTTTTAAATTTGCTTCTGGTTTTTCAACTGACCCTGCATTAACCTCTAATGATATAAATTTAATGTGTTCATTATATGATGCTGCTCTATCTTCTGCTAAGGCAATCAAATCCTCTTCAAAAATTTCTTTTTTCTTATCAGCAAGGTCTTTAAACCTTCCAAATAACTCCATTAAAGCATTATCACCTGGCTCATAACCCAATTCTTTTAGTTTTTCTGAAAAAGCATGTTTGCCTGAGTGCTTACCTAATACTAAGGATGATTTAACAAGTCCAACTGACTCAGGTGTCATTATTTCATATGTACCAGAATGTTTTAACATACCATCTTGATGAATTCCTGCTTCATGTGCGAAAGCGTTTGCACCAACTATAGCTTTATTTGGTTGTACTGGAAAACCTGTAATAGATGATACTAATCGTGAGGCTTTAATAATTGACTCAGTCTTTATGTCAGTATGAAAAGGCATTAGATCTTTTTTTACTTTTAAAGTCATTACAATTTCTTCTAATGATGAATTACCAGCCCTCTCACCCATTCCATTTATAGTGCACTCTACTTGCCTAGCGCCTTCTTTTATAGCCGCCACATTATTAGCAGTAGCAAGTCCAAGATCATTATGAGTATGTGTTGATAAAATTGCTTGATCAATGTTTGGAACATTATTTTTTACATTCCTAAAGATTTGACCAAATTCTTCAGGAAGAGTATAACCAACTGTGTCAGGTATATTAATAGTAGAGGCACCACTTTTTATTGCAAGCTCAATACACTTATATAAAAATTCTAATTCTGACCTACCTCCATCTTCACAGCTCCACTCAATATTATCACAAAGATTTCTTGCGTGAGAAACTGTTTTGTTGATAGCTTCTAAAACTTCATCTTCAGTTTTTTTTAATTTAAACTTCATATGAAGAGGACTTGTTGCAATAAATGTATGTATACGAGGTGATTTTGCATATTGAACAGCCTCCCAAGCACGATCTATATCTTTAAGACTTGCGCGAGCAAGTCCAGCTATTGTAGAATTTTTTATATTTTTACTTACTTCTTTTACAGCTTCAAAGTCTCCATTAGAAGCTATTGGAAACCCAGCCTCAATAATATCAACTTTCATAGACTCAAGAACTTCAGCAATTTGAAGCTTTTCATCTAAGTTCATAGATGCACCGGGAGATTGTTCTCCGTCTCTTAGAGTAGTGTCGAATATATATATTTTATCGGTCATTTTCATTTTATCTATACACTAAAATCTAAGTATTTAAACTTTGATCTAGTTTTTAGATTTATCAACCATTTTTCCTTCTGCTATCCATGGCATCAATGTTCTTAATTTTTCACCAACTGCTTCAATTGGATGTTCTGCTTGTTGATTTCTCATAACCTTAAACTTTGTTTGACCACTTTTATGCTCTTGCATCCATTCTTTTGTAAATTGACCTGACTGAATTTCAGAGAGAATTTTTTTCATTTCCTTTTTTTGTTTCATCAGTAATTAATCTTGGTCCACGAGAATAATCGCCGTACTCTGCTGTATTAGAGATAGAATATCGCATGTTTGCCATTCCACCCTCATATAGAAGATCAACAATTAATTTCACTTCATGTAGACACTCAAAGTAGGCCATTTCAGGAGCATATCCAGCTTCAACCAAAGTTTCATAGCCTGCTGTAATTAAATGAGTTAATCCACCACATAAGACAGATTGTTCACCAAACAAATCTGTTTCACATTCTTCTTTAAAAGTAGTCTCAATTATTCCAGCTCTACCTCCGCCAATTGCAGATGCATATGCAATCCCAATCTCAAGAGCGTTTCCAGATGGATTTTTATCAACAGCTACAAGACAAGGCACACCTGCTCCACGCACATATTCTGCTCTAACAGTATGGCCTGGACCTTTAGGTGCAACCATAATGACATCAATACCATCTTTAGGTTTAATAAGATCAAAATGTATATTTAAACCATGAGCAAAAGCTATTGTGGTTCCTTCTTTGATATTGCTAGAAATATCATTTTCATAAATTTCAGATTGTAACTCATCAGGAGTTAGCATCATAATTATATCTGCCCAAGAAGCTGCCTGCGAAGGGGTCATGACTTTAAAACTTGCTTGTTCTGCTTTTGATCTTGATTGAGAACCCTCTCGTAACGCAATAGAGACATTTTCAATACCTGTGTCTCTTAGATTCATTGCATGTGCATGTCCTTGGCTACCGTATCCAACAATAACAATTTTTTTATCTTTGATTAGATTTAAATCGGCATCCCTATCATAATATACTCTCATTATTCCTCCTCATTTTTATGAATTGATGATATTGCAACTGGTCCACTGCGAACAATTTCAATTTTAGTAATTTCTTTAATTTCTTTAATAAACCTGTTTACACGATCAGATGCTCCTGCAATTTCAAAAATTGTTGTATTATTCTCATTTTCAATTTTTCTTACTCTATATAAATCACATAGCTGGTATACCCTCTTTTTGTTACTATCTGATACATAAATATAAACAAGAGCAACTTCAGCTTCCACAGAACTTCCCTCTTCATTGAGATTTGTAACACTATGAACTGGAACAATTCGAAGTAGTTGTTTTTCGATCTGACTTACTACTTCAGATGTGCCATGAGTAACTATAGTTATTCTCGATAAATTTTCATCATTACTAACTTCAGCTACATTTAAGCTATCAATATTATACCCTCTTCCAGAAAACATTCCTATTACTCTAGCTAAAACACCTGGTTCATTATCAACTAATACAGTTAATATATGTCTTTTAGTCTCTGATACTTGATCAGGAGAATCATAAACGGATTTGTTCATTAAACTAAAATTTTTCCTTTTTCAGCTGATTTTTTGTCTTGTTTTTGATCTTTACTTAACAGCATTTCATTATGAGCAGACCCACTCTGAATCATTGGAAAACAATTCTCTTCTTTTGTAACCCAAATATCAGCAATGACTGTATTTTTTGTTTCAATCATTTGAGTTATAACGTCATCAAGTTCATCAGTTGTCTTTGCTCTTAAACCGACAGCTTTATAACTATCAGCTAACTTCACAAAATCAGGTAAACTATCAGTATAACTTTCGGAATATCTTCCATCATGTAAAAGTTCTTGCCATTGTCTTACCATTCCCATGTATTCATTGTTTAAAATAAATATTTTTACAGGCAGTCTATATTGAACAGCTGTACTCATTTCTTGAATGTTCATTAGTATAGACGCGTCTCCTGCTATATCGACTACTAAAGCATCTGGATGAGCTACTTGAGCTCCAATTGCAGCAGGAAAACCATATCCCATGGTCCCTAAACCACCAGATGTAAGCCATCTATTTGGTTCCTCAAATTTATAGAATTGAGCGGCCCACATTTGGTGTTGTCCTACTTCAGTTGTAATGAATGTTTTTGTATTTTTCGTTAATTCGTAGAGTCTTTGTACTGCATACTGCGGTTTAATCTGTTTACCTTCGTTAATATAGTTTAAACAATCTACTTCTTTCCATTTATTTATTTTATCCCACCATAATTTCAGTTCTTTATCATCTAATTTAAATTTACTTTCTTTCCAAAGGATTATCATCTTTGCAACAACCTGTTTAACATCACCTATTATTGGAACATCAACATTAATCGTTTTATTAATATTACTTTCATCAATATCAATATGGATTTTTTTTGAATTAGGAGAGAATGCATCAAGTCTGCCTGTCACCCTATCATCAAATCTAGCTCCTATATTTATCATGACATCACATTCATGCATTGCCATATTCGCCTCATACATTCCATGCATACCAAGCATACCAAGAGAGTTTTTATCTGATGAGCCTACTACACCAAGACCCATTAATGTCATTGTAACTGGTGAGCCAACCATATTTATGAATTCTCTAACAAGTTTGGAAGCTTTTGGACCAGAATTAATACATCCGCCACCAATATAAAAAATTGGTTTTTTTAGCTTTAGAAATTAATTCTACTGCTTCTTTAATTTTATTTTTTTCAAAATCAGGGCTTGGTTCAAATAATCTATGAGAAGGAATGATTATTTTATTTTTTTCTTCATAAGTTCCTGAAGCAAATTGAACATCTTTAGGAATATCAATTAATACAGGTCCTGGTCTTCCATTTTTAGCAATAGTAAATGCCTCATGAAATACAAAAGATAATTTATTAACATCCTTAACAAGGTAATTATGTTTAGTACAAGGTCTAGTTATGCCTGTTGTGTCACATTCTTGAAATGCATCACTACCAATTAAGTGTTGTGGAACCTGTCCAGTTATACATACAATGGGTACACTATCCATCATTGCGTCAGTTAAACCAGTTACAACATTCGTTGCTCCAGGTCCTGAAGTTACAAGTACAACTCCAGTTTTACCAGTAGAACGAGCATATCCTTCTGCAGCATGTATAGCTCCACCTTCTTGTCTTACAAGAACGTGCTTAATTGAATTTTGTTTGAATAGTGAATCATATATAGGAAGAACTGCGCCTCCTGGATACCCAAAGACTACTTCAACATCTTGTTCAGCTAGACTTTTAATAACAATTTCAGCACCTGTTATTTCATTATTCATATCTTTTAGCTCATAGGCTGTGGATAAAATAAAATCAATAAATTACTTTAATTTATACCTAAATTAGTAGTTTTTATGTCAATTTCATCTGGAAATTGTTGTATTTTAGAGAATATTTTTAGTTTTGAAGAATTCCACCAAGTATGCTGTCTTTTTACATAATTTCTAGTTACTTGTTGCATATTGTTTATACAATCTTCCAAAAGCAGATTGTTATTTAGATAAGACATAATTTCTGGGACACCATGTGCTCTCATTATAGGTAAATCTTTATCATAATTAAGTTCTTTTAATTTTTTAATTTCGTTTATTGCACCAAGATCTATCATTGATAATACTCTTTGATTTACCCTTTCATAATTTTTTTTCCTATTAGGTAAAAACAAAACTATTTTATAGTCACCAATATCAATAAATTTTTTATTTGGATTTTTTTTAAAATCACTTAATTTTTTTTTAGTATGATCAAATACTTCCCATACACGTTTTAATCTTTGTGAGTCATTAGATTGAATATTTTTAGTTGTTTCGTAGTCTATATTTTTAACTAATTGAAAAAATTTTTCAGAACCAATTTTATTAAATAAAATACTAGATTTTTTTTTGATACTCTCTGGAATGTTAGGAACATTTGAAATTCCATTTATCAAAGTATCAATATATAAACCGGTGCCACCTACAAATATTGAAGTTTTACCTTTAGATTTTAAATTCTTTACTATTTGAGATGCATCTGTGCACCACTTTTCAACATTATATCTAACACTGCCATCAATATATCCATACAAATGATGTTTGATTAATAGTTTATCACATGAACTGGGTCTAGCTGAAACTATCTTTAATTGTTTATAGATTTGCATACTATCTGCGTTAATGATTTCTCCATTTATGTGCTGTGCTAAATTTATTGCGAATGAAGATTTGCCGATTGCAGTTGGTCCAGTTATAAAATAAATTGATTTATTCAATTAAATCTTTTAGTTATCCATATTTGGTCTTCATCTCTCAATATTTTTAAAAGTACTGATGATCTTCCAGACTTTTCAAGTTTGCTTACTATTTTGTCAAATAAATCTACGTCGGTAACTTTTTCTAAATTAACCTCAGTAATAATGTCACCTTTTTGAAGATTGCTATCTTCTTTTTCTATGCTTACAACTTCTACACCAGAGCCATTGTTAACAATAGTAATTCCAAGTGACATAATCTTTTTGTATTCGTCAGCAGGATTAACATTATTATTTCTCTCAGTGACTACCTCACCTGGAAGTTCACCTAAAACAACTTCAATATTAATTTTTTTATTTTTTCTCCAAATTTCTAATGATGCAGTTGATCCTACATCTGCTTCAGCTACAATTCTTGGTAGATCAGACATTTTATTAATTTCTTCATCATTAAACTTTAAAATTACATCACCAGATTCTACTCCAGCCCTTTTTGATGGGCCATTAGGATTAACATTTGACACGAATGCACCTTTTTGGCTACTTAAGCCTAAACTTTCAGCAAAATCTTTAGTTACAGGTTGTATCATAACTCCTAACCATCCCCTTTTAGTCTTTCCAAATTCTTTGAGCTGATTAACAATTTTTTTTGCGCTGTTCGAAGGTATTGCAAATCCAAGACCAATGCTACCTCCTGTTTGTGATACAATTGCGGTATTAATACCAATTACCTTTCCATCTAAATTAAATAATGGTCCTCCAGAATTACCTCTATTTATAGATGCATCAGTCTGTAAAAATTTTACATATGGTCCACTTCCTAAATCTCTAGATATAGCTGAAAGGATACCTGCTGTAACTGTACCACCTAATCCAAGAGGATTACCGATTGCAATCGTCCAATCTCCCACTCTCATTTCATCAGAGTTTCCCCAGTTAACAGAAGTAAGTTTATTATTTCCAGGGTTAATTTTTAAAACTGCTATGTCTGCCTTAGGATCTCTTCCTAGAAGTTCAGCTGTAAACTCGGTTTGATCATAGAGTATAACTGTTATTTCATCAGCACCTTCAATTACATGATTATTTGTAACCACAATCCCTTCATCACTAATTATAAAACCAGAACCTAAACCAGTCATTGGACGTTGAGATCTTTGCTGATCTCTATCAAAATAATCTTTAAAAAATTCATCAAAAGGAGATCCTTCTGGAAATTGTGGTATTTGATTCTGAGAGTTATTTTCAACTATTGTTGTTGATGCAATACTTACAACAGAAGGAGATAATTTTTCTACAAGATCTGCAAAACTCTCAGGTACAGCTAATGATGGTTTACATAAAAGTATACAAATAAAGAATAAAAATCTTTGTTTCATTTTAATTTTTATAATATTTGAAAGTGAAATAAATAAGGCATAGTCCAATTAATACACAAAGTGCACTTACATTTTTAATAATTTGGGGATTGATTGAAATAATCCTAGTTAATAGTTCTTTTAATTTCCTTGCTAAAAAAAAATAGAGAAACCCCTCAATTATAAGCACTAATCCAATACTGGTTAGGAGTACTTCAAACATTAATTCTGGAGATCAATTTCACCAAAAAACTTTTCACAAACCTCTCCGGGAGCAATAACCATTGACATTTCAGTATCTCCAAAAGTATCTTTACAAGCTTGCATTGTTCGAAGAAAATCAAAGAATTCTTCATCAAGACTGTAGGCATCACCAAGTATTTTATTTTTTGCGGCATCACCCTCACCTCTTAAAATTGATGATGTTCTTTCTGCTTCTGCTAAAATAACTGTTTGCTGCCTATCAGCTGATGCAACTATTTCTTTTGACAACTCCTCTCCCTCAGCTCTTAAAAGATTAGCCTCTTTTTCACGTTCTGAACGCATTCTTTGATAGACATTATTTGAAACTTGTTCAGTAAGATCAGTTCTACCAATTCTAATATCAACTATCTCTACTCCAAATGATTTTTCATTAACTTTAATTTGTTTCTCTATTTCATTCATTATGTTTATACGTTCATCACTAAGTAAAGATGTTAATGAGTATTGAGCAATTACACCCCTTACTGCTGCATTAATAATTCTTCCAAACCTATCAGAAAATGTTGTTTCATTTCTTACTGTCTGGAAAAACTTTAGTGGATCAACAATTCTGTACCTTGCAAAGGAGTCGACTATAATTCTTTTTTGGTCAGAAAGTATCATTTCCTCCGGTTGAGGATCTAAGTTTAACAGTCTAGAGTCAATAAAGACTGCATCTTGAATAAAAGGGATTTTAAATTGAAGCCCAGGTTTTGTAACAACTTTTCTTGGATCACCAAATTGCAGTACTAGTGCTTGTTTAGTTTCGTTAACAATAAAAAATGCACCTGTAAATGTTAAAAAAATTACAAATAAAATTAACACAATCAATAAGTTTTTAGCACTAAATTTCATACTAATTAGTTCCTGATTTCTTTAGTTCATTTAATGGGAGATAAGGGACCACACCTTGGCCGTTACCAGTATCATCTAATATAATTTTATTTTTTCCTTCTAAAACTTCTCTTAAAGTTTCTAGATATATTCTTCTTTTTGTAACTTCTTTTGCATCTTTATAGCTATTATAAACATCTATAAAATTTTGAGCAACACCCTCGGCTTGCTTAACTACTTGTTCTTTATATGCTGTCGCAGCTTCAACAAGCTTAGCAGCTTCACCTCTAGCATTAGGTACAATTCTGTTTAAATATGTATTAGCTTCGTTTACTAACCTCTCTTTATCTTGTCTGGCTCTTTGAACTTCATCAAAAGCGTCAATAACTTGATCAGGGGGATCAACACTTTGAAGTTGAACTGATTGCACAAGAACACCACTCTCATATGAATCTAAAACTAATTGTAATTCGTTTCTAACTACTTGTTCAACTTCTTGTCTTCCTTCTGTGAGTAAAAATTGAAGATCTCTTTGTCCAACAACCTCACGTACAACACTCTCTGACATGTCTTTTACGGTTAGTTCTGGATTTCTTAATTTAAATAAGAAATTACCGGCATCTTTAATTTTAAATAGTACTGTAAATGCTACATCTGCTATATTTTGGTCACCTGTTAGCATGAGGCTTTCCTCAATCACTTTTCTTTCAGCAGTAGAATTTGATCCAAAACCCAAATCACTTGCACTTCTGAACCCCACGTTAATTTTTCGAATGATCTCTACTTTAGGTGTAACTGTTTGTCCAATCGGCGTAGGAAAAAAATAGTGCAGTCCTGGTTGTGTAGTTTGTCCATTCCATTTACCAAATAAGAGTTCTACACCTTGTTCGTCAGGTTCTACTCTGTAAAATCCTGTTGCAAGCCAGAGAAGTAATGCGATGATAATAAAAATAGACCAATTTCTTCTCCCACCAAATTTAAAATTGCCAAACCTATCCTTAGCTTTTTTAATTGAATCTTCAAAATCCATTTTATTAGATCCGTTATTTCCAGATCCCCATGGATTATTATTTCCGCTTCCCCAAGGATTATTGTCATTCATTTTAAAGTATTCCTCTCATAATATTAATTGATAAAAATGGTACTATCTACTAACATTAAAAAAAATAATTAATATCTAATATTTGGGTAAATCTATAAAAATCAAGTATGTCAGACGAAATATTAAGTTTAATTTACAATTTTGCTAAAAAATTTAGTGATCCTGTTTCAAATCTGGCTTTTGAGCCAGAAAATAAAAATATCACAGTTATTATAAATAATGGCAATGTAAATTTATCGCTTACAATTTCAGGAAAAAATAATGGAGATTATGACGATATATCAAGGTTATTAAGGAAAAATATTGAACAAATTCCTGGTGTATTATCAACCAATATTATTTTCACAAATGAAATGAATGTTAAAAATGTAAATGAAAAAAAATTTAAAATAAATGCAAAAAATATAATCGCTGTTGCGAGTGGAAAAGGTGGTGTTGGAAAATCCACATTTTCTGTAAATTTATCTGCTGCGTTAAAATTAATTGGAATGAATGTTGGTTTACTTGATGCTGATATTTATGGGCCTAGTATTCCAAGAATGATAGGTTATAATAAAAAACCTGAAATTAATTCTGAAAAAAAACTTATTCCAATAGAAAAATACGGTATCAAATGTATGTCTATAGGCTTTATATTAGAAGAAGAGGCGCCTACTATTTGGAGAGGCCCTATGATAATGAAAGCTTTAGAACAGATGTTTAACGGTGTAGAATGGGGATTATTAGACTATTTAATTATAGATTTGCCGCCAGGAACCGGTGATGCTCAGCTGACACTTGCCCAAAGCTCAAAATTATCCGGATCAATAATTATTTCAACTCCACAAGATGTAGCCTTGGCAGATGCAAGAAAAGGTTTTAATATGTTTAAAAAAGTTAATGTTGATATACTAGGAATGGTAGAAAATATGAGTTATTTTATTTGTGACAATTGTGATAAAAAACATTTTATATTTTCTAAAGATGGAGCAGAAAAAGAAGCAGGAAAACTACAAATACCTTTTTTAGGAAAAATTCCTATTGATAAAAGATTAAGAGAACAATCAGATATAGGAAAACCTGCTTGTATAGACGAAATTGATAGTGAGATTTCAAAAAAATTTATTGAGATTGCTAAGTCTCTTAATGAAACACTAGATAATTAAACATTCATTTTTGCTTCAATCTTTGCATGATATTCATAATTTTTTAAGTAAAAATCATTAATACCATATTTGAAAAAATTTTTAGTTTCAAACTCTAAAGTTGGCAATTTCATAGGTGATCTTTTTAATTGAGTTTTTACTGCATCAAAATGCTCTGCATATATGTGAAAATCCCCAAGAGAATGAATGAAATATCCTACATCTAAATTACATTCTCTTGCTAACATATGGGTTAAAAGACTATAGCTAGCTATGTTGAAAGGTACTCCTAGAAACATATCACAAGACCTTTGATAGAGTTGACAACTTAATTTATTTTCTGAAACAAAAAATTGTGAAAATACATGACATGGAGGTAAAGACATTTTTTCTAATTCAGGAGGGTTCCATGATGATATAATATGTCTTCGTCCATTAGGATCATTTTTAATTCCATCAATAAGTTTTTTTAATTGATCAACACCATTAAAACTTCTCCATTGAACACCATATATTTTTCCAACATCACCCTCAAATTTTGATTTTGATTTCCAATAATCTGCCTCAGCATTTTGTGTCCATATTGTTTTTTTATTAATAAGATTATCTCTTTTATCTTCATAGAGTATCTCTGCTAATCTTCTTTCGTCATTTGAACCCTCAATAAACCATAGTAATTCTGAAACGACTGCTTTCCAAGCAAGCTTTTTAGTTGTTATTGCTGGAAAACCTTTTGATAAATCAAATCGCATTTGATAACCAAAAGATTTGCGAACAGCACCAGCTCTACTATTTACATTTTCACCAGATTGATAACAAAATTTTAATGCATCAAGGTATTGTTTCATTTTTTCCATATCTCAAAATGACAAGTGTTATCACCATCTATCTTCTCAGTCAGTTTCATTTTTTTTTCTATCAATGTAAAATCTAAAAATTTTTCGCATTCGTAATTACCGTAGATTCTTGTTAGATAGAAGTTTTGTATTAAGTCTATTGTTAAATTTATTATTTCAGATCCACCAATAATAAAAATATCTTTATTTTTGTATTTTTTTTGAAGATCATTAATTTGTTTTTTTATATCCCCCTTTAAATAATAATCAGCGCCAGGAAATAAATTACTTGCATGTTTTGTTACTAATACATTGATTCTTGACTTTAAAGGTGTAGGCATAAATGGATCTTCCCATGTCTTTCTACCCATTACAACAACATCATTTAAAGTATTTTTTTTAAACCATTGTAGATCTAGAGAGTTTTTAGGCCATGGCATACTTCTTCCCTTACTTATGCCACCTTTTTCATCAATAGCCATTATTGCTTTGATCATAGATATATATGTATTGTATTTATTAAGAATAAAACACAATAAATTTCATTAATTTCTATTTAAGACAAAACTTTTATCTGCAATCAGAATAAGGTATAATTAAGAGTTGTTTATCAACTAAGATAATAAATGCTTTGTGTAATAAATTATTCGGACCCGGGGGCGGTACCCGGCGTCTCCACCACACATGGGGACGAAATAGGATCGACGGTAATTGAAAGACAAAGACTTTATCCGGTATTGTACCACCGTTATCGGGCTAATTTATAAACGCTAACGATAATAGATTAGCACTTGCTGCCTAGATTCTAGGTAAGCGCGGTTAGGGGCACCGAGCAACAGAACGCCCCATTAGTTTTTCGTTTTTATAGGACAATGCTTGGGCTTTCTTAACAATGCTCCAGACTCACGCGTAATATACGCGTATAATTTAAAATTTATTTTAGATTTATAACTTTTTTAAGAAGAACATCATTATATTTTTCACTATTTCTAAGTTCTTTGTGAGCGGCTATTGTGTTTAAACAATATAATTGAATTGTTGGTGGCATTCCTATTTTTGCTAGATCTTGAGAGCTTTTTTTATCAAAAGATTTATTTGAAATACTTACTCGATTTGATTTAAGAAAACTTGTTAAAGTTGTTGCAGATACAGCAAAGTTAACATTTTCTGGAATGTATGGTGACTCTTCATCTAACAGCATTTGAATTTTATTTAATCCTGAAGATGCTACACCAACCACTTGTCCATAATAATTTAATACTGGACCACCGCTATTACCAGGTTGAATAGCAGCATCTATTTGAATCAACGAAATGTCATTGTTTGGACCGCTTAATGAGCTCACAATTCCTCTTGTAAGTTTCACACTTGAACTTAAGTTTTCGGCTAAAGGAAAACCAAAAGCCATAATATCCTCACCAAATTCAGCTCCCATAACATTTATATTGAGAAAGCTTTTATTTTTATATTCTCCTCTAAGAAGTGCTAAATCATTTCTTTTATCTAACGTTAAAATATTAAATAAATGCATTTTGCCATTTATATTTGATGCTAATGAATTACAAATTCCAGCCACGTGTTCATTTGTTACAACATAACCTTCGTCATTAACAAAAAAACCTGTACCTGTACCTATAACATAAAGCTCTTCCTCTTGAGCTTTTCTTTTTGCCTCCTCTTCTTTTCTTTTAGACTCAGCAATTCGCATCTCTTCTTCCTCTTGAGCTTTTCTTTTTGCCTCCTCTTCTTTTCTTTTAGACTCAGCAATTCGCATCTCTTCTTCCTCTTGAGCTTTTCTTTTTGCCTCCTCTTCTTTTGTCTTAGCTATCGCAATTCTCCTTTCTTCTTCTTCTTGAGCTCTTTTTTTCTCCAACTCAGATTTTTTTAAAGCAATTTCTTTTTGAGCCTCTTCTTTCTTTTTTTGTAATTGTAAAGGCGTGAAATCAAAACCAAGGTTCTCATATGCTATCTCATCCATATGTGCGCTAACAAGCATTCTTCGCGAACGCACTTTTCCGCATATGCCTAATTTACATGAAATAAATAAATCCTCTACGGCTAACTTACCTTTGCTACCATCTGTTATCAAATCACTTTGATATTTAGGATAATTATCTTGCTGAGGATTATCAATCCAAGATTTAAGCAATTTTAATGATTTTGTATATTTACCTTTATATGCTTTTTCCCAAGGGCCATATTCATTAGAACAGAAAAACCTTATGTACCAATTATTCCCAGCATCATGCCAATCATTAGTGACTATGATCTCATTGTTTTCTCCAAAATTTCTAACAGTATAAAAACGTCTTGCAGTTTTAGTTTTATTACCATTTGTAGGTCTTTCATCTTTTATTTTGTCACAATACTTTGCGGCTTTTCTATCTATTTTATTCCATCGATTGTTGTTATCTAGATCGCTATCATAGTTAATAACTCCAATAATTATTTGATCGCTATCTGAGTAATGATTAACAATTTTTTCAGCACCTAAGAGATTACCTGAAATTAAAATAAAAGGTAAACTTAAAAACAATAAAACTTTTTTCATTTTTATAATACTAACATGAACTTAAGTTATTTGCCCTCATTTTACGCGTAATATACGCGTAATTAAAATTAAAAATTGTGTATATTGGTAAGTATGTGCTATAAACTTTTTTAAGAAAGAATAAGCGATAACAGTAGGAAATGCTTAAACTTTTGGGTGTTCGCTCACGCGTAATTGAATGAGGACTTGTTCACGCACCGAGCAACAGAACGCCCCACTTTTTTAATATTATCTAGTAATATCAATAATTTTTTATAAAAACCTTTCTACGAAGTTTACTACGAAGTTTCTACGAAGGAAAATATATAATTTATTATTAAATAATGTAAATTTTTGGATCTATTTTAACAAATTAATTGATAATGAATTATGAGTCTGAACTAACTGGTGGTCATCCAAATTCACTAGGTAATACAATAAAAGTTGTTGAACATGTTATTGTTAAAAAAAATAGAATTAATTCATTAATTAAGTGTTATTCAAGCACAGACCAAATAGTAAGGTTAAGAACATCAAATGCTTTTAAAAGAATTTTTAGACAAAAACCAGAATGGTTTTTAGATTTTAAACATATTTTCTTAAACAAAATTTCAAAGATAAAACAATCTTCCACACAATGGACCTGCGCTCAATTATTTTCAGAATTAGTTAATCAATTAGAAAATAAAGAGCAAAAAAAAGCAAAAAAAATTGTATCTGATTATCTTAATAATTCCAGTGATTGGATTGTTTTATGTCAATCAATGAATGCTTTAATAACTTTCAATAAAATTGATAATAAAACAATAAAAGAAAATATAAAAATTATTAAAAAACTATCAAAAGATAGAAGAAAGGCAGTTTCTAGACTAGCAATGAAATTATTATCCTTAATTAAAGAATAAAAAAGACTACGAAGAACCAAAACAAGAAATCTGACAAATAACGAAAACTTACTACGAAGTTTCTACGAAGAAGTTTCCAAAAACCTATATTTTCTGTATATAATAAAATAAAGGTCGTTCTACAGAACGCCCCTTTATTAAGGAGTTAAGGAAAATATGAAAAAGTTTGAAGATTTGATGAATGTAAAAAATGAAATTGAAAATATTTCTGCATCACAAGCAAAAGAAAAACTAAATGATCCAAATGTACAATTTATTGACGTTAGGGATAAAGAAAGTTTTGAAAAAGGAACAATAGGAAATGCAATTCATTTAGATAGAGCTTTTCTTGAGTTTTATTTAGCAGAAGGTAGTCCCTTAGAAAATAAATTTTTCAAAGAAAATCCTAATAAAGAATATGTTGTATTTTGTGGTGTTGGTGGACAAGGAACTTTATCAACTAAAACAATGAAAGACATGGGCATTAAGAATGTAAAGAATATTACTGGTGGTATAGCTGAATGGGAAAAATTAAAAGAATAATTTTATTAAATTAAATTGATAAATTTTGAATTAAAAAATTTAAAGCAGAAAAAAACTAAATTACTTTTTGATATGATAAAGAAATTATTTATTTTTATATTTTTATTTTTTTATTCATCCTCATCTATAGCTCTTACAAAATATGATATTTCAAATAACCAACTATTATGTCGAACATTGTTGTGGGGATTTGAATTTATTTCATCAAACAAAGTCAAAGTCATTAATACAGACCTTAATAACAAAACATCAATTGATGAATATTATTATGATGTAGATTCAGAACTATCCTACATAAATATATTTTCGAATGAAAATAATATTAGAGATAGAGTTTATTCTATTGAACTTAATTCATTGAGAGTTGATATTTGGACCATGACTGGTGGTGGATTTACAACAAGAGAAATGTTTCCAATTGGGTTGTGTAAGTTTGTAAAAATTAATAATTTTTTATCTTACATAGAAAGCTTAAAATGATTGAATATCAAAATATATTAGATAAAAATATAATAAACGTACTTAAAGATATTCTGATTAATATCAGAGATAAAGGACTCTCAAATAATAATCACCTCTATATTACATTTTCTACTAATCATCACAATGTTGAACTGCCAAATTGGTTAAGACAAAAATATCCAGAAGAAATGACTATAATAATTCAATACGAATATTATGATCTTGAAATAAATAAAAATAATTTTTCTATTTCACTTTCATTTAATGATATAAAAACAAATTTAAAAATAGATTATAATTCTATTATCTCCTTTGCAGATCCTTCAGCTAATTTTGGATTAATTTTGCAAAAAAATAAAGTTCAAAAGAAAATAAATAAAAAAGACGAAAAGAAAAAATCAAACAAAAATAATGTAATTAATTTTTCTAATTATAAAAAAAATTAATCTAAATAATAATATCTTTGTAATTGACCATAAGCATAATCTAAGCACAGCGGACTTCCTGTAGGAAGTTCTATCGAGGATATTTCTTCAGGCTTATACATGCCAACTTTAATCATTATTGCTCTTAAAGAATTACCATGTGCTGCAATTAGAACATTTTTCTTATCTAAGATAAATGGTTGAATTGTTTCAGTAAAATATGGTGAAACTCTGTCCACAACATCCTTAAGACTTTCACCGTTAGGTGGCGGCGTGTCATATGATCGCCTCCAAATATGTACTTGTTCTTTTCCAAATTTTTCTGCAGTTTCTGCTTTATTTAAGCCAACTAAATCACCATAATCTCTCTCATTTAGTCTTTGATCTTTTTCATAAATAAGAATTCCGTTTTTATGTAAATTTTCTATTTCTGATGCCATTATTGCAATTTCTGCTGTTTTATTTGCTCTTTCTAAAACACTACTAAAAATTTTATCAATTTTTATATTATTTTTTTTTAATAATAGACCTGCATTATTTGCTTCATTTATACCTTTTTCAGTTAATGGAACGTCTTTCCAACCAGTAAATTTATTTTCCAAATTCCATTGACTTTGGCCATGCCTAAGTAAAACAAGTTTGTTCATAAGTTTCATATAATATGTTATAGTAAATTTGTTAATAATTAATGAAAAATAAAAAAAGAATAGAATTTGATAGCCTAGGTTCAAAAAAAATTGATAAAAATAAGCTTTGGGGTGCGCAAACGCAAAGATCTCTTGAGAATTTTAAAATTGGTAGTGAAAAAATACCGGTTGAATTAATAATTGCTTTAGGACAACAAAAAAAAGCTGCTGCAGAAGCTAATATTGAACTTGGTGTTTTAGACAGAAAATTAGGAACATTAATTATAAAGGCATGTAATGATATAATTAATTTAAAACTTATCGAAGAGTTTCCTTTAGTAGTATGGCAAACTGGATCTGGTACTCAGACAAATATGAATGCTAATGAAGTAATTAGTAATTATATAATAAAAAAATTAGGAGGAAAAATTGGAAGTAAAGAACCTATTCATCCAAATGATCATGTGAATTTATCTCAATCATCAAATGATACCTTTCCAACAATAATGCATGTTGCAATTAATGAATTAGCAACCAAAGACTTAATTCCAAATTTAAAAATTTTAATAAAAGAATTTCAAAAAAAGAAAAAAATTTTTCAAAATATAATCAAAATAGGAAGAACTCATACACAAGATGCAACTCCAATTACTTTGGGTGACGAATTCTCAGCTTTTTGTTCTCAATTAAACAGTTGTTTAAAAAGAATAGAAATTGCAAAATCAGAATTAAAATATCTTGCTCAAGGTGGAACTGCTGTAGGTTCAGGCATAAATGCGCCAAAAAAATTTGATAAAGTATTTTGTAAATATTTGAATAAACTGACTAAGGATAATTACAAACCTTCTCCAAATAAATTTGAGTCATTAGCTTCTCATGATCCATTAATTAATTTTTCAAATTCTTTAAAAACTTTATCACTTTCATTATTAAAAATAATAAATGATATTAGATTATTGGCATCTGGACCTAGATCTGGTTTGGGAGAGTTAACTTTACCTGCTAATGAACCTGGATCATCAATTATGCCTGGCAAGGTAAACCCAACACAAATTGAATCATTAAGTATGGTATGTGTTCAAGTAATTGGAAATGGTACAACTGTAGATATTGCAGGATCCAATGGTCATTTTCAATTGAATGCCTATAAGCCAGTTATTGCTTTTAACATTATTCAGTCAGTAAACCTTCTTAGTGATGGGATTAAAAGTTTTTGTAATAATTGCTTAAAAGGATTGAAAGCAAATAAAGAAATTATTGATAATCATTTAAATAATTCTTTAATGCTTGTTACTGCCTTAAATAAAAGTATTGGATACGATAATGCAGCCAAAATTGCTAAAAAAGCTTTTGATGAAAATTTGACTCTTAAAGAAGCAGCGTTAAAATTAAAATTGATTTCAGAAAAGGAATTTGAAAAGATAGTTGATCCAAAAAAAATGATTTAACTAAATATATTCGTAGTTATTTTTATCAGCAAATAATGTCTTTAATAATAAGTTATTTAAATGATGGCCTGATTTATTACCTAAAAAATATCCATAAATTGGGGCACCAGCTAAATACAAATCTCCAATAGAATCAAGAATTTTATGTCTTACAAACTCATCCTTAAAGCGCAATCCATCTGAATTAAGTATTTTACTTTCTCCAACAACAACAGCGTTATCTAAAGAACCCCCTAGTGCTAAACCATTTGATCTTAGCATATCTACATCTTTTTCAAATCCAAAAGTTCGTGCTGATGCAATATCAGTTTTATAGTTTCCATTTACTAATTGTAATTGACAGCTTTGTTTGCTGACTAATTTACTAGGAAAATCAATTTCAAAATCAATTGAAAACTGGTTATTCGGTTTTAATTCTACAGATGAGTTATCGTTTTCTACTTTAATATTTTTTCTAACTTTTAAAATTTTTCTTTTTTTTCTCAAACTTTTAATAGAAGTCTTATCAATAAGATCTACAAACTTTATTGAACTTCCATCCATTATTGGAACTTCTGGCCCATCAATTTCAATTTTAATATTATCTATATGCAGTCCAGACAAAGCACTCATTAAATGCTCAATTGTTGAGACACTTGCACCATTTTGATTACTTATAGTTGTGCTTAATTTTGTATTAGTTACATTTGACCATATAGCTTCAATGACGTTATTTTTATTAAGATCTTTACGGATAAACTTTATTCCATAATCATCTTCAGCAGGATACAATTTAATTGTTACATCTGCTCCTGAATGTAGTCCTGTTCCATTTATTGATACTGGTTCAGCTATAGTTTGTTGATTATTATATCTGTTTAATATGTCTATCATATTTAAAAAAGTGCTTAATTCAGCACTTTTTTTTATATATTTTAGAGTGTTTTAACAACTAACCTAATATTTCAAAATATTGCAAAAAATGGTTTTTGTACTAATTTGCCTGTCTTCTTAAGAATGTTGGTATATCTAAAAGTTCTTCCTCTGTTTCCTGATTGAACTCATCATCAATTTCAGAGGACTCTGTCTCTTCACCATTAAACTCCTCTTTTTCATTGATACTCAAATTATCATCTTTAGAGACATTTTCTTCAATTTTTTCATCTGAAGACGCAAAAACAGGTTCGGTCTTTTCTAAATCATCATTAGCTGAAATGATATCTTCAGATTTATTTTCAGTTGAAAGAGTATCAAATAGGCTTAACCTTCTTACACTTGTTTCATTTGGTTTTTCAATATGTTCAGATGGGCTTAATTCTTCCTCATAAATATTATCAACTTCAATTTGATCTTCAGTTTCAGAGACTTCATTTTGGTCAAATACTAAATTATCAATATTTTCTTCTAAATTTGAAGGTTCTAGTTGGTCAATTTTTGTTTGCTCATCTAATTCAATAGTATCAGAATTTTTATTATTGAAAATTTCTTTATTTACTTCCATATTGATGTCTTTATCTAAGACATTCTCCTCTTGTAGGGCATCTTCCTGCAAAATACTATTTCCAGGCAATGAATCAAACTTTTCTATATCTTGTTTGTAAATGTCGTTATTTAAATTTATTTGTGTGAAGTTTTCTATAGCTTTAGCTGATATATTATTATTTGCATCAATGCCTGTAGCTACAATACTAACCCTTACAACACCTTCAAGTCTATCATCACACGTGGTTCCATAAATAATGTTTGCTTCATCATCAACTTCTTGTTTGATTCTATTTGCAGCTTCATCAACCTCGTATAGTGTAATATCTTTACCGCCAGTAATATTTATAATTAAACCTTTTGCACCTTTAAGTGAAACATCATCAATTAGAGGGTTGGCTATTGCTGCTTCTGCAGCTGCAATTGCTCTACCTTCACCTTGTGCTTCACCAGTACCCATCATTGCTTTACCCATTTCTGACATTACAGTTTTGATATCTGAGAAATCTAAATTTATCATTCCTGGCTGAACCATAAGATCAGTTACACCTCTGACTCCTGCATATAAAACGTCGTCTGCCATCTTAAAAGCATCAGAAAAAGTAGTTTTTTCATTAGCAATTCTAAATAAATTTTGATTAGGAATTGTTAACAATGTGTCAACATACTGTTGAAGTTCTTCAATTCCTTTATCAGCTAACTTCATCCTTTGAGAGCCTTCAAAATGAAATGGTTTGGTTACCACGCCCACAGTTAATATTCCTTTTTCTCTTGCTAGTTTAGCAATTACTGGTGCAGCTCCTGTGCCAGTACCACCACCCATTCCAGCAGCAATAAAAAGCATATGACTACCTTCAAACTTTTCACTTAGATCTTGAATTGCCTCTTCTGCAGCCTGTCTTCCAATATCAGGTCTCATTCCTGCGCCTAAACCTTTTGTGCTGTTTAATCCTAATTGAATTTTATTTGGACAAGTTGAAATTTGCAAAGCTTGTGCATCTGTATTTGCTATTAAAAAATCTACACCTTCTAAATTAGCATTAATCATGTTGTTAACTGCATTTCCACCAGAACCACCTACTCCTAAAACAGTAATTTTAGGATGTAAGTTTTGTCCTACATCTTGTATTGAAATATTGATAGTCATTGTAATCTCCGCCGTTTTTAATAGTTTTTAACGATTTAACTTCGAAATCGTCAATACAATTTACTATATATAGTATTATCTAAATATATTGATCAAGCCAAGTAAAAAAGCTGTAAATTCCTCGTTTTTTTGAATTTTTTGACTGATTTGCTAAAAAATCAACATTAAATAAATCTTTGTCATACAATATAGATCCGATAATATCGCAAAAGTTAGGTTTTTTAAAATTATTTTCCAAATTTAATTGATCTAATGGATTTGATATTCTCACCCCACTTGCAAAAATTGTTTCTACATATTTTGCAATATTATCCATCATTGCCCCACCCCCGGTTAGAACTACATTATTTAATTTTTTACTTCTTAAGTTATTGTCTCTAATTTTTTGCCATATCATTTCTAAAGTTTCTTCAATTCGTGGTCTAATAATTGCATTTAAGCTTGATCTTGTTATTTGTTTAAATGTATTTTTATCACCTGCAGCAATTGGAATTTCTATTATTTCATGATCATCACTTGGTGATGAGAATAGAGAACCATATAACGTTTTTAACCTTTCAGCACTGGAAATGGTAGTTGATAAACCTCTAGCAATATCTAATGTAACGTTATTACTACCAACACCTATTGCATCTCCATATACAAATTTATTATTTTCAAACACAGATATTGAAGATGTTGAATGACCTAAATCAATACAAATGGTGCCAAGCTCTTTTTCATCTTTTGTGAGCGATGATAAAGATGAAGATAATGGAGAAGGAATATAATTATCAATATTAAGTTTTAAATTTTTGATAACACTAGTAACATTATCTGAATATTTTTTTTGAATATTTATTTTATAAAAATTAATTTTAATATTATCTGAATAATTTCCTATCGGTGCATTAAAATACAGATTATTATCAATATCATATGAGATAATATTGTTAAATATTTCAAATTTTTCACTAGTATTATTAAAATATTCTGATTGATTAATTATTTTTTTTAGATGTAATTCTGAAATTTTCTCGTTTTTTAATTCTATTGCTGAGCTGTAATAATGAGAATTAGAATTCAATAAAGACAGATTAAGATTAATTGAATTTAATTTGGTTTGAGATTGTTTTTCAGCCTCTATAACTAAAGATTTAATCTGATCATATAAATTTTCAAAATTTAAAATAATATTTTTTTTAATATTAATATTAGGAACACTAGCAATTGATAATATATTAATATTTTCAGTATTCTTATAATCAGCAATGACACATGATATTTTTGAATTACCAATATCTAAACCAGCTTTAATCATTTAAATTAATTAAGATTGTTTTTTTTAAATTTCTTAAGTCATATGTTTTTATATTATTAATATCCATTTCGCTAAGTTTATTTTGTATCATAATAAAATTCTGAATAGATTTATTAGGATCTTCCTCAGAAAGCATTAATTTCACATCGCTATATAAATTTATATCCCATCTTCTTTTATTAATATATTCCAAACTCTCTATTTGATATTTTTTTTCAAAATTATTATTTTTTAAAATATTAATTAGTGAATACGCTTCTAAGTTTGAAGAATTGCCCTTAAAGATTAATAATGACTGATTAGTGAAATTTGTAATGTAAATTTGATCTATAATTTTTCCATTTTTGTCAAAAACAAAGTATTTCTCATTAAAAAAATAAATTCCTATTGGTTTATATTCTTCAATCCTAATAAATAGAGTGTCTTTATAATTTGTATTTAAATTTATTTCTTTGACCCAATTATTTTCTTTTATTGAGTCATTAATTTGATCCAATGGTAATAAAAAAATTGAAGACTCTATATAATTTTGCAGTTTATCCTCTACAAATTTCAATTCAATTTTCTCCAAGCCTGAAATATCAAATTTTGTAAATTGATATTGGAAGTTTTCTGAAAAACTCTGAATTATTTTTTTTGAAATCTCAATTAAATTATTTTTGTTAAAATATAACAAAAAAGAGAAAATAATTAAAAATAAGAAAATACCAAAATAAATGAATGATCTAAAACTTAAAACATATCTTCTTCTATTAATATTGTTCATACTAATAATTCAAATTTTTGATCAAAATAAAAATGATTTCTGAAAAAGGTAAACCTTTATAATTAGCTTGTTCAGGTAATAGAGATATAGGAGTAAGTCCAGGTTGTGTGTTTGTTTCCAAAAAGAAAATTTTGTTTCTTTTTGTATCAAAAATAAAGTCAGTTCTTGCAAGTGAATTACAACCTAAGAGTTTATGAGCTTTAGTAGCAAATTTTAGACATTTAGCATAATTTATTTTATTTAACTTAGCTGGCAAAATATGTTTAGCGTAACCTTTTGAATATTTTGCTTTATAATCAAAGAAATTATTTTTAGATTTTATCTCTGTAACAGCAAGTGCGTGAATTTTATTATCCAATTTAATAGTTGAAACTGTAAGCTCCTTTCCAGATATATACTCTTCTATTAAAATTTCTTTGTGATTATTAAGTTTCCTTTTAAATTCTTCTAAATTAGACATTAAAATATTAAATTCTTTTTGATTTTTAATTATTTTTATACCAAAACTTGAACCACTTCTATTAGGTTTAATAACGAATTTTTTTAAATTAGTTTTGATAGTAATTAATTTCTTCTCATTTAAATCATTTATATTTAAAAGATAATATTTTGGAGACATTAATCTATTTTTAATAATTTCTTTTTTTGATGAAGTTTTATTAAAACATAGATTAGATGATTTTATATTTGAATGAGAAAAAGGAATTTTATTTTTTTTTAAAATTTTTTGAGCTTGCCCATCTTCACCAAAAGGTCCATGTAAAGCATTAATACAAACAAAATTTTTATAATTAATTATTTTTTTATGAAAGTTTTTAGGATTAACTCTTAATGTCTTAAACTTCAATTTATTTTGTTTAAGAATTTTTTGAATTTCTGTGGAGGTTACTAAAGATACATCATGCTCTTCATTATTACCACCCTCTAAAATTAGAATTTTTTTATTAATCACCTATTATTTTTACCTCCCATTCCAATTTTAAATTGAATTTGGCATATACTTTTTCAACAATACTTTTACCTAGGTTTTCTATATCTGTTGCTGAAGCATTTCCTCTATTTATTAAAAAATTTGCATGTTTATCACTCACATATGCATCTCCATAATTAGCACCTTTACATCCTGCTTCCTCAATTAATTTTGCTGCATGAAGATTTTTAGGATTTTTGAAAGTACTACCTGAAGTCTTATTTTTAATTGGCTGAGATTCTAAACGTTTATTCTTTATTTCATTAATCTTGTCGTTTATTAAATTTTGATCTCCATAATTAAAATTAAATATAGCTTTTGTAATTATATCTGTATTATTTATTTTTGAAGATCTGTATTTTAGATTTAGTTTATCTTTTGTAATTGTTTTTCTTTGACCAAAATTGTCACAAATTTCTATACTATTCAAAACATCTACAGTTTCTGAACCATAACAACCAGCATTCATTTTTACTGCTCCACCTATTGAACCTGGAATACCGCTATAAAATTCAAAACCCTCTATATTTTGTCTCAATGCATAATTTGACAAATTAATATCTAAAATACTAGCGCCAACTTCAAGTTTGTTATCATTAATATTAATAGTATTAAAACCTTTGCCTAATTTTATAAGAGTTCCATTATAACCATTATCTCTAATTAAAAGATTTGAACCTGAACCAATTATGTAAAAATTTTCATTATTTATTTCATTTAGTATAATTTCTAACTCTAAATTATTTTCAACTATGGCAAATATTTTCGCATTACCTCCTGTTCTGAACCAGGTATGTTTACCAGCATTATAATCTGAGTAAATTTTACTTTTAAGTTTATTTGCTAATTTTATAATTTTTTTTGACATTAGTTATTCAAATATTTTTTTGCAATACTTGATATTGAGCCCGCGCCCATAAAAACAATTGTATTTTGATTCATTGTATGAGGTTTCATTAATTTATTTAAATCATCTATATTCTTTAAATGTGTAGTATTTTTATTTATTTTTAGTATTTTAGAATATATATCTTTTGAGGTTGCACCCTTGATAATCTTTTCTCCAGCTGAATAGGTTTCTAATAAAAATAAATAATCAACTTTAGATAAAACTTTTATAAATTCCCTAATTAGTATTTTTGTTCTAGTGTATCTGTGAGGTTGAAAAACAACTATTACTTTATTTTTTAGACTTTTAGCTGCACTTAATGTAGCTGCAATTTCTGTCGGATGATGTGCATAATCATCATACACAAAGGATTTATTTTTTTTTCCAATAAATGAGAATCTTCTTTTTACACCTACATAATTAGTCAATGCGTTATTAATATCTTTATTTTTTATTCCAATTAGTTTAGCTGCAATAATACTTGCAGTTGCATTTAAAATATTGTGATTGCCTATTGCATTTATATTAAATTTATAATTAGAAGAATGAATAATTTTATTGTTTATTTTTAATTTAAAAGAAGTTCTTAGTTTGTTTTGTATAATATCAAAAATTAATACATCTGCTTTATTATTTTTTATTGAATAAGTTAAAATATTTCTAGTCTTTATTTTGTTAATTAGTAATTTAAGATTCTTATCATCATAACACATTATTGTGGTTCCATAAAATGGAAGCAGATTTATAAATTTTTCAAATGCATTAATTAAATTTTTCTTTGATTTATAAAAATCCATGTGTTCAATATCTAAATTAGTAATAATTGATATTTGATGTGGGAGTTTTAAAAAAGTGCCATCACTTTCATCTGCTTCAACGATCATCCACTCCCCTTTTCCATAGCGATTATTATTTGAAAAAGAATTTATAATACCACCATTTACAATAGTAGGGTCTAAACCTGCTTCATTAAAAATGTTTCCTACCAAACTAGTAGTTGTAGTTTTCCCGTGAGATCCAGCTATTGCAATAGATTTTTTATTTTTCATTAATTCTGAAAGCATATCAGCTCGAGAAAGAACAGGGATTTTTTTAATATATGCCTCTCTTATTTCAGGATTATTTTTTTTTATAGCTGATGAATAAACTACAGCATGAGCATATCTTATATTTTTTTTATTATGTCCTAAAAAAAATTTTATACCTTTTTTCTTTAATCTTTTTGTGTTGTCGTTCTCTGTGATATCACTACCCTGAATCGAATATCCTTTATCTAACATTAATTCTGCTATACCAGACATTCCTATTCCTGAAATACCTATAAAATGAATTTTACTGTTAATTTTCATTTAGTATTAATTTATAAATTAAAGTGTTAGAGTTTTTAACTTTAATCATATCAAATTTTTCAATCATTGATTCTAATTTTTTTGGCTTACTATATATTTCATAAATGTGTCTTTTTGCTTTGTCTAAATCATCATTATTTTGATCAATAATAATGGCTAAGTCATGTTTAGCTAATATTTTAGCATTAAAAAATTGATGATTATCTTTTGAAGAAGGTAATGGAATTAATATCGAAGGAAGTTTAAAGTTAATTAAATCAACAATTGTGCCTGCTCCAGCTCTACATATTGCTAAATTAGTATTAGCTAATATTTCATCTACATTTATAAAAAAATCTTTTAAAATGATTGGTGATTTAATATGTCTTAATTTTTCTTCTTGTTTTTTTATCAAATGTTTAGAACACTGAAATATAAATTTAGCTTTTATAATTTTTTCATTATCAATAATTTTAATTAGTTTTGTTGCAAAGTTTGATACAAATTCTGATCCTTGGCTTCCACCAGAAATGAAAATTGTAAAATTACTCTCAAAATTTTTATTGCTTATGTTAATATTTTTTTTAAAATTATTTTCCGGGGAGCCTACTAAAAATATTTTATCTTTAAACTTTGAATTTATTTTAGATTTCATATCGAAATTTAAAAATAATTTATTTATAAAATTCAGAAAAAATTTATTCGTTCTACCTATTATTGAATTTTGCTCATGTATATAAAGCTTAACTTTATAGAATGGTTTACATAAGATACATGATAACATTGGAGAAAATGAGGCATAACTACCAAAAGAAATAGAGTGGGATGGTTTTAATAAAAATATAATTATAAATGATTGAATTAATCCTAATAAAATTTGAAATATACCAAAGATTTTAAATATTATGTTCCCATTTAAATTTGATGAACTAATTATATGAATTTTTCCATTATAATTATCAAAGTATTTATAGCCTCTTTTGTCAGTTATAATTGTGCAATTTATATTTTTAATAGATAAATAATTAGCAAAATTTTTTGCTGGTATAACATGCCCACCTGTTCCTCCCGTAATTAGTAAAAAATTTTTTTTCATAATTCTTCATTTTTTTTGTTAGTAAGAGATAATAAAAAACCAAATAAAATTGCTATTGATATCATGGAAGAGCCTCCATAACTTACAAATGGCAGTGTCATACCTTTTGTTGGTATAAGACCTAGCGAGCTAAAGATATTAATTAAGCATTGTAATCCAAATGAGCAAATTAATCCACTAATTGCTATAATTTTATATGGATCTTCAAGTTGTAGAACTTTTAATAAGCTTCTTATTATAATAGATAGAATTATAAAAATAATGATTAAACAAAAGATAAATCCTAATTCTTCTCCAGCAACAGCAAAAATAAAATCTGTGTTAGCATCAGGAATTTTTTCTTTTAAAATACCTTGCCCTGGACCCTTTCCAAGTAGTCCACCATTTTTGAAAGCTTGAATACTTAAATCTATTTGGTATGTATCAGTCCCGCCTAATCCGCCAAGAAATGAATTAATTCTTGATTGAACATGATCAAATATAAAATAAGAAAAAATTGAAATTCCTAATATAAATAAAAAAGCAACAATAACTAAAAAAATTGATAAACCAGCAACAAATAACTGGCAAAAAAAAGTTGCTGACAGTAAAACTGTCATTCCCAAATCAGGTTGCATAAGTATTAAAGATAAAAGCAAGAAGAAAAAAACAAACAGTAAAGGTAAATAAAATTTTCTATCTTCTATAGATTTACTTATACACCATGCAGTCAATATCACAAAAATAGGCTTAATTATCTCCGAAGGTTGTAGTGTTATGTTAAATATTTGGAACCATCTCTTAGCGCCTTTAACTTCGTAATCTAAAAAAAGTATTAGCAGTATTATTATTAATAAAATAACAAATAAAAATAATGAAATTCTTCTTATATTTTTGTTATCTAAGTCTGATAACGCAATAAGTAAGAAAATTGAAAAAAGAAAAAAAATAGAGTGTCTATTTATAGATAAATTTTCATCTATGGAAAATGAAAGTATTAATCCCGTAAAACCCAATGATAATATTAGTATTATGTTAATTCTATCAATTGAGCTCCACCAATTCTTTAAATATTCCATATTTAATTTATATAATTTTTAATTAATTTATTAAAATGTATGCCTCTTTCTTCAAAATTTTTGTATTGATCATAAGAGCTACATGCAGGAGCGAACAATATAGTTGATTGATTTATATTTTTTTTAATATCCTTGAAGGTTTTTTTGACAACTGATTTTAAGTTTGTCGATCTTTTTACAACTAATTCTTTCTTTAATTTTTTTTCAATAAAAGATCCTGATTTTCCATAGGTATATACACAGCTAATTTTATTTTTATACTTTAGAAGAATTTCAAAATTTTTTTCTTTAGCTATGCCTCCCAAAATTAAGTAAATATTATTGTAATTTACAACTGAATTTATTGTTGAATTTAAATTAGTAGATTTACTATTATTTACTATTTTTAATTTATTATTTGTAAAAATTGTAGATGATCTAAATGGCAGACCCTTAAATGTTTTAACAACTTTAAGAAAATTACTTTCTGGAATTTTAAATATTTTGCTACACATGTATGCTATTAAAATATTTTGGATATTAAAATGACCTTCTAAGTCTTTTGAGATTTTTTTTATAAAAAATTTTCTGCTTTTTTTGAAGTAATTATCTAAAATATAATCATTATTAGCGAAACAATCAGCTGATTTATCGACCAAAGAAAAACTAATTTTATTTTTAATTTTTTTTTGATTAAAAATCTTTCTTGAATAAATATCATCTATAGATAATAAATTAATTCCATTTTTTGAAATAATATTTTTTTTCTGATTAATATAATCACTAATACTGTTGTATCTATCTAAATGGTCACCAGATAAATTTGTTATTACTGATATTCTACTATCTAGTGATTTAACTGTTTCTAATTGAAAGGAACTTAATTCGATAACATGAACTTTATATTTTTGTTTAAGAAGAAAAGCATTGCATAATGATTCTCCAATATTACCCCCAACAAATGTTTTAATATTATTTTTTTTTAAAATGTCTCCTATTAATTTGGTTGTTGTTGATTTCCCATTTGTACCAGTAATAGCTACAATCTTTTGATTTGTTAAATTTGAAATATATAGATTTAAATCTCTATTTACTTTTTTAGATATATTTTTTATTTTAAATTTCTTTTGTCTTAAAGATATTCCTGGGCTAACGAAAATTTTTTCAAAGTCATTTAAATTATCTTTTTTATTATTAAAAAAATAATCTTTATTATATTTTTTTTTTATAGCTTTTCTTACTATTGGATTATCATCCCACATCTTAAATTTTATTTTTTTATTTTCAAAATAATTTACTATAGAAAGTCCTGATTTTTGAATTCCATAAATTAAATACATTATCTAATTCTTAAAGTTGCAAGACCTATCAAAGCTAATACAATAGTAATTATCCAAAAACGTATAACTATTGTTGACTCAGGCCATCCCTTTTTTTCAAAATGATGATGTAGTGGAGCCATTAAAAAAACTCTTTTTCCTGTCATTTTAAAAATGAATACTTGGATTACTACAGACAAGGTTTCTAGAACAAATAAACCTCCGATTATTGAAAGAAGAATTTCATGTTTGCATATTATTGCTATTGAGCCTAAAGAGCCACCTAATGCTAAAGATCCAGTATCACCCATAAAAACTTTTGCGGGGGGTGCATTAAACCATAGAAAACCTAAAGCAGCTCCAATTAAAGAACCACAAAAAACTGCTAATTCACCAGTTCCAGGAATATATTGGATAAGTAAATATTTAGAAAATACTATATTACCTGAAATATAAGCTATAAAAGCAAAAGACATAGCAACTATCATTACAGGCACAATTGCTAAACCATCAAGTCCATCAGTTAGGTTTACTGCATTAGCCGATCCAATAATTATAAATATGGAAATTAGAAAATAAAGTATTCCAAAATCTATAATTAAATTTTTAAAGAAAGGAAATGTCATAGACTTGCTTATACTTGGATCTAAATTAATTAGAATTAAATATGTAATGAAAAATGAAAAAATTATTTGAAATATAATTCTTATTTTTGACGAAATACCCTCACTTGTATTTGATTTAATTTTTTTGTAATCATCTACAAAACCAATAGATCCAAAAATTAAAATAGTTAAAAGTAAAATCCATATAAAAATATTTTGTAAATCAGCCCAAATAATTGTTGAGACAAAAACACTTAGAATAATCAATAAGCCCCCCATTGTAGGAGTACCTTTTTTTGCAATTAGATGTGACTCTGGACCGTCATCTCTTATTGGCTGACCAGATGGCTGAACATTTGATAATTTGTTAATAATATAATTTCCAAATATGAGAGAAAAAAATAATCCAGTAAGAATAGAGGCGCCAGCCCTAAATGTTATATAACTAAAAATATTTAGAAAACTAAATAAAGATTGGTATTCAAAGGCCAAATATTTAATCAAATCGATACCTGCTTTAATAGTATTTTTGCAAACTTGTTTATTTTTGTTGAATTAGAACATTTAATTAAAATAATGTCATTATTATGCACTTTCTCTTCTAAAAATTGCATTATTTTATTCGTATTTTTAAAATAGATAAATTCATTATTTGGATTAAAAAATTTTTTTATAGATAATTCAAAGAATTCGCCACATAAAATTACAAATTTAAAAATAGTGTCATCTAATTGTTTTAATAATTGATAATGAATTTTATAAGAGTTATTTCCTAATTCATTCATTGTTCCAAGTATTATTATTTTTTTATTATTCTCTATTTTTATATTTTTTAAGTTTTGTATACTTTGCAACATTGTATCTGGGTTAGCATTATAAGATTCATCAATAATATGTATTTTTTTCTTATTTAAAGAAATTTTATGAACTAATCCCCTACCTTCAACTGGTTTTAAAAACTTTAAACGATTTACAACTGATTTAATGTTTAGAGAATTTTCATTATAAAACGCAAGACAAAATAATAAGTTATTTAATCTATGCATAACTACTTCATCAGTAATAATATTAATTTGTTTTTTATTAATTGATAAAGTCACTTTATGAAGTTTTTTAAAAGGAGATATCTTTTTAATAAAATATGTTTTTGAAGAATTATCAATACGAACTATTTTTAGATTTTTTTCTTTTTTTGCCTTTGTAATTAAAATATTTTCAGATTTAGATGAAACATTTAAATATAGGTTTTGTCTATTGTTATTATGTTTTGAAATAAATATATCAGCTTTTTCTCTAGCAATATTATTTTTAGTTTGAAAATTTTCAAGATGCGTAGATTGTATATTTGTAATAAATACCTCTGATGGTCTAACTAATTTACTAAGAAATTTTATCTCACCAAAATTATTTGTTCCAATCTCAAAAATTGCAAAGTTCGACTTTAAGTTTAAATTTAGTAAAGATACTAATACACCTAACTGATTATTATAACTTTTTTTTGAGTAAGAAATAGTATGATCT
>CACAAZ010000010.1 GCA_902530685.1 uncultured Alphaproteobacteria bacterium | reverse complement strand
TTATTATTTAAACAATTTACAAGTAAAAATTTTCTTATGGCTCTATCGTACGAAGAATATTTTAAGTTGTATATTTTTGATAAATCAAACAAATCTAATTTGTTCAAAATATATCTTTTTACGACAAGCTTTATGAATTTTAAACCTTTATGGGCTCTATATGTTGAAAATAAAAAATTAAGTACAATTGAATTTGTTAATTATTCAGCAAGTTATCAGTATAATAATAATAAATATTTACAATTTGGTATAAATAGACAAAATTGGGTTAAAAGATACGAAATTGATTATAGCTACATTAATTATTTAATTAAAAATGTAGAATACAAATCAGAATATATTTTTGATAAGAGTATTTATTATAGCAATAGTGATGAAAGAATTAAATTCAGGAATTATATTGCTATATTTGATCACTTAGTTTGGAATGAAGATTTTTTAGCAAGATCACTTGTCGAAAATAATGACTTTTTAGATACTTACGCTGCTGAATATGTAAAAAATGTATTAGATGTATGTAAAAAATTGAATTTTAAAGTGATCTTAAAATCAAAACGAGTTAAGTGGCATATCAAAAAATATCATAATTATATAAATGAATTAAAAGATAAAAATTTTGAAAGTTTTGACATTTTATATAACAAAAGTATATATGAGGTGGCAAAATACTCTCATATTTCTATAACTGCTCCTTTTACATCAGCTGCAATAATGTCAAGAAACTATGGTTTTAAAAGTATTTATTTTGATTACTCAAATAAATACAGTTTAAATAGTTCAAAATTAAATTATGGAATCACAACTTTATTTGGAAATAAAGAGCTACATAATTATTTAGTTAAAAATATTAAAAAATAAATTGAAATTAGTTTATTTATTTTGCTTAAATAGAAAAAGATTCCCCACAACCACAGGTACTTTTTTCATTGGGATTGTCAAAAACAAATCTTGAGGCAAGCTTATCTTCTCTATAATCCATAACTGATCCTAATAGAAACATAGTAGCTTTTGGATCAATCAAAACTTTTGCACCATCTTGATGAATAATTTCAAAATTTTTTAAATCTAATGAATTTCCAAAATCTAGTTTGTAAGCATATCCGCTACACCCAGATTTATCAATACCAATAACAAGTGAGTCCATACCTTGAGGAGCGTTAGACATAATTTTTTTAATCCTATCTGCAGCGTTTGAAGTTATAGATAACAAATTATTCATATTTCTTTTATAAATTAAATTAAAAAATATCTAAAGCAAGTTTTGCTTCTTCTGACATTAAATCTTTATGCCATTTTGGATCCCAAACTAATGATACCTCGATAGAATTTAAATTTGGTATTTTTTCAATTGATTTTCCTACACTTTCCGGCATTGTACCAGCAACAGGACAATTTGGATTAGTTAAAGTCATCATAATTTTTATATCATTATTGTCACTTATTTTTATGCCATATATCAAACCTAAGTCATATAAATTAACTGGTATTTCAGGATCAACTACTGTCTTGATGCATTCAATGACTTGTTCTTGATTAATTTTTGAAGTGATATTTGAATTATTAAATTTTTTTCGATAACTCGATTTTTTATCAGGTAAAAAATCTTCAAATTTTTTTTCCATTGATTATAATATAATCTTAGTAATTTCATGGATGCTATCTACTAAATAATCAACATCCTCTTTTGTATTATATACTCCAAACGAAATTCTAGATGTTCCAGCAACATTAAAGTGTTTCATAAGAGGTTGGCAACAATGGTGTCCTGTTCTTATTGCTATATTTTTCTTATCTAACATAGCACCTAAATCAGAATTATGCACCCCTTCGATATTAAAAGAGATAATTGCACCTTTATTTTTATTTGATCCATATAATTTTATATTATTAAATTTTGAGAGCTTTTCATAAGCATAATCATGAAGTTTCATTTCATGATCAAAGATGACATTTGGATCAGTTTCATTCATAAAATTCAATGAAGATGAAAATCCAATAACCGGAGCTATAGGAGGAGTACCTGCCTCAAATTTTTCATAACCACTAGCATATGTACTTTTTTCAATATCTACATCATGTATCATTTGACCTCCTCCCTGGTACGGAGAAAATTCGTCTATCCATTTATCTTTCATAAAAAGAATTCCAAGACCAGAAGGGCCATACATTTTATGAGCAGAAAATACATAAAAATCAGGGTCCAAAACTTTGAGATCAACTTTTTTATGAGGTGCAAATTGACAACCGTCTAGTAATAGTGGTATTTTATTTTTATTTACAATATCTTTAACTTTATCAAAATTTGTTATTGATCCTGTAACATTGGACATGTGAGTTAATGCAATTAGTTTAGTTTTCAAATTAATTTTATCATTTAATTCATCGTAATTAATTTCACTATTCTCATTTAACCCAAGAGGTTGAATTTTAATCTTTTTTTCAATTAGATGCCAAGGTATCAAATTAGCATGGTGTTCAAGATAACTTAAGATTATTTCGTCACCATCTTCTAAAAATCTTTTAGACATACAAGATGCAACTAAATTTATACCCTCAGTAGCACTTTTAACAAAAATAATATTGTTTTCAGATGTGTTTAAATAATCTGCGACTTTTTTTCGAGCATCTTCAAATTTTTTTGTTAACTTTGAACTTAATTCATAATTACCTCTATGAATATTTGCATATTCATTTGTATAACAGTTATTGGTGGCATCAATCATTTCATCAACTTTTAATGCTGATGCGGCGGTATCTAAAAAAACTAGATTTGGATTTTTTTTGAATACTGGAAATCTTGATTTTAAATTTGAAATATTCATTTTACCTTACTTAAGTATCTTACTAGTTTCTTTTGGATTATTTCAGACATTTGTTCATTGTCAATACTACTTAATTCTTCATTAATAAATGATGATATCAATATTTTAGTTGCTGCAATTTTACTCATACCTCTTGATCTAAGGTAAAAAATTGCATTTTCATCTATTGGTCCAATAGTTGAACCGTGACTACATTTTACATCGTCTGCATATATTTTTAATTCAGGTTTAGAAAAATAAGATGCATTATCTGACAAAAGTATACCTTTGCTAAGTTGATATCCCTCTGTTTTTTGTGCCACTTGATCAACATGAGTGTTACTAAAGTATGTTGCTCTAGAGCGATCATTTAAAATACCTTTATAAACTTGATTACTTTTGCAATCTTCGGCCAAATGCTTAACAAATGTTTTGTTGTTAGATGTGTTATTATCTTTTAGAAAAAATATTCCTTGTAGATCCACTTCTGAATTAGTTTCTATTAACTCAGAATAATGAAAATTTCTTACGTAGCCTTCTGAAAAATTATATACTTTTTGAGTGTAAGTAGAATCTTTTTTACATGAAGAATGACTTGTTATTATTAAATTATGATTGGGAGAATTGTCTTGAATTAGAAAATGATTTAACTGAGAATTTTTTTCTAATTTAATTACATTTAATATATTTGATGTAGAATTATTTTTATTTTCATATTCTTCAATAAGATTTAGAGATGATCCCTCTTCACAAATGTAATTATTTTTTTGAAAAATGGTTAAACCATCATCAGTTATAATGTTTGATATTTTAATTTTTATTTTATTGTTTTTTTTTATAACAATCTTGAAACCGCTATTTAAAAATAATGAATTTAGATTTACAAAATGATCGTTATTTTCAATTGTATCATTTTTAGAAAAATCATTGTAATCTTCGTCTAAAATTTTAGTAATTTCAATTTTATCATCTTTAAAACTTGAACACTGTCCATTAACACAAACTATTGAATAACTATTTTCCTGATTATTGTTTATTACTGATGTTTCTTCAGGGATCAAATATTTATACTTAAAATCAATAAAGTTTTTTAGATTTATATTTTTAAGACTTTCATTATTTTTTTTATCAAATCTATCATTTTGAAAAATATTAATTAATTTTTCTCTATGTGTTTGAATATCTTTGTTTTCCGAAAAAAAAATATTTTTTTTATTTTTTTGATAATTATCTTGGATATTCATTACTGAAATTTTTGAAACCCATCTTCTTCTATTTCTGCTGCTATTTCTGATCCCCCTGATTTAACAATAGAACCATTAACCATAACATGTACATAATCTGGTTTAATATAATCCAAAAGTTTTTGATAATGCGTAATAATTAAAAATGAATTATCTTTTGTTTTAAGTTTATTTACTCCATCTGTTACGATTTTTAGAGCATCAATATCAAGTCCTGAGTCAGTTTCATCTAATATTGCTAAATCTGGATTAAGAATACTCATTTGTAAGATTTCGTAACGTTTCTTCTCACCTCCAGAGAATCCTGTATTAACTGATCTTTTAAGCATATCAATATTTATGCCTAAATCACTAGCTTTAGATTTTAAAAGTTTTGCAAATGATAAGTTATCAATTTCTTCTTTGTTCTTACGTTTTCTTTTTGAATTAATTGCAGAATGTAAAAATGGAGTGATATTTACTCCAGGTATTTCAACAGGATATTGAAAAGCCAAAAACATTCCTTCTTGTGCTCTTTCTTCGATATTTAAATCAAATAAATCATTATCTTTGAAATTAATTCTGCCATTTAAAATTTCGTAATCCTCTTTACCTGCTAGAACATTTGCTAATGTACTTTTACCAGATCCATTTGGACCCATAATTGCGTGAACTTCACCTTTATTAATATTTAAGTTAAGACTTTTAAGAATATTTTTATTTTCAATTTTTACTGATAGGTCTTTAATTTCTAAAAACATACTAACCTACACTTCCCTCGAGAGATATAGATACAAGTTTTTGTGCTTCAACAGCAAATTCCATAGGAAGTTCTTGCAAAACTTGTTTGCAGAAACCGTTTACTATTAATGAAACTGCCTCTTCATGACTTAAACCTCTTTGCCTGCAGTAATAAAGTTGATCTTCGTTTATTTTAGAAGTCGATGCTTCGTGCTCGATAACAGCTGTATTATTTTTTGAGTCAATATATGGAACTGTGTGTGCCCCACATTGGTTTCCTACTAACAAAGAATCACATTGAGTATAATTTCTTGCTTTGTCAGCTTTCCTTAAAAAAGAAACTTCACCTCTATAAGTATTTTGAGACTTACCTAAAGAAATACCTTTTGATATAATTTTACTTTTGGTATTTTTCCCAATATGAGTCATTTTTGTACCTGTATCAGCTTGTTGAAAATTGTTTGTTATTGCTACCGAGTAAAACTCGCCAATAGAATTGTCTCCTTTTAGAATGCAGCTAGGATACTTCCATGTAATAGCGGATCCAGTTTCTACTTGCGTCCATGATATCTTGCTATTTTTACCTGCACAAAGACCTCTTTTAGTAACAAAATTATAAATACCACCTTTTCCATCTTCATTTCCCGGATACCAATTTTGAACAGTTGAATATTTTATTTCCGCATCTTCTAAAGCGATTAATTCTACATTCGCTGCATGCAATTGATTGTCGTCTCTTTTAGGAGCAGTACATCCTTCAAGATAGCTAACGTAACTACCTTTATCAGCAATAATTAGAGTCCTCTCAAATTGCCCAGTATTTTCTGCGTTAATTCTAAAATAAGTAGATAGTTCCATTGGACATTTTACGCCCTCTGGTATGTATACAAAAGATCCATCAGTAAACACAGCTGAATTTAATGCTGAAAAGGAATGATCACCAGGCGGTATGACAGAGCCTAAATATTTTTTTATTAAATCAGGATGTTTTTGAATAGCTTCACCTATTGAACAGAAAATTATACCAAGCTTTTCTAATTCACCTTTGTAAGTTGTAGCAACGGAAACACTATCGAATACAACATCTACAGCAACACCAGCTAGAACTTTTTGCTCCTCAAGGGGAATACCTAATTTGTTATATGTTTCTATGAGCTTAGGATCAACTTCGCTAAGATCTTTAGGTTTCTTGTCAAAACCTTTTGGCGCTGAATAATAATAAATATCTTGATAATCAATTTCAGGAAAACTAAGATTGGACCATTTAGGTTCTTTCATTTTTTTCCATTTTGAATATGCTTTTAATCTCCAGTCCAACATCCACTCAGGCTCGTTCTTTTTTTGAGAGATGAATTTAATTGTATCTTCGTTTAATCCTTTTTTTGGCTTTTCATCATCAATTTCAGTTACAAATCCATATTTGTATTTATTTTTACTATAAGTATCTAGCGTATTGAGTGTTTCAGAGTTCACAATACTTCATCTAATTCATTAATTTAAAAAATCTAGTTATTTCAACAAAAATTAACCAAATTTAGAACTGATTTTAAATTTAGGTAGTAATCCAGCCGCCCCCAAGTAATTGGTCATTTTTGTAGAAAACACAAGCTTGTCCTGGAGAAGTATTATCTAATTCATTTACAAATGTAAAAGTTCCATGGTCGCTATTTATATCAAGAATTCCAGGTAAATCCTCTTGGGTTGATCTTATTTTAGCAGAACAATCAAGTCCTTTAGGTACAATATTGCCTCCTAACCAATTGATATTTTTAAAATTAATAACGTTTTTCTTCAATTTTTCTTTTGTACCTAAAGTGATTGAATTTTGATCTTTATTTATATCTATTACGTATAAAGATTCTTTTGAACCACTGATACCAATACCTTTTCTTTGACCAATTGTGTAATTACTAATTCCGTCATGAGTTCCAAGAATATTATTTTCAATGTCATAAATTATACCTTTTTTAATTACTCCTGGATTTAAATTTTTAATGAGATCCCTATAGGAGTCAGAAGTTACAAAACAAATATCTTGGCTATCAGGCTTTTCACTTACACTCAGGTTATATTTTTTAGCTAATTGTCTAATTTCTGATTTTTTGAAATCACCTAATGGGAATCTTACATAATTTAGTTGTTCTTGTAGTGTTGCAAAAAGAAAAAAGCTTTGATCTTTTGAAAAATCTTTTGCTTTGTGCAAACTTGCATTGTTTAGAGATCCCTTTCTAATTGCATAGTGTCCAGTTGCTAAAGCATCAGCTCCAATTTTTTTTGCCTCATTAAGTAAATCTTTAAATTTAACTGTTTGATTGCACTTTACACAGGGCAGAGGAGTTTCACCATTTGAGTATGAATCTACAAAATTGTTTATTACTCCATCAAAAAATTTATCTTGATAATCCAACACAATATGTTTGAAACCATTTTTTTCAGCTACGTTCTTCGCATCTTCGATATCTATACCAGCGCAACAGGATTTATCTTTGGATACATTAGAGTTATTGTATAATTTTAATGTAATACCAATAACATCATAACCTTGTTTTTTTAACATTACAGCTGCAACGGAGCTATCTACTCCTCCAGACATAGCAACTACTACTTTAGTATTGCTTTCTGACTTATCAAATCCAAGAGAATTCATATATTTATAATATCTATATTTACAAAATCATATAACTTCAATATTAGCTTTATCAAATGGTAGACTTATTAATTCCTGGGCCCGAAGGCAAAATAGAGGCAAAATATTCACATGACAAAAAAGATGATTCTCCAATTGTTATAATATTGCATCCTGATCCATCTAAAGGGGGGACGATGCATACTAAAATAATTTTCAGACTTTATAAAATTTTTATTGAGTCCGGATTTTCCACAATAAGATTTAACTTTAGAGGTGTCGGAAAAAGTGATGGCAATTTTGATGATGGAGAGGGTGAATTAAGTGATGCAGCATGCATTTTAGACTGGTTACAACAATATAACACTAATTCCAAAATATGTTGGGTTGCTGGATTTTCATTTGGAGCATGGATAGGTATGCAATTATTAATGAGAAGGCCTGAAATAAATGGTTTTGTAAGTATCTCTCCTCCAGCAAATATGAGAGACTTTAGTTTTTTAGCGCCATGTCCATCATCTGGTTTAATCATTCATGGTGATAAAGATAATATTGCATCTTTTGATTCTACAAAAATTTTAGTTGAAAAACTTCAAAAACAAAAAAAAGTAAATATAAAATTTAACCCAATAAAAGGTGCAGATCATTTTTACGAAAACTTTTCATCTGAATTGGAAAGTTCAATTAAAGATTACATTTCACTAACTTTAGCAAAAGATTAAAATAGATGGTTTTAAAGTCTGACTTTCTAAACGAAATTGAATCAAGAGGCTTCATTTATCAAACATCAGATATCGATCAACTAGATAAACTTATAAGTAACAAAAAAATTACAGGATACATTGGATTTGATATTACAAGTGATAGTTTACACATTGGAAGTCTAGTGCAGTTAATGTTACTTCATTGGTTAGATTTTTACGGGCATAACTCCTTAGCACTTGTTGGTGGTGCTACCACTCTAATTGGTGATCCATCAGGCAAAGATACAACAAGAAAAATTTTAAATAAAGATGATATAGATAAAAACATATCAAATATTTCAAATACATTTCAAAAGTTTATTAATTTAGAAAAAAATTCTAAAATAGTGAATAATTATGAATGGCTCTCCAAATTAAATTATATTGATTTTTTAAGGGAGTTTGGCTCAAAAATTACATTGAATAAAATGTTAACGTTTGAATCAATAAAAAATAGACTTGATAGGGAGCAGTCACTTTCAATACTAGAATTTAATTATATGCTTTTACAATCTTATGATTTTTTTTACCTTAATAAAAATTATGATTGTGAATTACAAATGGGTGGATCTGATCAATGGGGAAATATTTTGAGTGGAATAGACTTAATAAAAAAAATTTCGAAAAAAAATTCATTTGGAATTACGTCACCTTTGATTACAAACACTGATGGCTCAAAAATGGGTAAAACAGCAAATGGTGCAATATGGTTAGATGAAAAAAAACTATCTAATTATGACTTTTATCAATACTGGAGAAATGTTGATGATAACAATGTACCTACATTCTTAAATCTTTTCACAAAATTACCCATTTCTGAAATAAAAAAATTATCTTTACTAAAAGATAGGGAAATTAATGAATCTAAAAAAATCTTAGCATTTGAGGTAACAAAAATGGTAAGAGGGGAAGTTAGCGCAAACGAGGCAGATGAAATATCAAACAATTTGTTTAATTCTAATATAATTGATGAAAGAGCAGGAAGTTATAAAATAAATTCTGATAAAATTGAAAATGATTCTTTTACAATTATTGATGCAATTGACAAACTAAACTTAGTTAAAAGTAGAGGTGAGATTAAAAGATTAATAAAATCAAGCGGAATAAAAATTAATGACCAAACTTATAAAGAAAATAATTTCTCTCTAAAAAAATATCTTAAAGATACTCAAATTAAAATAACAATTGGAAAGAAAAAAATTGGAATATTAAAAATAATTGATAACTAATTTAGAGTCTGAGTTGACTCAAGAAATTCATCAATATTACCATTTAATATATCTTCTACATTTGAAGTTTCATAATTTGTTCTCAGATCCTTGATTAATTTATACGGGTGAAGAACATATGATCTAATTTGATTACCCCATCCAATTTCTTTTTTTTCTTTATTTGCAATATTTTCTTTATCTCTCTTTTTTTTAAGTTCTAGTTCGAATAGCCTGGATCTAAGCATATTCATAGCATTTGACTTATTTTTATGCTGGGATCTATCTGTTTGACATTGAACCACAATATTTGTTGGTATGTGAGTAATTCTAACAGCACTATCTGTTTTATTAACATGCTGCCCTCCAGCACCTGATGCCCTGAATGTATCAATTCTTAAATCTGATTCATTAAGATCTATTTCAATTTTGTCATCAATTTCAGGATAAACCCATACACTTGCAAAACTTGTGTGTCTTCTCTTATTACTATCAAATGGAGAAATTCTTACCAATCTATGAATGCCACTTTCTCTTTTAAGCCATCCGTAGGCATATTCTTTAGAAATTTTTATTATTGTTGATTTTATACCTGCTTCCTCACCTTTTGTTTCTAAAAATAGAGAAACATTACAATTTTCTTGTGACTCTGCCCAACGAATATACATTCTCTGAAGCATTGCAGCCCAATCTTGGCTTTCTGTCCCACCAGCTCCAGCATGTATTTCCAAAAAAGCATTGTAAAAATCTCCCTCCTCATTCATTAAATTTAAATATCTAATCTTTATTGATTTATTATAAATTGTTTCAGTTTCAGCGAACAGTTCTTTAGCTAAATTTAAATCATAATCTTTTTGTATCATAAGAAAAAATTCTTCTATAGATTCTATAGATTTTTGAAGATAGTCAAAATCTTCTAATTTTTTTTCCATACTCTTGATCTCTTGAAAAACTTTTTTTGCGTCAGATCTTTTCCATATATTTTTATCTGATGACTCATGTTTTAATTTTATTAGACGTTCATTTATTATATTAAAGTCAAACTCCCCTCCTTATAAGATCATAATTAGCTCTTATTTTTTTCAAATTTTCCTCAATATTTTCCAATAATATAACCATAATCTTAGTCTAATAAACCACCTGTGCCAGAAATGGAATTATTTTTAATATTACCAAGATTATCTAATACTATGGCCTTTTTATTATATGGTTCTGACCCTACAATGAACGGTTCAAGAATAGTGTTTTTTGAACTTGAAGGAGCACCAGTAGTTGGATCTATTCTTACAAAACTTATACCAGTTGGTATTCTAAAGGGTATATTTTTTGAATTAATATCTATTTTTTTGGCCAAACTTTTAAATATTGGAACAGCAACAGAGGAACCTGTTTGTTTATAACCTAGATTTTTTGGTTTATCATAACCTACATAGATACCAATAACCAAATTTGGTGTATAACCAATAAACCATGTATCTTTATTGTCATTCGTTGTGCCTGTTTTGCCAGCAATTGCAACTTTTAGTTCATTAAGTTTTTTTGCTGTACCTCTCTGCACAACTCCTTCCATCATAGATGTAATTTGATAAGCAATTTTTGAGTCAATAATTTGATCTATTTTTTTATTTATTTTTGGTATTTTGATTTCCTGACTTAAATTATCTAATACGCATTCGTTACATGATGCTTCATTAGCGTTGTAAATTAAATTGCCTTTTTTTGAGTATATGCTTGAAATAATTTTTGGATTAATTTTATAACCTCCATTTGCAATTATTGCATAAGCGTTTGTAATTTCAAGAAGTGACACAAGCCCTGAGCCCAAAGACATAGAAAGCTGTGAAGTAAGATCCTTGCTAATACCAAATTTTTTAGCTGTATTAATTATTTTTTCCATACCCAATTTATGAGCAAGTCTTACTGTCATTAAATTTCTTGATTTTTCTATTCCTGTTCTCATTGTTGTTAATCCATAAAATTCTTCTGTGTAATTTGCTGGTTTCCATTTTGGTAAACCAGGACCTTGATCTACAACAAAAGGTGCATCTAATATTAAAGTCGAAGGAGTATAACCCTCATTGAGTGCAGTTAAATAGACAAAAGGTTTAAAAGCTGATCCCGGCTGCCTTCTTGCTTGAGTTGACCTGTTAAATTCACTTATTTTAAAACTGAAACCACCAGATAGAGCTAAAACATTACCATTATGTGGATCCATAACCACTATAGCTCCATTTATATTAGGAATTTGTCTAAGAATAAGTTCGTTATTTTCTTTTATTTCCATGAATATTACATCACCAATTTGAAAATTATGATTTTTTAGCCATAAATTTTGTTTTGAGGAAAGGTTTATTAAATATTCTAAACTTAACTTATCTTTAACAAACAAATTTTTTTCTTCTATTTTTGTAATATAAACTGGTATCCATTTTTTATAAAATGGATTTATTTGATCATAAAAAACTTGATTTTTAATAAAACTCGTAAAAATAGTATTTTCTATTGTACCTCTCCATTTGAATTGTTTTTCATAATCTATTAAACCTTCAATAAGACTTTGATCAGAAAAATTTTGAATTTTAGTATCTATCGAAGTCTTTATTATTAAACCATCAGAATAAAGTTTATTTTTGCCAAATTTTTTATACAAACGTTTTCTAATTTCTTCATAAAAATAATCTGCATTATTGTATAGATTTTCAGTTCTATTAAATATTTCAATTGGCTTTTCTTTAAAGGCAAGTTCCTTTTCATTTATATATCCATTTTTAAACATTCTATCTAAAACCCAATTTCTTCTTTGAACAGCATTCTTGTATTTAGTCTTGGGATTATAGTTATTAGGGGCTTTTGGTAGTGAAGCTAAAAAAGCTATTTCATGAAGTTCTAATTCATGAATTGATTTATTAAAATAATTTAAGCTCGCGGTTCCAATACCATATGATCCAAACCCTAAATAAATATCATTTAAATACAATTCTAAAATTTTATTTTTAGTTAAAATATTTTCAATTCTAATAGCTAAAAGTATTTCTTTAATTTTTCTTTTGTAGCTTAATTCATTTGTTAGAAGCAAATTTTTAACAACTTGTTGTGTGATAGTAGAGGCTCCTACTACTCTTTTATTTGAATAAATAGATAGTAGATTAGTTATTGATGCTCTAATTATGGCAATTAAATCAATACCTTGATGATTAAAAAATTTTTTATCCTCAGCTGAGATAAATGCCTCCTTTATTCTGTCTGGAATTCTATTAATTGGAATGAATATTCTTTCTTCAATAAAATAACTTTTTAAAAGTAATCCATCAGAACTATAAATTCTGGATGAAAGACTAGGTTGATAGTTAATGATGTTGTCATATGAAGGTAATTGAGGTGAAAACTTCCAAAGAATGTAAAATATCGTAAATATTGAAATTACTGATATAATTGTTAAGAAAGTTAAAATTATCTTAAAGTATTTTATAAAAAAATTCATTATTAAATAATCTACATTGTGAAATGGCCAAAAATATGACATTAAATAAAATACAATCAATAAAACAATAAATGAATATAAATATTATAAAATTTTATGGAGTTTCGGCAATATGTCAAAAAATATACTTATCGATACAACTAACACAAATGAAACAAGAATTGCAGTCTCAGATGATGGTAAATTAGATGATTTTGAGATTGAAATTAATAAAAAAAATGCAGTAAAAGGTGATGTTTATTTAGCTAAAATTATAAGAATTGAACCTTCTCTTCAAGCTGCCTTTGTTGATTTTGGCTCAAGTAGAAATGGCTTTCTTCCTTTAACTGAGATTCATCCTGACTATTTTAAAATTCCTGCTGCGGATGAAAAAAAAATAAAAGAATTAAGTGAAAAAATTTATTCTGAAGATTCATATGAAGAAGAAATTCAAGATAGTGTGTCAAATGATAGTGAAATTGATAATATAGAGGAAGAAGATAAAAAAGAAAATAAGTCAAGTTTTGAAAATAAAATAAAAAACAGAAAAATAAATCCGAAAAAAGATTATTTTAATTTTTTCAGAAAATACAAGATTCAAGACGTTATCAGACCAAGGCAGGTAATTCTAGTACAAATTAATAAAGAGGAAAGAGGTTTAAAAGGTGCTGCTTTAACTACATTTCTTTCATTTGCGGGAAGATATTGTGTTTTAATGCCAAATAGTATGAACAATGATGGTATTTCAAGAAAGATTGGTGATCTTGAACAAAGAAAAAAATTAAAATTAATATTATCTTCAGTAGAAATTCCAAAAAGAATGTCAGTTATAATTAGAACTGCAGGTATAGGGAGAACAAAAAAAGAAATTTCTAAAGATATTTCTTTTCTTTTATCTCAATGGAATAAAATTAGAGAATTAACATTAAGTTCTGAAGCGCCATGTATGGTTTATGAAGAAGGCAATGTTTTAAAAAGAGCTATTAGAGATATGTTAACAGATGACGTTGATAAAATATTAGTTGATGGGAAAGATGGATTTGAAAAAGTAAAAAAAATTACAAAAAGCATTGTTCCAACATTTGTAAAAAAGATAAAACAATTTAAATCTAAAGAAAACTCATTATTTGCTGAACATAATATCGAGTCTCAAATTAATGAACTTTTTAGTCTTAGTGTAAAACTTGAATCTGGTGGATCTATTGTTATAAATACCACCGAAGCATTAGTAGCTATTGATGTAAATTCAGGTAAAAATACTTCAGAGAGAAATATTGAAAGTACTGCTTTAAAAACCAATTTAGAGGCATCAATAGAAATAGCAAGACAACTAAGACTAAGGGATCTCGGAGGATTAGTTGTTATTGATTATATTGATATGGAAGATTACAGAAATAATTTTAAAGTTGAAAAAATGCTTAAAAGCGCTCTGATTAGAGATAGAGCAAGAGTGCAGTTTGGAAGAATAAGTATGTTTGGCTTAATGGAGCTCTCAAGACAAAGACTAAGATCAAGTCTAATAGATAAATCATTTGAAAAATGTAATTATTGCAAAGGTTCAGGATTAATCTTAAATCCAAACTCAATCAGTGAGCAAATAATCAAAGTTATTAAAGAAAAATTATCAAATGACAATAATATGATAATCAATGTAAGATGTAACTCTGACTTAGCAGAAAGTTTATTGAATATTAAAAAGGAAGAAATAATATTTCTAGAAAATAATTTTAATTCCAAGATAAACTTTCAATTTAATAATCAATTTTCTCTTCATGATCCAGTAATTGAAATTGAAAATAATAATAATCCTTCATCCAATGAAGAAGAAAAAATTATTAAGATAAAGAACAAGACAAAAGAAAAAGCAGCTAAAAATACAAAAATTAAAAAGAAAATTATTAAGACAAAAAAAACTAAAAATAAAAAAGAAGTAGTATTAGATGAAAAAAAGATTTCTGAAGTCAATAATCCAGATATTGGTGTTGAGGAAGTTGAAGAAAAAACAGGCTGGTGGTCATAAATAAATTATTTTATTTTTTAACAATTTTTTTATTTTTATTTAATAAAGAAATACAGTCTTCTCAAATTTTAGACTTTGAAACTGAAGTATTTATTGATGAATTAATAAACGAAATCAAAGTTATTAATAGTTTTGATAAAAAAATTAATTTTAAAATTATTTCTGAAAACAGCATAAATGCTTTTGTGGATGAAAATAACATTATTTATATTACTTCTGGTTTGATTGAAAATTGTGATGATTACATAGCTTTGCTATCAGTAATAGCCCATGAAGTAGGTCACATCTATTATAATCATATAAATAAAAGAATATTAAATAATAATAAATCAAAAAATATAAATGTGATTTCTAATTTATCAATGATTGCCAGCTCAATGCTTTTTAATAATCCAGAATTAATAAAGGGAATAGCTATTAGTAGTGGCACTTTGTCAGAACAAAACATTAGTTTTAGTAAAGATCAAGAAAAGGAAGCAGATTATTTCTCGTTACAAACTTTAAAAAAAATGAACTTATTTTCTAATTCAATAATAAAATTATTGTTAAAAATTGAGAAACAATCTTCCGAGAGAGGATTAACAAAAGAGCTACAAAAATATAGTACTCATCCATATTTTGAAGAGAGAATAAATATAATTAATTATTTAAATGAAAATAAAGAGCAGAGAATAGATCAAGATTTAGATATTAAATTCAAATTTATAAAAGCAAAATTTATTGGTTATAAAGGAGATGTAATGCTAATTAATAATCTAAATAGCCATTATAACTTATATGCTAATTCAATACTTAATGCAAAAAAGGGTAATCTTAAAAATTCACTAATTGATTTAAATAATTTAATTTCAACTTATCAAAATAATTTCTACTTAATTGAGACTAAAGCAGATATTCTATTTTCATTTGGATACTTAGAAGAAGCTATAAAGTTTTACAAAAAAGTTTTAAAAAAATATCCTAATAATTACTACGCTCAAATTAGAGTTTTTGAAAATACTAATTTTGATCAATTAACAATAATAGAAAATGAGAATTTATTTTTAGAAAATTTAAATCTACTAAATAAATTTTATAATAATAGAAATCTTCTTCAAATTTATTTAAAACTATCAAAATATACAAACAAAGTTGAATGGGAAGAATTCTTATATTACTGGTTGAATAAGCAAAATAATAAAATTACAATAAAAAAAGAACTTGAAAATTTTATTACAACTAGTGATAAAGAGTTATTTGATTTAGTTCAATTAATATACAAAAATTATCAATGATTGGATCCTTAATACATGAAGATTATATGAAACTCTTTGAAAGTAAAAAAATTGTTTCACCTTTTTTGAATAATGATCAAATTCAACCGGCTAGTTTGGATTTAACTTTAAGTGATGAATGTTATGAAATAAAATATAGTTTTGTTTGTCACGATAGTACAGTTCGAAAAAAATTGCACAAATTAGCCTTAAAAAAAATTGATTTAAAAAATCAATTCTTATTTGAAAAAAATAAGACTTATATTGTAAGATTAAATGAAAAACTAAATTTATCAAATAATATGTTTGGTCATTGTAACCCAAAAAGTACTACGGGAAGATTAGATATTTTTTGTAGGACAATTGTTGACTATACTGATGAATATGAAAAAATACCTTCTAATTACAACGGAGAAATTTTTCTTGAGATAACATCTAGATCTTTTAATATTTTACTTCAAAGTGGTGATAGACTAAATCAATTAAGATTAATTAATTCCGATCATCAATATTATTCTGATTATGAACTTAGTATATTACATAATTCACATAAAATTATTTTTGAGAATGACAATTTTAAAATTGAGAATGGATTAAAAATTTCTGCTAACTTAAAAGAAACAAATAACCCAGTAGCTTACAGTGCTAAATTGAATGCGCCAAACATTAATTTTAACAAAATTAATTTTCATAAAATTGAAGATTTTTGGAATCCATTACATAGCGAATCAAATTCACTTATAATAGAGAAAGATAAATTTTATATTTTAAGATCAAAAGAAAAAATTAGTATACCTCCATTCCTTGCAGGAGAAATGGTTCCTTATGATACTGGTATTGGTGACTTTCGGGCTCATTATGCTGGTTTTTTTGATCCGGGTTTTGGTGATCCAAATGGTTCATATGCAGTACTAGAAGTTAAAACCAATGAATTACCCTTTTTATTAGAAGATGGACAAACAATAGCAAGAATTAAATATGAAAAGTTGAACAAAAAGAGTAATGTTGTATATGGTTCAAAAATTAAATCTAATTATCAAAATCAAGGATTAAAACTGAGTAAACATTTTTATTAATAATGAAAAAAATTTTAATAATTAATGGACCAAATCTTAACCTATTAGGCACTCGAGAGGATGAAATATATGGTAAGGATACCCTTAATGAGATTGAAGAAGCTTGTAAAAAAAAGGGTGTCGAAAAAAATCTTGATATTATTTTTTATCAATCAAATACTGAGGGTAAAATAATTGATAAAATTCACGAATTGAGCAAAAATTTTGACGGTTTAATAATTAATCCTGCTGCATTTACTCACTCTTCAATTGCAATACTTGATACTCTAAGAGCAATTAAGAAACCAAAGATTGAAATACACCTTTCAAATATATATTCAAGAGAAGAATATCGGAAAAAAAGTATTACTTCTGAAGGTGTAGATGGCTTAATTTGTGGCTTTGGATCAGATAGCTATATTCTAGGAATTGAAGCAATAAGTAAATTAATTTATAAATAGTTATGACTAAAATTGATAAAACAGATTTAGAGAATATTAAAGTAATTATAAAAGAATCAAAAATAGAGGGCGTTGCAAAAATTAAAATTAAAAAAAATAACTATGAAATAGAGATTACTTCAAAAAATTTTAATGAAAATAATGTTTCTATTCAAAAAATTAATAAAGCTACTGAAACTAAAGAGGTCGATAATACTAAGAACATAATAAATGAGGAAAATATTGTTAAATCTCCAATGGTAGGAGTTGCATATCTTTCTGCAGATCCTAATTCTAAACCATACATAAAAGTTGGTCAACACGTTAAAGCAGGAGACACGTTATTATTAATTGAGGCAATGAAGACATTTAATGAAATAAAAGCCCCTAGATCAGGTATTATAAAAAAAATAGTTGCATTAAATAGTCAGCCTGTTGAATATGGTGATACTCTTATAATTTTTGAATAATGTTCAAAAAAATTCTTATTGCTAATAGAGGTGAAATAGCCTTACGTGTTCTTAGGGCGTGTAGAGAATTAGGTATTAAAACAGTTGCTATTCACTCTGATGTAGACGAAAACGCAATGCATGTAAGAATGGCTGATGAAAGTATTTGCGTTGGACCAGCTTCGGCACAATCAAGTTATTTAAATATTCCAGCAATTATAACTGCTGCCACATTAACTGATGTTGATGCCATTCATCCAGGATATGGATTTTTAAGTGAAAATCAAAGATTTGCTGAAATAATTGAAGAGCATAATATCAAATTTATAGGACCGAGATCAGAACATATCAAAATGATGGGGAATAAGATTGATGCAAAAAAAATAATGGATGAGTCAGGTGTGCCAACGGTTAAAGGTATTAATGATTTAGGTAATAAAAATAAAATTCAAGAATTTATAAGTAAAGTCAAATATCCAATTATTGTAAAAGCAGCAAGTGGTGGTGGTGGAAAAGGAATGAGAATCGTAAATGAAAATGATGATTTAGATAAAGCAATCAAGGAAGCAAAAATTGAAGCAAAAAAATCTTTTAATGATGAAAATGTCTATTTGGAAAAATTTTTAACATCTCCTAAACATATTGAGATACAAGTTTTATGTGATTCATATGGGAATGTTGTTACTTTGGGAGAAAGAGATTGCTCAATTCAAAGAAAACATCAAAAACTTATTGAAGAAAGTCCAAGTTCTGTTCTTACAAATGAAAATAGAGAAAAAATTTCAGAACTTTGTAGAAAAGCAATGAAAGAAATTAAATATGAAGGTGTTGGAACTCTAGAATTTTTATATGAGAATAATGAATTTTATTTTATGGAAATGAATACACGCTTGCAAGTTGAGCATCCTGTCACAGAGATGGTAACTGGTATAGATCTTGTTAAAGAACAAATACTTGTTGCAAATGGTGAAAAGCTTAAAATAAAACAAGAAGATATAAAATTAAAAGGAAATTCAATCGAATGTAGAATTAATGCTGAGCATCCGGAAAGTTTCATACCATCGCCAGGTAAAATAACACAATATCACCAACCAGGAGGCTTAGGTATTAGGGTAGATTCAGCTGTTTACGACGGATACTCAATTCCGTCCCATTATGATAGTATGATTGGTAAGTTAATTACTTATGGTTCAACAAGATCAGAAGCTCTAAAAAAAATGAATAGAGCCTTGGAGGAGTATGTAATAATGGGAATTAATACAAATATACAACTTCACCAAAAAATTATTCAAACTGATGAATTTAAAAGAGGAAGTTACAACATTAATTTTATGTCAAATTTAATTGAGTAAAATAATTGATTTAAACAGCTTAATAGAATTTTATAAAAAAGCTTACTTTCCGATGGCTGATAGTAAGTATTCTGAAGAAATTAAATTTTATAAACCCAAATTAAGATTTATTATTCCAATTTCAACTTTTCATTATCCAAAGAAACTTTTTAGCGAGTTTAAAAAAACAAAATACAGTTTTAAAATTGATCAAAATTTTCCTAAAGTTGTAGAGTTATGCAAAGAGATCAAAAGAAAAGATCAAGATACTTGGATTAATAAAATTATTTTAGATACATATATTGAATTATATAAAATAGGTAAATGTCACAGTGTAGAATGTTATGAAGAAGATAATCTAATTGGCGGTTTATACGGTTTACATATAGGATCATGTTTTTTTGGTGAAAGCATGTTTAGTTTGAAGACAAACACAAGTAAGTTTTGTCTACTTTATTTATTAGCAATATTAAAAAAAAATAATTTTTCCATTTTAGATTCACAGTTTTTCAATCCTCATTTAGTTCAGTTTGGAGCTTATGAGATAGAAACTGAGATTTATGAAAATAAACTAAAAGAAAGTTTAGAGATTGAAAGTTTTTTTAAGGAAATTAATAATTTTCAAGAAGTCTTATCGTTACTACAATTAACTAACCAAAGATCATAAATAGGATTTTCTAAAGGAGTAACATCAGGAGAAGAAGAAATCATCCATCCTTTATAAATATTAGTATTTTCATTATTGATAGTATCGTAGACATCTATCAAAACATAATCTTCAGGAATTTCAGTTGGAGGAGTGCTACCACAATACAAAACTTCAATATTTAAAGTTTCCCATGATATTTTAGAATTTACCAAAATATCTTTTGTAGAAACTTTATTAGTAGTTTTATTTAATAACTTAAAAGAAGCAAATTTTTTTTCAATAGTCTCAGCAGAAACAGTTAGCGGTAGAAGAGAAAAAAATATTACTCTAATTAGGAGTCCAAGATTTATATTCTTCTTCTTTTTTTTCTGGGTCATAATTTTTTGAAAGAGGATGAGATGATGGGAAATATGCATCGCTAGTACCAGTCATATTTGGTTTATGATTTTTTTGCCATTTATATTTATGTGAATAGTCAAGAGGAGGATTATCAATCGATTTGTGAAGCCAGGCATGCCAGTGCGGTGGAATGTTTGACGCTTCTATTTCGCCATTAAAAATTACCCATCTTTTTGCTTTTAAATTTTTAAAATCTTTAGAACTGCAGTAATATTTATTTCCTAATTCATCAATACCAACTACGTTGCCCTTAAACCAAGTATAAATTTTTGTTCCCAATGACATTAATATTTCTATAAAGATTTATGGACTACTTTCCAATTAATTTTTTTATTAGCATAAAAATTCTTAACCTGAACATCTTTGTAACTAGATAATTCTGTCATAATCCATTCCTCTTTTTCTAATTTGATTTTTTTATCATTAATTGGAAAACTATAATGTTTTGCTCCATTTATTGAACAAAATATCTCTAACTTATCAATTGCATTTTCTTGATCAAAAATTTCTGCATATAATTCTAGAGAGCAAGGAGAGGAAAATATTCCTGGCTTAGATGACATATCTGGTTTTTTTTCTTGAATTGGATGTGGAGCTGAGTCAGTACCTAAAAAAAATTTAGAATTATTGTGACATGCTGCTTTTCTTAATTCTATTAAATCTGTTTCGTTTTTCACAACTGGCATACAAAAATGATGTGGATTAATAAAGTCATCATAAAATACATCTTTTTTAGTTAAAAGCATATGGTGTGGTGTAATTGTTCCAGCAATATTTTGATTTTCTTTAACATAGTTTACTCCATATGAAGTTGATACATGCTCAAGAGTAATTTTTAAAAGTGGAAATTTTTTTCTAATAATGCTTAATTCATCATCAATAAAATATTTTTCTCTATCAAAAATATCAATATTTTCAGAAACTTTTTCACCGTGTATTAGTAATGGACTTTTTTCTTCTTCTAAAATCTCCAAAAATTTAAAAATTTTTGAAATGTCGTTTACTCCCTGACTTGAGTTTGTAGTTGCGTTTGAGGGATAAAGTTTAGATCCAAAGAAAACTTTATTTTGCATACCTTTTCTAAAATCTTCTAAATCTAAATTTTCATTTAAATAACAAGGTATTAGTGGTTCAAAATTATTACTAGATGCTTTATTTAAAAGCTTTTTATAAGCAGAGGCTTTATTAGTATCTGTTATGGGAATTTCTGTATTTGGCATTGCCACACATCTATTATTTATTCTTGAGGAGAAATTAGTAACCATTTCTAACATGTTACCTTCTCTAAAATGTACATGCCAATCATCAGGCTGAATTATTTCAATATTTTTATTCACAATAATTATTTTTTTTTAATGTATAATAAATCTTTTCTACGCTTATAGAGTCCATATAGGACTTTGTTTTATCAATATTTATACTTTTAAAATAGTCATAGCTTTCATTTGTTCTTATAACTTGTGAATCTTGCATAAATGGACCATAAATCACATCATTTGTTGGGCCAAATAATACTATAGACTTTAATTTTGTAGCTGAGGCCATATGCGATAATCCTGAATCATTTCCAATAAATAAATTTGATTTCTTCATATAAGCAGCAGTTTGAGTCAATGATGCGCCAAATAAATTAATTATGTTATTACTATCAATATTTTTTGTTATTGCACTTAAATAATTTTCTTTTTCTGCCTTTGAACCAACTAAAATAAATTTAATATTTTTATTTTGAGACAAAATTTTTACTAATAGTGAATTATAATTTTTAATACTCCAAATTTTTGGTTTCCAATTTCCACCTGGAAATATTACAAAATATTTAAATTGATCAGACAAATGTTTTGTTGCTATTTCTTCTTCTTCTGTATTAGTTTCAATAAACAAATCTGAACAATCAAATTTAAAGTAATTAGATAATTGTTGAACATGGTTGAGATTAGATTTTTTTTTAAAAATAAATTTTTGTTTATATTTTAAAAAATATGATAACAACGAACTTCTAAAATCAATAATAATATCCCACTTCTTTCCATAACAATTAGATATTATATCTAACCAATGCATATTGTATCTTTTTTTTGAAACAGTAATTATGCTTTCTACAGATTTAAAGTTTTTGAAAATTGATTTAGCAGATGGGCCAATAACAAATGTAAATTTAGCTTCAGGATTTTTATTACTAAAATATTTTATTACTCCAGTCGATAGAATTGTATCTCCAATAAGATTTGACGAAATAACAAGAATTTTCACAGAAATATTACACTTTTAATATATTCAATATATATTTAGATAATTATGAAAGATAAATACTTTTTTCATCATTTGAATTCAAGATTTTTTGAGATTTCTGGAAAAGATAGTAAATCGTTTATTCAAAATTTGATTACTAACAACATTGAAAAATGTAAAGATGGATCAATTATCTATTCATGTTTATTAACACCTCAGGGTAAATTTTTAGCAGATTTTTTTATATTCCATTTAAATGAAAACTATATTTTTGAAACTAATAATAAATTTTATAGTAATTTATTAGGACGATTAAAAATTTATAAGCTTCGTTCTAATATAGAAATTAAAGAAATTAATAATCTAGATTCTTATTCATTATTTAATATAGATTATGAAGGTGATTATAGTGTTTATTTAAATGATCCTAGAAATATAAATTTGGGTAAAAAACTTATAACAAATAAAAAAATAATATTTGAAAAAGATAAATTGAAAAAAATTAATGAAACAGAATATCATGAAATTTTAATTAATCATACAACCCCCTATTCACCATTTGATATTTTAGAAAATAAATCTTTATTATTAGAAAATAATTTTGATAATTTAAATGCTATTGATTGGGATAAGGGATGCTATGTGGGTCAAGAAATTACTGCAAGAATGAAATACCGTGGATTACTCAAGAAAAAACTGTACGCTTTAAAAATAAAAAATGGAGATGTTCTAAAGGGGGATGAATTAATAGTAGATGGTAAAAAAATAGGTACAATTGTGTCAAAAGCAAATTCAAATATTTTTGCTGCACTAAATATTAATTTTGTTAATAAATTAAAAAATAATAATCAAAGTTTAGTAATTAATGATTCATTATCTTTTGACTTTTTAAATTGAAAATTTTTTTCTGTAAAAACTTATTGGAATTATTAAAATTATAAAAATTATTAGCATTGGAACAAATATATTATTAATACCATAGTTGTTTGCTATAAATCCTAATGAAGCTGGTGCTCCTATAAATGTTCCATAAACTGCGATTGAAATAATTGTTATTCCTACTCCACTATCAATTCCCTCAATTTTTCCAGCTAAACTATATGCGATAGGAACAATTGAGGATGCTCCAATACCTAATAATGAAAAACCAATAATAGCTGCATAAATACTACTGAAATTTGATAAAATTATTAAACTTATAATCGTCGATACAAACAAAAAAAGAATTAAAAGAAACACACCAATTTTATCTCTTACCCAATCACCACTAAACCTTCCTATAACCATAAAAATATTAAAACTTAGAGTTGCTAAGCCAATATAGAAACCATCAACTTTAATAAAATCTCTCATATAGAGAGCTCCCCATGCATCAACACTACCTTCCGTTAGAGCGTTTGCCATTGCAATTAAAGCTAATAAAAAAATAAGTAAGGGCCAAATAAAAAATATATTTTTTTTACTGTAGTCTTCAGTTTTTGTTTCAAATTGTGACTCTAAACAAAGTACAAAATACAAGCTCAAAGGAAGAAGAATGATGACATACAAAAGTATATTAAAAATAAAAGAATAATTCCACTCTATTAAAATACTTGTAATTAAGGAACCAAATAAAACACCAAGACTCCAAAATGCATGAAACCCTGACATCATAGATTTTTTTTCCCTAACTTCTAAATTTGATGCATATACATTATATGCTATTTCGAATGCGCCATAACTCATGCCAAAAATAAATGAGAAAACCATAAAAAGCCATAACTCTTGAATGAAAGGTACTGGCAACCACAAACAACCTTCAGCAATTAAGGTGCATGTCAAAATAGATTTTGTAGAAGTTTTTAGAATAAGAGCATTTGCAAAAATCATTGCAACAATAGAACCAATTGCAAATGATAACATAATATATCCAACACCAACATAATCAGTTTGAAGTTGATCCTTTATGGTAGGTATCCTAATAGCCCATAAGCCTACATAACAAGCAGTTATAAAAAAAATAATTTTGATTGCATGAATATCACTAACTTTTTTCATACAATTTATTAATTGAAATATTTTTTGTAATATTCAGATAATTTTTCTATAGAAACTCTTTCCTGTTTCATAGTATCTCTATCCCTTACAGTAATACTTTTATCTTCTAGAGTTTCAAAATCTACAGTCAAACAAATTGGTGTTCCTATTTCATCATGTCTTCTATAATTCTTACCAATGTTTCCTGAATTTTCTAGAACAACTCTACCTAATCCCAATTTCTGCAGATTAGATTTTATTTCTTTAGATAAATTTACTAAATCCTCATTATTCTTTTTAAGAGGAATAACTGCAGCTTTAATAGGTGAAAGATGAGGTTTTAGAGATAAAAGAATTCTTTTATTATCTTTATCTACATTTTCTTCACGATAAGCTTCATTTAACAAAGCAAGAACCCCTCTATCAACACCAGCTGATGGCTCAATAACGTAAGGAATATACCATTTTTTTTCTTCTAAATCTTGAACAGCCAGTTTTGTCGTTGAAGAAGAGTTTTTCATAACTTCTGATGTAATTTTAAAATCGTTTTGATTTTTGGTATGAGAACCTAAGTCAAAATCTGTTCTATTGGCTACCCCTTCTAGCTCCTCTTCCCCGTGAGGAAAAACGTAATTGATATCAACAGTTCTTTTAGAGTAGTGTGCTAGTTCATCTTTTTCTACTACAATTTTTTTTAAATTTTCTTTTTTTATTCCTTGATTAACCCACCATTCTATTCTCTTATTTATCCAGTATTCATGCCATTCATCATCAGTACCTGGTTTAACAAAAAACTCTAATTCCATTTGTTCAAACTCTCTAACTCTAAAGATAAAATTACGAGGTGTTATTTCATTTCTAAATGCTTTTCCCATTTGTGCTATACCAAAAGGAACAGTTCTAGACGTTGAGTCTAATATATTTTTAAAATTAGTAAAAATTTGCTGACACGTTTCTGGTCTTAAATATGCGAATGACGAACCATCGTCCACTGGTCCAATTGCAGTTTTAAACATTAAATTAAAAGGTCTTGGCTCAGTAAGATCTTTTGATTTACAATTTGGGCATTTATTATTTTCTAATAATTGATCTGCTCTCCACCTTGATTTACATGCGCGACAATCAACCAAAGGGTCGGTAAATGTATCCTCATGGCCTGAATGTTTTAGAACCACTGGAGAACTTAAAATTGAGGCATCCAAACCTTCTGTATCATCTCGTTCATATACCATTGATTTCCACCAAGCTTGTTTAAGATTATTTTTGAACTCAACTCCCATTGGTCCATAATCATATAAACCTTTGATACCGCCATAGATGTCATTTGATTGAAATAAAAAACCTCTTCTTTTGCAAAGAGAAACTAACTCTTCCATTGTTTTTGCAGTCATATAACTCTTAATCTTTTGGTTTATATTCTTTCGTTCTTGGATCTTTCTCTAAATCGATTACTGAGTCATTATTTACTTTATTATTAGTGAATTTGTCTTGTTTTTTTTTCTTAAACCTTAAAAATAATAAAATAGAGGCTAAAATTACAAATAAAACTAGAAATTTCATTACAAACCAAACCTAGAAAACATAATTCGTTCTTCAATTTTATTTAAAATTTCATCAGAATTAAATATTGAAGATGAAAATCTACGTTGTAAAAATGATTTTTTTTGACTGATCATTTTAATTTTAATTTTTTTTCCAAACTTTTCTTCTAAAATTGGTTTTAATGCACCAATACCATCTGCTAAACCTAAATCGATAGCTTTGTTACCAACCCAAAATAAACCAGAAAAGATATCATCTAATTTATTCTGATCAAGTTTTGAACCTCTTCTGTCTTTTACATAATTAATAAAATTATCATGAATTTGTTCTTGAATATTTTTTAATCTATCAATGTCTTCTTGTTTTTCTTCTTTGAAAGGGTCAAGAAAACTTTTACTTTTTCCAGATGTATACACTCTTCTTTCAATTCCAACTTTTTTTAGAAGATCTACAAAACCAAAACCTGGTGAAATAACACCAATTGATCCAATGACAGAGTTTTGATCAATATATATCTCATCAGCGGCACATGCTAACCAATAACCACCAGAAGCTGCAACGTCTTCAACAAATGCTAAAACTTTTTTATTTTTTTCCTTTGCTAAATCAATAATCCTTTTTGCAATTAAAGAGGATTGTGTAGGGGATCCTCCAGGTGAATTAATAACCAAACCTACAACAGGAGATTTTTTATCAGCAAATAACTTATCAATTAACTTTTCTAAATTATTTATTGCTAAACCAGAGCCTGTTAAGCCTGACTGTGATGATATAATGCCAGATAAACGTAAAACGGGTATTGTAGTACTCTTCGAAAATAACCTTTTAAACATAATATCTAATAACAAATGTTAATCTTTTCTTAAAGCGTTATGTAGCATTTGTTTGTAATTTTAGTAATTTGAGTTTAAGTGCGTCAATTAAGTTAATGAATTAACATAATATTCTAATAGTTTAATAATATGAATAATGTTCTTCCACTTAGAAAAAAAAATTTCTCATTTGAAGATGAAATTACAGAATTAACGGATATTTGCAAAGAAGATCTAGTATCTGTAAACACTATAATTCTAGATAAATTAGATAGTAATGTACCTTTAGTTCATGAAGTTGGAAAATACCTTATCTTATCAGGGGGGAAAAGATTACGACCTCTTTTAACTGTTTCAAGTTTTCATATGACAAGAAACGGTACTAGTGAAATTAAAAATAAAATGAATCATATCGGTCTATCTGCAGCAGTAGAATTTATTCACACAGCAACACTATTACATGATGATGTAATAGATGAAAGTAAACAAAGAAGAGGAAAACCAACGGCAAATGAGAAGTGGAAAAATAAAACAAGTGTATTAGTGGGTGATTTTTTATTCAGTAGAGCTTTTCAATTAATGACAAAATATGGCAATAAAGAAACATTAAAAATATTAGCTGATACAAGTGTAGTAATTTCTGAAGGAGAAGTTTTAGAGCTCGCTAATGATAAAAATTTAGAAATAAATGAAAATATTTACTTTGAAGTTGTAAATGCAAAGACTGCCTCTTTATTTAGTGCAGCCTGTCAAGTTGGATCAATTAGTGGTCTTGGAACAGATGCTGAAGTTAATGCATTAAAATCATTTGGCACAAACTTTGGTATGACTTTTCAACTTATTGACGATGCTATTGATTATTCTTCAAACAAAAAAATATTAGGAAAAAATACTGGAGATGATTTTAAAGAAGGTAAAATTACTCTTCCAATAATTTTAGCATATGGAAGATCAAATGATAAAGAAAAAAAGTTTTGGGAAAGAACAATATCTAATCTTAACCAAAATGATGGTGATTTTGAAATGGCTTTAGAAATAATAAATAAATACCAATGTATTGAGGATACTCTAACAAGAGCTAATCACTTTTCAAGTGTTGCTGTAGACTCAGTTGATATATTTAAAGATAATATTTATAAAGAAAAATTAGTTTCTCTTGTTACAAAGAGCGTTTCAAGAATATACTAATATTTCTTGTAAGATTTTACTTCTACTAATTCAGAACCAAATGTTTTGTTAATTTCATTTTTTATTTTTGCTCTTTCATCGTTTGTGAAATATACACTTCTTGCTAGATCTACAAATTTTTGATCAAATTTTTTTTTTCTTTCGCATTCTCTAATATCGTCTTCAATTTTCCATAATTTAGTATTGATACTTAAAAGTGATTTAAGGTAAAAATCAAATTCTTGTTCTTTAAGATAATTTTTAAGAGTGTCATTAAGAGTTTCTAATTCTTTATTTATATTCTCAAGCTTACCATGCTCAGTAATATTTTTTTGTTTAATTATTAATATAGAAATTTTATCAAGTAACTCTCCTAATGATACAGATATATTAATTAACATCAAATTCTCTTATAAATATCTTCATATCTTTTAATATCATTTTCATCTAGTTTTTCGCCATACCACAATTCAATAATTATAAGATTTTTTTTAGTTTTATTTGCTATTCTATGGATTGCTCCTTGTGGAATAAAAATACTTTCATTTTCTTTTATTTTTTTAATTTTTCCATCTATTGTAATCTCAGCCTCACCTTCTGCAACTATCCAATGTTCTGAACGATATTGATGGTTTTGTAGTGATAAAATACCTCCTCGTTTAACCATTATTCTTTTGACTAAAAAGTTTTTACCAGAAGTTAATACTTCAAAATATCCCCAGGGTTTTTTAATTATAGAATTCATTAATTGAGTATATTTATATATTATATATCAATTAAAATGATAAAAATTTCACCCTCAATATTAAATGTAAAAGAGAATGATTTAGAAAATAAGGTAAAATCATTAGATAATGCTGGCGCAGACTATATTCATATTGATGTTATGGATGGAAAGTATGTAGAAAACACCTCATTTGGAGTTGATACAATTAAAAAAGTTAGAAAAGTCACTTCAAAAATACTTGATGTTCATTTGATGGTAAGGCCAGTTCAACAATATATTGATGATTATATAAAAGCTGGATCAGATATAATTAGCTTTCATCCTGAAGCAGATAAAAATACAGTAGACATTATTAAACATCTTAATAAATCTAAAGTAAGTTCTGGGATAGCTATTCATCCAGAAATAAATATTGAAAAATTTGAAGATTTGTTACCTCTGGTTAAACAAGTAATTGTAATGACTGTTATACCTGGTTTTGGTGGTCAGAAATTTATGAAGGAGCAAGTTTCCAAAATAAATCAATTGCATCAAATACGAAAAAATAAAAGTTATAATTATAAAATTGAAGTGGATGGAGGAATAAATAATACAAACAAAGATTATTGTATTGATAATGGAGTTGATATTCTAGCGGTAGGATCATATTTGTTGTCTAAAGACAAAACAGAATATAAAAATACCATAAATTCTCTAAGATAATGGATTGGGATAAATTAAAATCATTTTACGAAATAGCTATTTCAAGAAGTATTTCAAAAGCTAGTGCAAAATTAAATATAAGTCAATCCGCTTTAAGTAGACAAATACAGGATCTCGAATTAGATCTTAAAACTCCTTTATTTATAAGACATCAAAAAGGTGTACGCTTAACTGAACAAGGAGAAAATTTATTTAATACTGTAAATGATATCAATTTTTCAATTTCTGATTTTGAAAAAAAATTATTGGATAAAAAAACTAAACCAGTTGGTAGACTAAATGTAAGCACAACTGTTGGATTTGGTTCTACATGGCTTACGCCAAGAATTAATAAGTTTGCAAACCAATATCCAGAAATAGATGTTAGCTTAATCATGAGTGATGAAGAAGTTGATCTTGCTGCAAGAGTAGCTGATGTTGCGGTTAGAGTAAAAAAACCTACACAAGCAAATCTAATTTTTAAAAAATTTGTTAATTTTCATAACCATATTTATGCTGCTTCAGAATATTTGCAAAAAAATGGCATTCCTCGTAGTGTTAATGATTTAGATAAACATGATTTGATATGCTTTGGTGCAGGTCTGCCTTCTCCCATTTCAAACATAGATTGGATTTTAAAAATTGGAAAAGAAGGATCAAAAAGAAGACCTAAATTTAGAGTTAACAGTATTTATGCTATGTCTCTTGCAATTGAAAAAGGTGGTGGTCTAGCTTCTTTACCTGATTACATGGTAGCTGATAAACCTCAGTTAGTTAGAGTATTACCAAATTTAGAGGGTCCTTCATATCAAACATACTTTGTTTATTCCGAGTCTTTTAAAAATGACAGACGATTAGAGGTATTCCGTGATTTTTTGTTTAATGAAGCAAAAGATTGGCATTATTAATCTTTGACTTAATATTTAATTTTTGTATACATGGCCATAATATGGGATATCCAAAAAAACACAGAGGTAGACGTAAAAGAGGTTCTAAATATAGAAGAAATAAAAAACGTCAAAAAAAGAAATAATTTTAATCTTAAGACTTCTTTTTAAAAATAATTTTACATCTATATATTTAATATGTTTAAATTCTTCACAGAACCAAAATGGTATTTATGGGCTTGGGCTGGATCGGCAATAATACTATCTTCTCTTTGGGTTCAAGTTCAAATAGATGTAAAAATAAATGAGTGGTTTGGTGAGTTTTATGACATGATTCAGAAAGCCTTAGGTGAGCCAAATGCAATTACTATTACTGAATATTGGCAAAGCCTTTTCTCATTTATAACACTAGCAGGTATTTATGTAGCCTTGGCAGTTGCAGTAAGTTTTTTTACAGCACATTTTCTTTTTAGATGGCGTACTGCAATGGTTGAATGGTACCATTCAGTATACGATCAAGCAAGAACTATTGAAGGAGCGTCTCAAAGAGTTCAAGAAGATACAATTAAGTTTTCCAGAATTATGGAAGGGCTAGGAACAAGTTTTATCGAAGCCATAATGATAATTGTTGAATTTATTCCAATATTATTTGGTTTGAGCATTGGTATTCCAATTTTCTTCTTTGGTGAATGGGAATATGGATTAATTACTGGTGCATTAATTTGGTCAATAGGAGGAACACTATTTTTAATTATTTTAGGTTATATATTAAGACTAGTGGGAGTTGAATATGATCTTCAAAAACAGGAAGCAGCTTATAGAAAAATACTGGTTATAGCAGAAGACGATGGTACTGTAAGACCAAAAAGATTAGAGGAATTATTTGATGATGTTCGAAAAATCCATTTCTTAAGCTACCTCAGATATCTTTATTTCAATATTGGAAGAGTAGCTTATCTCCAAGCTAATGTTTTAAGTGCTTACGTTTTTCTTGCCCCTGCAATTGTAGCTGGTGTAGTTACTCTTGGTGTGATGCAACAAATAATAAGAGCTTTTGGAAGAGTTGAAGGCTCAATGCAGTATTTACTTAGAGCTTGGCCAACTATTATTGAGTTAGCAAGTGTTTACAAAAGATTAAGAGAATTTGAGAATAAAATAGAAAAAAACATAAAGGATGAAAAAACTGGTATAGTCCGTTAGTGATTTTTTTAGCATTTATAATAATTCCCATAATTGAAATTAGCATTTTTATAACAATTGGTTCAAACATTGGTATTCTTAATACAATTGCTATAATCTTGATAACTGCTCTTGTTGGTATATTTTTAGTTCGCCGACAGGGAATAAAACTATTATTTGATGCACAAAAAAATTTATCACATGGAATAATGCCAACTGAAGAAATAAAAGGTGGTATATTCTTGTTAATTTCAGGTTTACTATTAATTACTCCTGGATTTTTTACAGATTGTATTGGCTTTGCTGTATTTCTTAAGCCAGTTCAAAATTTCATTGCTTCAAAAGCAAAAAAATATTTTAACTCAAGTATTCGCTATTAACGGATCTATTTTTTTTACTAATTCTTTTAAAATTAAAACAGACCTTTGATTTTTAGGATCTGCTATTTTTTTAAGCGGAGGCAGAACATTATTCCAATCAGAAATATTATCTACAATAGAAAAATAGGCTTTCATTAGACTTATTGGTTCATGGGAAGTAATAACTTGACGAATTTGTTGTAATAATTTTTGCATATCAGCAAAATTTTTAATGTTGCTTTCGTTTCTATAATTTTTAATGATAAAACTTAGCAATTTACCACATACATTTGTACCAGCCGTAATTGCACCAGCACCACCTCGCTTACAGATATTTAATGCTAAGCTGTCATGACCGCAAAATACAGCAAAATCATTGAAATATTTTATTATTTTCATCATTCTATCACTATCACCACTTGAATCTTTTAATCCAATTATATTATTAGGATAAAGCTTTAATAAAATTTCAATCATTTTAAAATCAATTGATACATATGAATTTTGAGGAATATGATACAAAATATATTGTAGATCACTCTCACCTACTCTTTCAATAATATGGCGGTAGAAATTTATAACACCTTCATTAGTAACGTTCTTGTAATAAAAGGGTGGAAGTAAAAGAACGGCTTTTACTTTATTTTTAGCAGCATGTTTGGTCATATCAATTGCCTCATTTAAAGAGGAGGATCCAGTTCCAGGAATAAGGATATTAGGATCGATACGATTAGAAATTAAAAAATCTAGATGATCTTTTTTTTCTTGTACAGAAAAGCTATTTGCTTCTCCTGTAGTGCCAAATATTGCAAGACCATCATGTCCCTGCCTCATTAAGTATTGACAATGACGAAGGTAAAGATCTTTATTTATTGATAAATCTTCTTTTACAGGTGTCAGTGAGGCACTATAGACTCCAGATATTTTATGCATAAAAATATAATAAAATAAATCCTAATAAAACTCTATAAATAATAAATATATTAAACGTTGATCTTTGTATTATTCGCATCATGATATTAATTGATACTAAAGCAGTAATACACGCAACAAATGCTGCAAATAAAGATTTGTATAAATTTATATTTACCACAGCACTACTTATTAAATCTAAACTAGTTAAAACTAAGGAAGCTAAAATAATAGGAATGGATAAAAGCATAGAAAATATTGCTGCGGATGATCTATCAAATCCTAAAAAACGTGCTCCAGTAATTGTAACGCCTGCTCTACTTGCTCCAGGTATAAATGCTAATACTTGAAATAAACCAATAATAAAAGCTTGAACATAACTCATCTTATCCCAGGAGGTTATTTTCGTCTTAAAATGATCTGCTACAAATAATAGAGCAGCAAAAACAACGCTTGTCACTGCTACAACCTTGATATCTCGAAAATATAATTGGATAAAATCAAAAATAATAAACCCAACTATTATCGCTGGTATTGTTGCGATTATAATTTTAATTAAATTATCATTTTGAGAAAGCTGAAGAGAGAAGAAACTCTTAATTAATAATGTTATATGAGATCTTAGATAAATTATAACTGCAAACAATGTTCCGACATGTACAGCAACATCAGTAAAAAGACCTTGATCCTGCCAACCAGTTAATTCTGATACAAGAACTAAATGCCCAGAAGAACTAATTGGCAAAAATTCCGTAAAGCCTTGGATAATTCCAATGATAAAATATTGAAGCTCAAACATTAACCAAAAATTATTTTGCTCAGTTCTTTACCACTTGGAAGGGGTTCCGCATTTTTATTAGAAAAATATTTCTCCATAAAATTTAAATAGACATTATAATCTTTTAAAATTTGCATTTTTTGGTCTTTGTTTTCAACATCACTTTCTTCCATTTTAACTAATTCAGTATCAGTTTGTGACATTGCTTCAGGTATAGTAGTAAAAGGTCTTTCTTGATTAATTACTAGCCTTTCATGTAACTCGCGGTGTATCATTTTAAAGTCTTCTTTTGATAGAGTCTTTGGACTTTCATCGAATATAAGTCTTTTTAAAATAAAGGTTGCTTTTGGCTCTTTTATTGAAAGAGCAATTTTATATTTTTCATTCCAGTCATTCTGTTCATGAAATTTAGCTATTTCTGTTGATTGTTTAAAATCAAGAAAAGCATTTGCTGCACTTTCAGGAAATATATTATCTTGAGATTTTTCATCTTCTTTTTCGATACGTCTGTCAATTTCCATAAGCTTAAACTTTTCTGCTAAATCTTTATTTTTAAAAACTATTTTAGCTCTTTCATTTAATATATCAGAACCAATTTCATCATATGGCTCATAATTAGATGCAATCTTACCTGGTAAAATAATAGGGTGCTGATTAGTGATAACGTATCTATTTTTTCTTTTGATAAGTTTTTTAAATTCTTCAGGATTAGCTTCTATTAATGGTGTTGGGTCATGAGCCAAATCAATTGTATGAAACCAGCCATTATATTGTGACTCACATACCACAGACAAAGCTTGAAGTTTAATTCTTCCTCCAAAGCTTGTCATAAAACAAAAACCTTTATTTTTGTTTATATATTCAATTGCATCTTCTTTACTCATTGTCATTTGAAGTTGACTCCAATTAGTTGTGTCTGCTTCATTAATATATTTTGTAAGGGCAATTGATGTCTTAACATCTGAAAATGCATCATGAGCAAATTCAACAGGCAAATTGTTCATCTCCGCAATTTTTTCTAGTTTAAAACTAGGATTACCTCTTTCTGTGAGAGGTGTTTTAATACTTGAAGGATTAATTGCATATAAACCTCTCGCTAAATTTAATGTATCCCCCCTACTCTTTCTTGTAACATAAGGATAAAACATATGAGTGAAAAAATTGTATTCAAGAACTGATTCATCGAATTCCATTATATTATGCCCAATAAAAGTAGAACTTGGATCATCTTTTTTCCAACTATCAAAAGTTTTATTAATTTTTTTTATTAATTCATAAGATGACTGAGGAGCGCCAAGTGCTTCACGCATTCCCTTCAATGTAGTAATTAAAGCGCCAGGTTGAGAAATCACTGATGTTCTAGGCCTACAAAATTCATTCATATTTTGGTTTGTTTGATTAAAATTTGAGTCAGTTACGATAGCAGCAATTTGCATTATCTGTTCCCATTTTGGAGTGGTCCCAAAAGCAGTTGGATATTCTTTTTTTCCTCTACCTGAAGTTTCTAAATCGTAAAATATGTATTTTGACACAAATAAATAACCTTATGAGTTTTTTTTATAAACTATTAATTGTCTCTTTTGGACCAATAAAAATGATAGAAAAGTGTTGCAGCTATAGCAACAAATAGTGCAATAAAAGCCACATAGATAATTGTTGCTATTGCCCAGTAAGCTACCGCAATTAAAAGACCAATTGCTGTAATTCCAGCCCAAAAATACACGAGTCTTTCTAAAAATAACTGCATAAAATGATTATACAGTATTTATAGAATTTTTTCAATTTCCTCACGAGAAGGCATGGAATTAGCTGTACCAATTCGTGTGGTAGAAATACCAGCAAAAGCATTAGCAAATTTGATTGCATCAGGAATTGATTTTTCCTCACAAAGAGCAGTCGCAAAAGCTCCAGAAAAAGCATCTCCTGCACCAGAAGTATCAATAACCTTGGATCCTAGATCCAAAGCTGGTTCAAAATATTTTTCCTTATCATTTTGAAAATAAACACCCTGATCGCCAAGAGTAATTAATAAGTTTTTAACACCAAGATTAAGAAATTCTTGTCCGTATTGTTCCGCATCATCTTTATTTGCAATATCTCCAGATACATAAAAACTAGCCTCTGACTCATTTGGTGTAAAATAATCGATTAATGGAAATACAAATTGATCAAGTTTGGCAGCTGGAGCAGGATTAAGAATTGTTGTTACATTATTTTCCTTTGCAATTTTTAATGCATGAACGACAACATCCATTGGGGCCTCTAACTGTGTTAAAAAAATTGATGAATTTGTTATAACTTCTTTTGCATTATCAATATCTTCGATTGTTAAGGCACCTGCAGCACCTGGCACAACTGAAATAGCATTCTCTCCTGTATCCTTGTTAAGTAAAATAGCAGCAACACCTGTGTTATGTTCTTTACTTACATAAACAAAATCTGATCCAACATTTGTTTCTTTATAAATACGAAAAGCCATCTTCCCATAATCATCATCACCAACTTTTGTAATAAAATCAATCGATGCACCAGCTTTGCCTGCAGCAACAGATTGATTAGACCCTTTGCCTCCGGGACCAACAACAAAATCTTGACCTAAAATTGTCTCTCCAACTTTAGGTATTTTTCCAAAAAATGCTAAATCTGCAACAAAAATCCCTAGTATTGATAATTTATTCATTAAAACTATCCTAATATAAATATTTAATTGGTAAACCTAATTCTCATTAAGACGATATAAATTCTGATGTTTTCTTGTTAGCAGTTTTAATTGAGTCTTCAAAGTCATTAGTTTCAATAAAATTAGAAATAAATTTTCCAGCAAAATAATCACCAGCTCCATGCGCACTTTTTACATCTACAGAATGCGCATTAATATGATCAACTTTTTTATTTTTTTCAAAGTAAACAACACCTTTGTCACCTAAGGTTATAATTATTCTAGATACATAATTTGATAATTCTTCTGCTAGTCTTTTAAAATCTGTGCTTTTTGTATCTAAAAGTTGTTGGGACTCAATTTCATTCACAAGTAATATATCAACTAGATTGAATAGCTCATAATTGATTTTTTTAGCAGGTGCTGCATTTAAGAAAACTTTTATATTTCTTTTTTTTGCCTCTATAGCAGCTCTAATATTTATCTTTTCTTCGATTTCATTTTGAATCATTAAAAATGAGCAATTTTTCCATAGATTATCATCGGTTAATATTTTTTCTGAAATTTCTAAGTTTGCTCCTGAAATGACAATTGCACTGTAATTCCCGCTTTTATTAGAAATAGCTACACTCATCCCAGATGTACCAGCAGTTTTTAATAAAAATTTATCTGAAATATTATTTTTACTTAATTGATTCATTAGATAACTTGCAAAATCATCACTACCAACAGCACTAACAAAATTTACATTGATGTTCTCTTTAATAAGTGCAGCAGCTTGATTTGCACCCTTTCCTCCCAATTTAGGATACCATTTTTTTCCAAGAACAGTTTCTCCTACTTGTGGAATTTTATCTGACTCTATGAAAATATCGTAGTGTAAACTACCAACGACAACAATGTTCTTTGAAAACATTTTATTGATATAAAATACTATTAAATATTCTATGAGAAGTAATAGAGTCTTGATTTTCAATAGCTGTAGTTAATTCGTTATTCAATAAAAGTTTATCAACTAATTTTAATTGTTTTTTTACAGTTTCAATATTTAATTCACATTCTTTTACTGGGTCCATATTTGTTGTATCTGGGAAAGTATCAAAGTAAATTGGTCCATCATAATTTGTTTTTGTAACATAATAGAGTAATTCAATTGTAGCTAATTGATGAACGGAACCTACCATTAAACCATCATCTCTTTTTCCATAACCATCATTTAAATGTAAACCTAAAATCTTTGAGTGCTTGTCTATTAATGCTGCAACTAGTGCTGGTTGTTCATTAGAATATAAAATATGGGCAAAATCTATAGTAACTCCAACATTATCTAAATTTATTTCTTTGATTGCTAGTAAAGTTGTTCCTAAGTTAGATAGTAATGAATAAGCTCGTGGTTCATTAGGTTTGTATTCAATACTTATAAAACATTCTTTGTCATATTCTGCAATTTCTTTAATAGCTTGAATTTCATCATACCAAATTTTTTTATAATCAACTTGAAACCCGTAATCAAAACCATCCTGACCTAGCCAAACAGTTAATAAATTTGAATTAATTTCTCTTAAATCATCTATTGCTTTTTTAGTTAAATCAATTGCTTCCTGTCGAACTTTTTTATTTGGATTTGTGAATGCTCCTAATTTAAAAGCAGGATTGTTGTAGTACCTCATAGCAAGACCATTTATACTTAATCCACAATCACTTGTAATTTTAGCAATATCTTTAAGCGAAGGCTCAATGTGATCAGGAAAATTAAGATCAACATGCGTTAAACCTTTTGCATTTGATGCTCTTTCAATTAAATCCCTGACAGTTGGTCTTTGTGGAGAATTCCAATTAGATTTGAAAGAATTAAGTCTTGTTGCGAACTTGTTTTTAAGCATGTTTATTACCAAAAATAACTCTCTTTTTAATGTTTTTCTTGTTGCCTTACCAATCTTATATTTATAAAACTTAATTATTATAATTTTCATAGGGAGGATATAATGAAAAAATCACTATATGAATACGCTATCAAGAAAGCGATTAATAGACGTAGCTTTGTAAAAGGAGCTGCATCTGCTGGTGCGATAGCAGCTATGAGTGGTGGATTATCATCAGTAGCAACAAGTGCTTTTGCTGATGGTCATTCAGAACTTAGAAAAGCTATTCTTAAAATTCCTGGAGTCGGTGTAGGCTCACCTGGCGATGCTGACTGGCAAAAAGTTGGCGAAATGTGCCTAGGTGGAACTAAAGAAAGAGTAAAAGAAGGTGAATTTAAAGGTGTTGAGCTTAATTTCTTAGGTTTAGACAGTTTGAATCTTCATAACATGCTTCACAGAGGTTTCTTAAAACCTTGGGAGAAGTATACAGGTGCAAAAATTAATTGGATTGACTTAGCACAAGCTGATTATAATGCAAGACTTCAACAATCAATTGCAACAGGTACTGTTGACTTTGATATTGTTCAATCTGGAGCTCCATATGAAGGAGATCTTTGTGGTAAGAAATTACTTTCCGAGATGCCAGGTTGGGTTGCTGATCAAATTGATCTAGGTGATTATGTTGGATACTTACAAGCTCCAGTTGGAACTTGGGAAGGAAAAACATACCGTATTTCGATTGATGGTGATTGTCATAACTTCAACTATAGAACTGATTACTTCGAAAATGAAGAGTTAGCTAAAGCTTGGAAAGATGAAGGTCATTCAGGTAATTGGGAGGTTCCAACTACATGGCAAAAAGTTACAGAAGTTACTAACTTCTTAAAAGGTAAAACACATGCTGGTTTCCCTGCTTATGGATATCTTGATGTTCAAAAAGGTTGGGGTGGATTTGCATTTTATTATCTTGGAAGTATTGCTACTGCTTATGGTAAACACCCAAGCAGTCCTGCATTCTTATTTGAACCAGAAACAATGAAACCAATGGTAAATAATCCTGCATGGGTTAGAGCAATTCAAGATGTTCTTGATAGAAAAGATGCTCAACCACCAGATCAGATTAATGCTGATCCAGGTGTTACAGGTTTCAGTCAATTCTTAGCAGGGACAGGTTCAATGTGTGCTTGGTGGGGAGATGTTGGATCAAATGCTAATACGTCTGATGAATCTCTTGTTCAAGGTAACGTTGGATTTGATATTCTACCTGGTTCTGATGATGTTTATAACTGGCAAACAGGTTCATGGGAAACTCTTCCAAGTGGTCCTAACTATGCTCCAAACATGGCATACATTGGTTGGGGATTATATTGTATGAAAACAGTTGATGATGACTCAGCTAAAAAGAAAGCTGCATGGTCTGCATGTGCTCATATTGGTGGAAAAGATCTATCATTATGGATGTCAATGTATCCATCAGGTTTCCAGCCTTACAGAAACAGTCATTTCAATATTGATGAGTGGACTGGGGCTGGTTACACTGAAGCTTTCGCGTCTGATTATTTAGCATCAGAAGCTGACTCATATAACCATCCGAATGCTGCAATTGAACCACGTATACCAGGTATCTTCCAATATTATAGTATTGCCGAAGACGAATTATCAAAAATATATGCTGGACAATATGATGCTCAAACTGGAGCAGATAATATTGCAAAAGCTTGGGATGATATTACAGACCAAATTGGTAGAGAAAACCAAATTAAGCTATATAAAGCTTCTTTAGGTATGTAATTTAATTATTACTCTAGCGACTTTCTTTTAAGTCGCTAGATTTATTGTATTAGGATGATTTCTTAAAAATAATGAATGAAATTAAAATAGTTGAACGTGATCCTTTATACGTAGTATCGCAATCAAGTGTAAATCCTAAAACTATCAGAACTGGTAAACTTATTGTTTGGGCATCATTTATGTTAATGATCATAATTGGTACAGTTCAAGGACTATATACTTTTGAAAAAATTAATTTTGGTTTTTCTAATTGGAGACCCCTCCTATATGCTTATATCTTATGGGCTGTTGCAATTGGTTACTCTAGAGTCTTAATTTACGGAGAAAGAGGTAAAAGGAACCTATTTGTATTTCCAGCTGTTATGTTTATAATTTCTATTGTTATTTTTCCAATTTTATTTGGATTATATATTTCATTCAGTGATTGGAATTTAAGTTCAATAGATGGACGAAAGTTTAATGGATTAGATAATTTCTATCAAATGCTTGCAGATCCCTATTATTGGAACTCACTAAAGAATATGATTTATTATATTCTTGCTGTACTCGTTGAGTTTGTAATTGCATTTTTATTGGCTCTTTTATTGAATACACAAATTAGGGGGAGAAAGTTTTTTAGAATAGCTTTTTTAATACCCTTAATGTTGAGTCCAGTAGCTGTAAGCTGGATGGTAGGAAAATCAATGTTAGAACAGAGATTTGGACCTGTTGCTAACTTTGCGAGGTGGCTTGGATGGGATACTCCAACTTTTTTTAGTAATCCTGAAATTGCAAGACTAACGATGATGTGCATGGATGCTTGGACATTTATTCCACTTATGATCATTATGTTATTAGCAGGTTTACAAGCATTGCCAAAAGAAGTGTTAGAAGCAGCAAAAGTTGATGGTGCAAATAAATGGACAATGTTTAAAAATATAATATTTCCAATAATGCTGCCAGTGTCTTTAACAACACTGGTTATAAGAATTATTTTTAAGTTAAAACTTGCAGATATTATAATTATTGTAACTGCTGGAGGTCCTGGTGGAGCAACTGATAGTGTCACGAGTTTTATAGTAAGAGAGTATAGAGATAGATCTAATGTTGGATATGGAACTCTTCTCTCTTTTGTCTATTTAGTATTGATTATTATATTTATGACTATTTTAATACGATTTGTTAATAGATGGCTTCAGAGAGCAGCATAATGAACAACAATCTAGTTGAAAAAATACTGATTTATGGAATTCTTTTATTTTGGACATTTATTTGTCTTTTTCCAATTTATTGGACTGCAACAACATCATTTAAGACTGCTGCAAGTGTAACACAGGGTCTTTTGATACCGTGGGTAGATTTTGAACCTGCTTGGAAGGGATGGAAAAATCTTGGACTTTCTCCTGATACAATTTTTACTGAGTCAAATCCAAGAGAGGAATTTTTTGCAAGATTTTTTAACACAGCATTAATTTCATCAAGTGCTTCAGCTTTAGCGGTCATTCTTGGTTCTTTTGCTGCATACGGGTTGAGTAGATTTAACTATAAATTTGGCTTTATGCGAAATCCAGATATTTCATTTTTCTTTTTATCACAATTGATTTTACCTCCAGTAGTTCTTGCTCTTCCATTACTAGTTTTATATCGTGAACTAGATCTTCTTGACACACATATTGGTATGATAATGATTTATACTTTAACCGTACTTCCAATTGTAATCTGGATAATGAGAGATCAATTTAATGCTGTACCAATTGAATTAGAAGAGGCTGCCCTGGTAGATGGAGCCAGTGTATGGGTAAGCTTTTTTAGAGTAGTTTTTCCAATTGTTTTACCAGGAATTGCCAGTGCTTTTATTTTGTGTTTAATACTTTGTTGGAATGAATACTTTTTAGCAGCACTAATTACAAGTACTGATGCAAAAACAATGCCTGTTATGGTAGCTTCACAAATTTCATCTCAAAGTATTAAATGGTGGAACATGGCAGCAATTTCATTGGCATTATGTTTTCCATTAATTGTTGTAGCTATTTTCTTAGAACGTTATATTGTTAAAGGGATGGCGGCGGGAGCAATTAAAGGTTAGGTATTTAATTTTTTCATAAGATGCTTTGTATTTTCATACAGATCTCTAAATACTTCATATCCCTTATCGTAAAGTTGTTTATGCTCTAGATTTGCATTAATTTCATACTCAATTTCATTCCACTTATTGAAATCATTCTTATTTAATTCTCCAATTGTGCAAGCTGAAAGAAAAGCATCACCATAAGAAGCTCCAATGGTTTTTTTTCTTAAGATTTGATTTAAACCAATGATATCAGAAGTTGTATGTGACCATATTTTATTCTTTGTACCTCCACCAACACTAAATAAGTTTTTTGGTGATGCGTTTAATTCTTTAAAAACGTCAAACACATGGTTTGTCCCATATGCTATTCCTTCAAATATAGATCTATACATATCTGCCCTATTATGAGTTAGATCTAAACCAAAGAAAGTTCCTTTTGCATTTGTATCATGAATTGGAGTTCGCTCTCCAGAAAAGTATGGTAGGAAAACTATACCTTTTGAACCAGGAGGCGATTTTTCAGCCTCTTGTGCAAGCTTTATAAATATGTCGTCCCCACTCAACTCTCTAGCAAAATTATTTTTAAACCAATGAGTTAAAGTTCCACTAGTTGCAAGACCTCCCATTGAACAGTGTTCACCCTTGAAAAGCCATGGTGAATACCAAAGTCTTTTATCAGATAAAATTTTATCAGTAACTAAGATATAAAACATGGTAGATCCGTACATCATCATCATATCGCCAGCACTAAAAACACCCACACTAATCGCTTCTGCAGCAGCATCAATTGTACCAGAAGTAACTGTTGTGCCCTCTGCTAAACCTGTCTGTGACGCAGCTGATTTTGAAATCTTACCAATAATTTCATTTGTCCAAACTAACTTTGGTAATTTGCTTATATCTATAATTCCATCATTTAATTCATCACTCCAATCTTGCTTATTTATATCATAGAGAGGACTTACGAATGCCGCAGAGAAATGATCGATTGTATAATTTCCAGTTAATTTATAATTTATAAATCCTGCTCCATTAACAATCTTACTTGTTTTAGCATATATTTCTGGTCTATTATTTTTTAACCATAAAATTTTAGGGCCTACTTGTTGTGATGTTAAAACATTGCCATTAAATTTCATAATATTTTCTTCACCAATAGATGAATTTAGCAATTCAATTTCTTTATGCGCTCTAGTATCAACACCATATAATACTGCGTTCATCAAGGGCTCACCTTCTTTATCTAAAGGCAGCATACAAGGTCCAATAGTGCTAGCTGATACAGCAAGAATATCTTTTGGATTACATTTTGAGTCTTTAATTAATTTATTACATACATAAGTGAAATCACCCCACCAATCCTCAACTGGCCTGTGTTCAGCCCACCCACTTTGTGGAACAATCATTTCATGTTTTCTTGCTGCTTGAGAAATTATTTCTCCATTTTTATTTACAATAACACCCTTTGTTTCATATGTGCCAATGTCTATCCCAAGAAAATATTTTTCTAACATAAATAACTACCTTGTAAGTTTAAAATTTTTATCAACTTTAGTTATAGCAGTTATGATAAGATTTTTTAAATCAATAAGATCATTTAAATTACAAACTTCTCTTGAAGAATGTGAATAACGCATAGGAAAACCTATATCAATAGTTGCAATTCCATTATTTGCAAATTGTACATATGAAGAATCTGTTAATATGCCAGAAGCCGCACTCCTTTGTAAGTTAATTTTCTTTGCTTTAGCAGCTTTTTCAAATATTTCTACTAATGATGGATGAGGTATAACTCCGTTTAATGTTCCTCTTCCATGAAATGAAAATAAACTTATACAAGGACCTGATCCTAAAAAAATGTCACTTGAACCTTTCATGTCAGGAGTATCTGATGTTAATGTTAGATCAACTTGAATTGCTATATCTGGCTTTAAACTATTGATTACAGGTAAAACTCCTCTTAAATTAAACTCTTCTTGAACAGAAAAAACGATATGAATTGTAGGTTTATTTTTAATTTGGAATAGAGAGTCAGCAACACTCAAAATTACTGCACAACCTGCCCTATCATCTATGGAAGAACCACAAACATTGTTATTTGATAAGGTTTTATAATATGGTGCGTATGTAACTGGACTTCCAATATTTACACCATTCTTTAAAACATCTTTTTTATTTTTAAAACCTGCATCAATATATAAATTTTTAATTCTAGTAACTGTATATTTTTCATCTATTTGAGTAGCATGATGTGATTTATTGGCAATTATGCCCTGAATTAATTCATTTTTATTATTAACAATTACAATATCCTGAGACGTAAGGGCTTTTTCAGGAATACCACCAACTCTTTCAAAACGTATAAAACCATCATCTTCTATTTTTTTTACAACAAAACCCAGTTGATCCATATGGGCAAATAGGATGATAGAGGGGAGTCTTTCATCTCCTTTAATTGTGCAAATTAAGTTACCTAAGACATCACTATTAGATTTAAGTGATTTATTTTTTAATTGTTTGGAAAGATAATTTTTTACATTAGTTTCATAACCAGATAGACCAGAAATTAATACTAATTCCTCTAGCGTTTTACATAATGAATTGACTTCCTTTGTGTTAGGCATTTTTTCTAATAGATTTAACTTTAGTCATAAATTTTTTTGCTCTGTTTAAATCTATATTTTTCCAAGTATCACCATTAACTTTTAATGATGATCCGATTATAACACCATCAGTTACTTTTAGAATTTCTTCGACATTATTTATATTTACACCAGTGTTAGCTAGGACGGGGGTATTTGGTATCACTTTATGTACTTCTTTAATCTCATCTAATTTAGCTGATTGGCCTGTTATTTGTCCTGATACTAACACAGCATCGGGTATAGATGAAAAAACTGTACTTTCAGCCCTTTGAGCGACTGTTCTTCTATCTAAGGAAAAAGCAAATTCTGCAGAAATATTATAGTACATTTGTATGTCTTTTCTGCCAAGAGAATTTCTGTAGCGCATTGATTCTCCTGCATTAGGACTCCATATTCCCATATCCGATGCATAAGTTCCTGTAAATATTTCACGAACAAATTTAGCATTAGTTGAGACTGCTAAGGCTATTGTACTCATTGGATCCCACAAAACATTAACACCAAAAGGAACATTAATTTTTGCTGACAGTTTTCCGATCATGTATGACATTGTTGATAATGTGGCTCGATTTACACTTAATTCATAAGGTCGATCATTTTCATTGCCAAACATAACTGCATCTACACCTGCTTTTTGCAAATTTAATAGATCTGCTTCAATTGATTTATAAATAAAATTTAATCCTTTATTCTCATCATATAATGGCGAACCTGGAAGAGCAGGAAAATGTACCATAGCTATTATTGGTTTTTTTGTTTTGAATAATTTATAAAAATTTTTTTTCATAGTTTAAAGAGCTTCAGCTTTAGAAAGAGAATGAACATTTTCTATTCTTACTTTTTCTAAATCTTTTTCTTCAATATTTAATTTTTGTCCTATAAATTTTTCTATCGAATTAATCAATGCATATGCATCAAAACCATAGTATTTAGTTAAATATTGTTTAGATCCGCCGTGAGCAAATGTATCTTTAAGGCCAAGTTTTATTAATT
>CACAAZ010000009.1 GCA_902530685.1 uncultured Alphaproteobacteria bacterium | reverse complement strand
TAAATTTATTCAAAATAATGCTAATTTCATTAAAAATTTAGATGTCTAATTTATGAAAAAATATTTTTTAGTAATAGATCAGGGTACAACAAGTTCAAGAATTGTACTATATGATCAAAAATTTGAAATATTTGATTTTGTCCAAAAAGAATTTAAACAATATTTTCCAAATGAAGGATGGGTAGAGCATAATGCAACAGAAATTTGGAACGATGTTAGAAATTTAATTTCAAAAATACTAAAAAAAAATAAATTAAGTGCAAAAAATATTATTTCGATTGGAATTACCAATCAACGAGAAACAACAGTTTTATGGAATAAAAAAACTGGGAAACCAATTTATAAAGCAATAGTCTGGCAAGATAGAAGAACAGCTAATCTTTGTGAAAAGTTAAAAAGAAAAGGAATTGATAAAAAAATTCAAAAAATAACTGGTTTAGAGCTTGATCCTTATTTTTCAGCTACTAAAATTAAATGGATTATTGATAACGTTAAGGAAGTAAATAAGAATTTAAAAAATAATAATTTACTTTTTGGAACTATAGATACATGGCTATTATGGAATTTAACCAAAGGAAAATCTCACCTAACAGATATATCAAATGCCTCAAGAACCATGATTTTTGATTCTCAAAAAGAGAATTGGTCTTATAAAATTTTAAAAATATTTAATATTCCAAAAAAGATCTTACCAACTGTAGTTGAAAATGCATATCATTTTGGCTCTACTAAATTATTTGGTGATGCAATACCAATTGGCGGCATGGCTGGAGATCAACAGTCAGCAACAATTGGTCAGGCGTGTTTTAAAAAAGGGCAATCAAAAAGTACGTATGGTACAGGCTGTTTTCTTCTTATGAATATTGGAGAAAAATTTAAATTATCTAAGAATAGATTACTAACTACTGTTGCTTTTAAAATAAATGGTAAAAAAATGTTTTGCTATGAAGGAAGTATTTTTGTAGCAGGCTCTGCCATACAATGGCTTCGCGATAATTTAAAATTTATAAAAGATTCTAGTGAAACTGATAAATTGTATAAAGAAGCTAATAAAGATGAAAGTTTATTTTTTGTCCCAGCCTTAACTGGACTTGGCGCCCCATATTGGAACCCTAATGCAAGAGGAACATTTTTTGGCATCACTAGAAATACGTCTACAGAAGATATCATCAAAGCAACTTTGGACAGCCTATCTTTTCAAACTTATGAATTAATTGAGTGTATGGAAAAAGATTCAAAGATAAAGATTAGTGAAATAAGAGTTGATGGAGGTATGGTTAAAAATAATAGCTTTCTACAAAGTTTAGCAAATATTTCTCAAATTAAAATTATTAGACCAAGTAATGTTGAGACTACTTCACTTGGCGCAGCATATCTTGCAGCAATTCAATCTGGATATTTAAAAAATACAAGCCAAATAAGTAAACTTTGGAAAAAAGATAAAACAGTAAAAGCAAATATTAACAAATCCACTTCAACTTCTAGTATTAGTAAGTGGAAATCAATTATAAATGTAGTTAATAATTTTTATTAAGATTTAACCAATTTGAAAGTTCTAAAGAATGAATTTCTTCATCAACTACATCATCATATATATGTAATTCTTTTTTCTCAAGATTATCAGGGTTTTGTAAAATCATTTTTTCGTTTTCAAATTCTGATAAATTTTCATATACTTTTTGTTCCAACAAAATATCTTTTCTCATTTCCATAAGTCCAGCCATCCATTTTGAATTAAATTCTGGATGGTATTGTACTGCCCAAACACTTGATTGATTTACTTCAAAGCTTATAGATTGGAATTGACTGATCTTATTTGAGGCTAGTACCTTAGTTTCTTTTGGAAGCTTTTCTGCTTCATCATAATGCCAACAGAGTGCATTAAATGATTTTTTTTTGTTTTTATACATGGGATGAATTTCACCATCTTGATTTAATGTAATATTTTTAGCTAAAACTGCTTCAAGGCCATTTGGATTTTTTCTTACTTTACCTCCTGCGGCAGTTACTAAAACCTGAAGCCCCCAACAACTACCAAATATTTTATTCTTTTTTTTAAATAATTCTTTAGCTAAATCTATTTGATTAGTTATGGATTTTGTCATGTTATATATATTAAGTAAGCTTCCTGTCCAAGCAACCGCTTCGAAATCGTCAAGACTTATGCCTAAAGGAAGATAATTATTATTAACAGCAGGATGAATGGTTGTAATATTGATAGTTGAACTAGAATATTTTTTTAAAATTTTTTCATATACTTGAAATTGAGTATCCATACCCAATTTTGTATATCGATCAGATGCTTCTTTTTCATTTCCATCAACTAATAATATGTTCATATTTATCTTTATTTTTTATCTATCATGAAATATGTAAAACTTCATGAAAATTAAACTTGGTATCGCGCCTATTGCCTGGAGCAATGATGATATGCCAGAACTAGGAGGTGACACTCCTATTGAAAAATGTTTAGAGGACGCAAGCACATCTGGATTTTCTGGCATTGAATTAGGTGGAAAATTTCCTAGAAATCCTGGAATAACAAAATATCTTTTAGAAAAATTTAATTTAAAAATGCCAGGTGGTTGGTATGGTGCATTGCTTAGAGAAAGAAGTGTAAAAGAAGAATGGATAGCACTCCAAGATCATTTAAATTTATTAAAGTTAATTAATGCAGATGTTTTTGTTTTTGCTGATGTATCTGGATCTATCCAAGGTGATCAATCAAAAGCTCTTAGTAAAAGACCAGTGCTTGAAAAAGATGAATGGGATAGCTATTGCAAAAAAATCAGTGAATTATCTGATATGCTGATGGATGAAGGAATACCAATGTCGTATCATGAGCATATGGGAACTATTATACAATCAGAGGAAGATGTAGATCGATTTATGGATATGACAAATCAAAATACATTTTTACTTTATGATACTGGACACTTAATGTTTGCCGAAGCAAATTACGAAAGAGTATTAAAAAATTATATTTCTCGAGTTAACCATGTTCATTGTAAAGATATTAGAAAAGATGTTTTTTTAAAATCTATTACAAATGACTTAAGTTTTAGAGAGTCTTTTTTAGATGGTGTGTTCACTGTTCCAGGAGATGGATGCATCGATTACGATCCATTAATTAAGATACTATATGAGGCAAATTATCAGGAATGGTTAATTATTGAAGCTGAGCAGGATCCTAAAAAAGCAAACCCTCTTGAATATGCAAAATTAGGACATAATTATTTGCATAATATAATAACAAAAAATGGGTATATTCTTTAAAATAACGATAAGTACTTTAATTTCATTCATTCCTTTATATGTTCTAGCTCACAAAGTAACTTTAGAAGACAAATCGTTAGAAAAGATTGTTAATGAAAGAATGGCAATAATGCAAAAAATTAAAAGCACATCATCGAAACTTTACAGATTTATAAATTCAGATCAATATGAGGAAATGTTAGAGCTTAATGAAACTCTTCTTCACTCAGCATCTGAATTTAAAGATTTTTATCCTGAAAATAGTCAAGCAGAAGGAGCTAGTGATAATATTTGGAGTGATCGTGAGACATTTAATGAATATAACCAAAACTTTGTAGATGATATCGAAATGATATCTTTAAGTATAGAATTAGAAGATAAAGAGATGATAAGTGATGCTATTAAAGCAATGGCTGCAAATTGCAGCACTTGTCATAAAAAATTCAGAAATTAATTATTTAATCTTAAGTGCGGATTATATTTCCATTCTAAATATTTAACAAATTGAACCATTAGAAAATTTAAAAAAAGATAGAGAATTCCTGCAGCAATAAATGCTTCTACTGGCGCAAATGTTTTAGCCATTATCTTTCTAGCAATTCCAGTCATTTCCATGTAAGTTGTAAGACTGACTAAAGAGGTTGCTTTAACCATTAGTATTAATTCATTACCGTAAGATGGTAAAACTTTTCGTATAGCAATAGGTAGTATAATTTTTCTTAAAAGTAAAAATTTTCCAAATCCTAGTGATAAACCTGATTCAACCTGACTTTTCTCAATTGATTGAATGCCCCCTCGAAAAATTTCTGCTCCATATGCAACAGTATTAATTGTAAGGGCTATTACCCCGCACCAAAAAGGTTCTTTTAATGCATACCACAAAAAACTTTCTCGAATAAATTTTACAGAACCTAAACCAAAATAAATCAAATATATTTGAACAAGTAAAGGGGTTCCTCTAATGACAAAAATATAACTAGTAATTGTTCTTGATAAAAATCTAATTTTCGAAACTCTTCCAAGAGCAAATAATAATGCTAAAACAAAACCGAGTGGTAATGAAATAAATAATAATAAAATTGTATTATCTAGGCCAGATAGGACCAAAAAGAAATTTTTATAAATAAGAGAATTTTGAATACTATTTAAAAATTCGATCATGTCGAAAATCCTTTTGAATAATTTACTTCTAGCGTTTTAAAAACCCTGCCAGAAATTGTTGTTAAACATAAATACAATATTGCGGCTGTTATTAAGAAAGTTAAAGGTGAATGCTCAACGTTAGAAGATATTCTAGATTGACGCATAATTTCAACAAGACCAGTTACGGAAATGAGGGAAGTATCTTTGAGAGTTATTTGCCATACATTCCCTATTCCTGGTAAAGCATGTCTTATAACTTGAGGCGAAATAACTTTAAAAAAAATACTAAATTTATTCATACCCAGTGCTCTTGCAGCTTCTATTTGACCCTTAGATATAGCCAAATAAGAAGCTCTTAAAACTTCACTGGAATATGTAGCTGATATTACTGCAATGGCAATTGTCGCAATTGTAAGTGCGTTTAGTTCTATATATTTATTATATCCAAATGCTTTAGCTATACTCATCACAACAGTATTGCCACCAAAGAAAATTAGATAAATAACTAATAATTCAGGAACACCTCTGATAACTGTTGTATAAAAATTTGCAATAAATCTTGTTATTCTGTTTTGAATTATCTTTGCCCAAACTGTAATAATTGCTAAAAAAAGACCTAGACCCATTGATAGTATACTTACCAAAAGAGTCATTAGCGTAGCAATTAGGAATTCATCACCCCAACCAGCATCTCCGAATATTAATTTTTCAAATTTAAACATCAAATCTAAGTGATTTTTTAATCAGATTTCCATTTAGAGTTTTTATATTTGATAAAATACTTTTATCAGATCTAATTTCATCTAAACCGGCAAGATGAATTAAAGCAATCGGATTGTTTGGTATATAGGGTTCAAGAAATTTTTTTTGTTTGTTATCATATATTGGAAAATGAAATTCACACATCCAATTACAGTATGCAGGAAGAAATTCAGTTGGAACTTTATCTTCATGAATAGATAAAGCTAAAGCTACTTGGTCCGTTCCAAAAATTCTACCTTTTTTTGCTGCGAGTTTTACATTTCTCTGTAAAGTTTCCCAAATTAATTGATTAGAGCTTATAGCAAAAGCACCAGCATTAAGAGTTGAGTAAAATGCATATTTTTTTGCAAGTTTTTTTGAAACAGACTTTCCTATATTTTTATAATTTATTGTCTTAACCTTTACTGGTAAATTAAAAAGCCAATCAACCTTTGCAGTATTAAAATATGCTCGATCACTTTGGGGGGTAATTGTTAAACAGTTTTTGGCTGCCCCCATTTCGTATAAAAGAAAAGATTTAACATCATTTATCCAAATATCTGCATCCAGCCAAATGTATATTTTATAATTTGGAAAATAATTGGGTAAGTATGCCCTAGCTACTTGTGTTTTTAAATGATCTCTACCTAATATTTTGTATTTAGGTACTGATGCATTCCATATTGCATCTTTAATTTTTACATTATTATCTTTTAGATAATTAATCTGATTTTTATCCATACCTGTATTCAAAACAGCTAAATGATAATCATCTAAAACATTGTTTTTTTTTAATGAAAGAAACAATTCTTTTAATAAATGAAAATATCTATTATCTGCGGAGCTTACAATTATTTTATCAATAGTCATATAAATTATATTAATATCTTAATCATTATTAGTTATTAAGAAAGAAATTTTAAATAATTACTGTTGCAAAAGGATAGAAACTAACAAATATGAACAAAGATTTTAAGTCAGTATTAGTGTCATTCAAATTAATAGCAAAATATTTTAACTTTAATAATTACTCTAAATCTAATTATAGCATCTACAATTTTTTTTATAAAAACTAGAATTTTTTATTATAAATTTTTGCAAATTCTTAAAGAATCATAAATAGAAGCATGTATATTCCTACTAGAAACTGCATCGCCAACTCTATATAAAAAATACTTACCATTCTTGTTTACAACATTTTCCTTTAAGTTTCCTTTAATAAGCGCATCATAATCTATGGATCCTAAATTCTTTGATTCTTTTTTTAATTGTAAATATAATTCTGAATTAGGAATAGTTCCATGTTCTATTATTATTTGAGATGCTTTCTTTTTTTCAACTTTGCTTGAATAATCTGATCCAATAATTGCAGACAATCTATTCCCATCTTTTTGGATACTTTTTAATCTTTTGTTAATCGTAATAATTACATCATTTTCAATAAACTTTTTTGCATATATAACATGATTTAATCCACCAATTTCAGGAGAAAAAAATCTTTCCGGAGTTATTATCTCAAGTTTAGATCCTTTACTTAAAATTACCTCTGCTGCCTGTAATGCTGGATATGAACCATTATCATCAAATATTATTACATCATCTTCTATATGAACAGTTCCGGCTATAACATCCCATGTAGAACAAGCTAAATCATTACCTTCTTCCAAAATATTCGTATTTGGTATACCACCAGTAGCAACAATTATTACATCTGGTTTCTCTTTTTCAATTATTTCTTTTGTGGCATAAATATTAAAATGAAAATTTACATTATTTTTTTTACAGGCCTCAATACGCCAATCTATAATACCTTTCATATCTTTTCTTCTTTGAGATCTTATTATTAAATTAATTTGACCACCTGGTGAGTGATTTGCTTCAAACACGACTACAGTATGACCTCTTTCAGAACATATTTTAGCTGCTTCTAATCCTGATGGCCCAGCTCCAACAATTACGATTTTCTTTTTTATATTATTTTTAATGTAAATTTCATGAGGCATAAATCTCTCTCTACCAGTTGCAGGATTATGTATACATAATGCTTCATTACCCTCATAAATTCTATCAAGACAGTATGTAGCTCCTACACATGGTCTAATTTTATCCTCTTTGCCTTCAATAATTTTTTTTATTATGTGAGGTTCAGCAATATGTGCTCTTGTCATCCCAACCATATCTAATTTTCCTTCTTGAATAGCATGTCTAGCTGTAGCAACATCATTTATTTTAGATGCATGAAATGTAGGAAACTTTGTTTTAATTTTTATTTCACCAGCAAAATCCAAATGAGGAGATGATGGCATTCCCTGGGTTGGTATTACTTTAGTCAATGATGCATCTGTATCAATATGTCCTCTGATTATATTTAAAAAATCAATTTGATTTGTGGAGATTAATTTATTTGCAATCCATAATCCGTCTTCTTTTGTTAAACCTTTATCCCAATCTTCATCTGCGACCATTCTAACGCCAATTATAAAATCTCTACCTACAGATTTTCTAATTGCATCAATAACCATTCTAGAAAACTTAATTCTGTTTTCCAGACTTCCTCCATATTCATCCTCCCTATTGTTAGTTGCTGGAGACCAAAAAGAATCTAAAAAATGGCCATAAGCTTCTATTTCAATTCCATCCATATTAGCTTCTTTCATTCTAGAAGCAGCTTCAGCATAATTATTTACAATCCTTTCAATATCCCAATCCTCAGCTTCTTTTGGAAACGCTCGGTGTGATGGTTCTCTAACTCGAGATGCAGATAGGACGGGTAACCAATCAGAGTGGTTCCAATTTGTTCTTCTACCTAGATGAGTTATCTGTATCATAACTTTGGAACCATAATCATGGCATTCCTTTGTTAATTGTTTTAGCCATGGAATTATTTCATCTTTATAAGCATGTAAATTTCCAAATGTTGATGGAGAATCAGGAGAAACAACAGCGCTTCCGGCTGTCATAGTTAAACCAATACCACCCTTCGCTCTTTCAACATGGTATAATCTATATCTTTCTTTAGGTATTCCATTTTCAGCATAAGAAGGTTCATGAGCTGAGGTCATTAGTCTATTCTTAATTTCTAAATTTTTAATTTTATAGGGTTTTAAAAGTGGATCATTTATCATTAATTTGAAAATAAATTATAATTATAAATATATTAAAACAATTAAAAAATTTATGCTTAAGCATCAAATGTAATTTATATACTTTCTCGTCTTTAAATATAGATTATTTTTTTAATCTTTCTTGAAAGCTAAAAGAGGCGTGAGAGAGGGTTAAGTAAAAATACAAAATAAAATGGTGCCCAAGGGCGGAATCGAACCACCGACACGAGGATTTTCAGTCCTCTGCTCTACCAACTGAGCTACCTGGGCACAAAAAATATCTGATAAAGTGTTTTGATCACATATTCAATTAAATATTAATTTTTTATTTAGGATTAATTTTATTTTGATGCTCATCAGTAAGCCATTTCATTAGATCAATACTGGCACATTTTTTTGAACAAAAAGGGATAAAAGGCTCTTTGGCAACATTTTTACAATTAGGGCATATAATTTTTTTCTTTAGTGGAAGAACATTGCCTCTTAGTTTTTTTATTTCCATCTAAAAGTTATACGGCCTTTGGTGAGATCGTAAGGTGTCATTTCAACTGTTACTTTATCACCCGCCAAAACCCTAATTCTATTTTTTCTCATTTTTCCAGATGAGTGTGCTAAAATTTCATGATCATTTTCAAGTTTAACTTTAAACATAGCATTAGGAAGTAGTTCCAAAACTACCCCTTTAAATTCTATTGATCCTTCTTTTGTCATCTAAAACCTTTTTTAATTATATAATTAACTTTACTTCTTTTGTCTAATTGTTACTGACATTTTATGTGCTTCAAGTCCTTCAATACTTGCCATATTTTTTGTGTCATTTGATAAATCTTGGAAAGATTTTGAATTCATTTGGACTATTGAGCTCCTTTTCATAAAATCTAAAACACCTAAACCAGATGAAAATTTTGCAGCACCAGAGGTTGGTAGAATGTGATTTGTTCCAACAATATAATCTCCAAAAGCTTCTGCCGAATATTCTCCTAAAAATATTCCTCCGGCATTTGATATTTTTGGGAGAATTCGTTTATATGATTTTATATGTAAATGTAAATGCTCTGGTGCTATAAAATTTATTATATCAGCACAGTTTTTGAAATTATTTACCAATAAAATTAATCCATTACAATTAAGACTTCTTGAAATAGTTTTCTTCTTAAGCATATTTTTATTTAAATATTCTATATTTTTTAGAACTTCTTTAGCAAAAGTTAAATTATCAGTAATTAAAATTGATTGAGCATTTATATCATGCTCAGCTTGAGCCATAAGATCTGCTGCAACCCATTTAGGATTATTTTTTTTATCTGCTACAACAATAATTTCTGAGGGCCCTGCAATTAAATCAATTCCAACCGTACCAAATAATTGTTTTTTTGCTTCTGCAACAAAAGCATTACCTGGTCCAAATATTTTATTTACTGCTTTGATTGTCTTAGTTCCCAAAGCTAATGCAGCAATACCCTGTGCTCCACCAGCAAAGTAAGTTTCTTTGATTTTAAGTTCTCTTAACAGAGCTATAAAATAAGGGTTTATTTCATGATTGGGCGGTGTTACACAAACTATTCTTTTGACTCCTGCTATTTTAGCTGGGACCACATTCATTATTAATGATGAAGGATAAAATGCTTTACCACCTGGAACATAAAGACCAACTGACTCTATTGGTTTAAATTGTGACTGTAATATCACATTATTTTTTTTTTGGGTTATAATACTAGGAAATTGTTTTTTATGAAATAAAGATATATTTGCTATAGCTTTTTTAAAACTATTAATAATATTTTTATCAAGTTTTATATTTTGATTTAAAGTTTTTTTACTTAACAGTAACTCTTTTTTATTTAATTCAATCTTATCAAACTTTTTTGCATATTTAATTAAAGCTGCATCTCCATTTTTTTTGACATCCTGTATTATTTTACGTACTTTAATATCTATATTATGATCTATTTTTGAGGATCTTGTATTTATATTTCTTTTAAGTACATCATAGAAATCTTTGTTGTTTAATTTTAAGATTTTCATAAAATAATATTTTCAAATTCATTAATTATTTTTTTTATTCTGGTCATATCTGTTTTATATGCGGATCTATTAATTATGAGTTTAGATTGTATATCCATAATTTTTTCAATTTCTACTAATCCATTTACTTTAAGAGTTTTTCCAGTTGAGACTAAATCTACTATTCTCTTACACATATTTAAAGTTGGGGCTAACTCCATAGATCCACTTAATTTAATTACTTCTACTTGAACACCTTTTTTGGCAAAGAATTTTTTTGTAATATTTGGATATTTTGTTGCAACTCTTATATTGCTCCAAGTATCTGGATCCTCTTTAGACAATAAACTTTTCAATGCTGCAACAGAAATTTTACAATGTCCTAAATTAAGATTTAAAGGCGCATATACTTCAGAAAAATCAAATTCTTTAATTACATCTTCACCAGCTATACCTATTTGGGCTGCACCAAAAGCCACAAAAGTACAAGCATCAAAAGATCTAACCTTAATATATTCTATACTTTTATTTTTAGATTTAAATTTTAACTTTCTTGTATCTTTATCAAATAATAAAGGATCAGGAGCAAAAGATGTTTTAGAAAGTATATTTCTACATTCTTTTGTTATTCTTCCTCTTGGAACGGCTATTATAATTTTGCTCATAAAAAAAGATTATTATATCCTGAATTAGATAAAGACTACTAAAAGTTAAGTTTTTACTCTTTTTATTTTAGGTCCAAGCTTTCCTAGAATTTTCTCTATCCTTTCGTATCCTCTATCTAAATGGTATACCCTATTAATTGTAGTTTTGCCTTCAGCGCATAATGCCGCAAGAATTAAACTAACACTAGCTCTTAAATCACTTGCCATAACTTGAGCTCCTTTAAATACTCTATTTCCTTCAATTACAGCGTTATCTTTATTTAATATAATATTTGCACCTAATCTATTTAATTCAGGAACATGCATAAATCTATTTTCAAATACAGTTTCTTTAATATTGGATATTCCATTAACAACACTCATAAGAGCCATCATTTGTGCTTGAAGGTCAGTGGGAAAATTAGGATATGGCCCAGTAATCACATTACAAGATTTCAAATTTTTACTTGATCTGATTTTAATTGAGTTTTCTGATATTGAAAAATTAGCACCCATTTTTTTTAATGTATTAGTTAATGATAATATATGTTTTGGATTAAATTTTTTAACTTCAAATGTAGAGTTTAACATTATTGCCAATATAATAAAAGTTCCTGCAACTATCCTATCTGAGATAATTTCGTAATTAGTTGATTTGAGACTTTGAACACCTTGAATGAATATTTTATTTTTTCCATGACCAGAAATTTTAGCACCCATGGCAATTAAGCAATTACCAAGATCTTCAATTTCAGGCTCTTTAGCTGCATTTAATATTAAGGTTTCACCTTTTGCTAAAACAGAAGACATCATAATATTTTCAGTAGCTCCAACACTTGGAAAGGGTAAATTAATTTTATTACCCTTTATGTCATTTTTTACTTTTCCTATAACGAAGCCATTTTGTATTTCAAAATTTATTCCCAGTTTTGATAATCCATTTAAATGTATATCAATTGGTCTAGTACCAATTGCACATCCACCAGGAAGGGATATTTTAGCATAACCAAAACGAGATAACAATGGCCCCAATATTAAAATTGATGCTCTCATTTTCCTTACAATATCGTAATCTGCAGAAATATTTTTTATACTTTTATTATTAATCTTTAATGAATTTTTATTTTTTATTATCTTAGCGCCATAATTTTTTAGCAATTTTAGCATATTATTTATATCATCTACTTCTGGAATATTTTTTAATATTAAATCATTTTGATTTAATAATGATGCAACTAATATTGGCAAAGCTGAATTTTTTGCACCATGTATACTAACTGAACCTTTAAGTTTATTTTTTCCAGTAATAATTAATTTATCCATTATTTTTATTTACAAGCTTTCTTTTTATAATGTTTGATTTTAATTGATCTGCTAATCTTTTCAATCTTTCAATTTTTTGATTAGTCTTATAATTTTTTTTATTTTTTGTTTTGATTTTATTTTTATTCGTCATTATCAAGAAAAATTAATTTTTAGAATATGAAGTTTTGAATTTTGAGCATTTTTTTGAACAATAAAGAACATTTCTCCAATCTCTCTCCCATTTTTTTCTCCAATAGAACTTTCTCCTACAAGTAAGGCAGATTTTTGATTGAAGATTATTTTTTTTACTCAAAAATAAACATATAGCTATATGCAACTACTATTGCTGGTATAGCACTATAAAGGGTTGCTAGAATTGCTGCTTTAGGAGCTAAAGCTATTGCAGGAAACAACGCATCTCCGTCATTTGAAATTGCATTACCTATTTCGGCAGAAAGAGGAATTAGTCCATTCAAGTAGAAAGTTGCAACAACAACTTGCGGCCCACATCCTGGTAAAAATCCAAATAAAATTGCAATAAGCGGCACTAAAGGAGACCATAAATTGAAAAAAATCTTAAGATCAATGTTTACAAAATAAATAAATATTTCAAAAATCAAAAAACCAGCGATAACCCAAGTAGTAACAAAATTTGTAGTATCAATAACTCTTGAAAGATATCCTCTGCTTTTATCGGCAGAACATTGAAAGTCACTTAGTGGATTAAGAGACCACATAAAAATAGATAAAATTGCACCAATTGAACCTACTAATACCAAAAGGTTATTATAATAATAAGTTTCAAATTCAATTTGAAATGCTGTTAATACCCCCAATACAAATCCTGGAATAAAAATTGTTAACCAAAAAAAATTAAACTTTGATACAAAAGTTTTTTTTATTCTATCAAATTCTATCTTTGTCTTAGTTTCTGTTTGCATAAAATGAGTACCATGGATAAGATCAGTTATTATGCCTGAAACTGATCCTACAAAAATACCTAATATGAAAATAAGTAATCCTGTTTGAGGCTCTACTGCTAAAATTAAAAAAGCTGCATCCCCCATTGTTGCAGTTAAAACGGCAACGAGAGATCCAAAGGATATTCTGCCTTGTATATATTGAGTTACAACGATTATAGCGCCCCCACATCCTGGAATAGCACCAAGAAATGCTGCGATAGGAACATGAAATTTTTGAGTATTAGAAAGTAAAGATTTTATATCATATTTTGTTAAGCTATCTAGTCCAATAAAAACAAAAAGTGTGAATGCGACAAAAACTGAGACTTGTACATAGGCATCAACCATTGAATTTCTTACAATTTGACCAAATTCACCACCTTGAAAAGTCAAGACTATTATAATCAAGCCAAAAAAAGATTTCTTTAAAAGCCTTCCATCATTAGCAAGTGCAATTCTTTTTTTTGAATTAAATACGTTAATCAATTCGTTCATACTTATATTATATATATAGCTAAAAATTATAGCTATGGCTATATTTTGTATAAACTTTTTTAAAATAATGTTATTATTTTATATGTCATTTAATAAAGTTAGAAATGCTCATAAAACTGAAAATACAGAGGATTACTTAGAATTAATTGCAGAATTATTAAATTCAAAAGGAGAAGCTAGAATTGTAGATATAGCATCAAGCATGGATATTGCACAAGCTACTGCAAACAAAACTATTCAGAGGTTACAAAAACAAGGTTATATTAAAAGAGAGCCTTACCGTTCAATTTTCTTAACTCTAAAAGGTCAAAAAATTGCTAGCCAGTCAAAAAAAAGGCATAATATTGTTTACACTTTTCTAATAAATTTGGGAATTGATGTAAAGACTGCATCTGCTGATGCTGAAGGAATAGAACACCATGTAAGTGAAAAAACTTTAAAAAAAATGGAAAAATTTAATAATAGAAAGTAAATTTTTTTTAAAATATTAAGACTAAAAAAAGAAGGGACACGGCGATATATCCCTTCTTAATTATAATATTAAATAAAAAATAATTAATTTTATTTGATTCTCAACAAAGATATTAAATTATTAATAAATATTAAAAATTCTAGTATTTCTGCAATAAAATTATTCTCACTTTGATTTTTTTTTGGAAGTCACTATTTGAAGGTAAATATAAGATAGGTCTTGATTTATACTTTACTTTGAATTTGTTTTCATTGTGTAACAAAACTTTGTCAAAATTATTTTGTTTCCATAAATCAATTCTGTGTGAAAAAATAAAATATCCCTTAAGTTTTAAATTTAAATAAACATTATCAAATAATTTATTAAAATTATTTACATATGTCATTGCTCCTATTAAAGATATTAAATCAAATTTAAAATTGTATTTTACTATTTTTTCAAAACTTGAACATTTTAAATTATCATAAATTTTTTTTTGTTTTGCAATTAATAGTGACGCATTTGATATATCAGATCCATATAAATTGCTTTGGTTATAAATTTTTTTTAACTCGTTTCCAAATAATCCAGTACCACAGGCCAAATCAAGCACTCGTCTAGGCTCACACTTTAATTTAATTTTTAATAAATTTGCACATTTTAGTGGTATTTTATAATTCCAGTCTGCAAGTGTTCTATCATAATCATTAGACCAATTATCATAAAATTTTTTTGTTAATTCTTGACTACCAATACCTAAAACTAATGATTTAGTATTAGTCATTAAATTTAAATGGAATTTTTTTTCTTACTTTATTTACTTCGTTTATATTAATAGTTGTATTCAATATATTTTGCTCATTTTTTAGTTTATTCAATATTATTCCCCATGGATTTATTATCATAGAATGCCCATATGTCTTTCTATTCTCGTGATGATTGCCACACATACCTGTAGCAACTACAAAATTACTATTTTCGATAGCTCTAGCCTTAAGCAATGTTTCCCAATGAGCTTTACCAGTTGGTATCGTAAACGCGGCTGGTAATAATATAATATGACATCCTTTTTGAGCCAGAAATCTGAATAAATATGGAAATCGTAAATCGTAACATATTGTAAGGCCAATTTTGATATTTCTAAAACTAAAAAAAGATATTTTTTTACCAGAGGAAAAAGAGCATGACTCAGAATATTTTTCTTTTGAATTAATTTTTACATCGAACATGTGTATTTTATCATAATACTTGACAATCTTTCCTATTTTATTGATAATGAATGATCTGTTTATAAGTTTTTTATTATTTTTTTGTTTCAGCAATAATGATCCAATATTAATATAAACCTTATTTTGTTTAGCAAATTTCTTTGCCATTTTAAGGACTGGGCAATCCAATTGATAATTAGCATATTTAATTAAATGCATATTACTATTTGTTATAATATTAGAACATTCTGGAGTAGTAATAATATGTGGCTTAAACTTTAATGATTTATTAAAATAACTCTCTAAAATATTAGCATTTTGTATAGGTAGTTTTTTTGCTTCAAATTGAATTTGAGATATCTTAAAATTTTTCATTTTATATTATTATGTGTATAGATTAAGATATATTTTAATATTAAACAATAATAGAGTATTTTATGAATAAATTACTAGAAATTTGGAAGTCAGGAAATCCAGTTATTAATGCTTGGTTATCAATACCTAATTCATTTACAGCAGAGGCATTTGGTAAAATGGGTTGGGACTCGATAACCATTGATATGCAGCACGGACAAAATGACTATCAAACAAGTATTCCAATGTTGCAAAGTTTATCCTCTAGTCAGTCAGTACCAATGACAAGGGTACCATGGAGCGAACCAGGAATAATAATGAAAATGCTTGATTTAGGTATTATGGGAATAATAGCTCCAATGATAAATACAAAAGAGGATTGTGAAAAATTTGTTTCTTATTGCTATTATCCTCCTATTGGAGAAAGAAGCTTTGGACCAATGAGAGCGCAGCTAGTTCATGGGTCAGAATATTTTGTAAATGCAAATAAAAACATAATAAGTTTTGCGATGATTGAAACTAAGCAAGCAGTAGAAAATATAGATTATATCTTATCAGTTCCCAATTTAACTGGGGTATATATAGGGCCTGCTGATATGAGTTCTTCTTATGGTTTGACCCCAAAATTTGACGTTAAAGAGGATCCTGTTTTTTCTAATATTAAACTTATTGCCAAAAAGGCAAAAGAATATGGAAAGATTGCTGGCATACACAATGGAAGCACATCTTATGCAAAAGAGATGATAAGTTTGGGATATAATTTTGTAACAGTCTTATCTGATTTTAGGATTATGAGCTCTTATTCTCAAAAAGTCATAGATGAAATGAAAAATAATGAGAGAGATAATGTAGGATCAAATAGTTATTGATTTTTTTTATTAAAATTTTCTTCAATTTCTAAAACTTCCAACCATCTGGTTTCATTTATTCGTAGTTCCTGATTTAATTCTTCAATTTTATTAGTAATTTCTAAGTATTTATCATAATTATTTATATATAAATTTGTGTCTTTTAATTCTTTTAAATAATAATTTAATTTTTTTTGAATAATACTAATTTTTTTTGGCAATTCTTTCAATTCATATTGATATTTAAAAGAGAGTTTTGATAAATTTTTTTTAATTGTATTACTTTTATTTTTTTTATTTATTTTCTTTTCTTTATTTGATGACTGAGAATTTAAAAAATCACTATATCCACCCATAAAAAAATCGACTTTACCGTTATCTTTAAAATATAGGATTTTATTTACTGTTTGATCTAAGAAATCTCTATCATGTGAAACAATTAATAAAGTGCCATTAAATCTTGACAACATATCAGTAAGTATATCTAGCGTTTCTAGATCTAAATCATTTGTAGGCTCATCTAAAATCAAACCAGTTTTTGGATTAGCCAAAACTTTAGCTAAAAGTAATCTATTTTGCTCTCCTCCAGATAATGTTTGTATTGTATGATTGACATTTTTAGGATCAAACTGAAAATCTTTTACGTAACTACAAACATGTCTATCTCTTCCTTGAACTTTTAAATAATCTCCACCAGATGGAACTAAAATATCTTTAATAGATTTTCTTCCATTAAGATCATTACGCATCTGATCAAAATAAGAAAATTCTAAATTTTTCTTCAACTTGATTTTACCTTTAGAAATTTTTATTTCATTAAGAATTGTTCGAAGAAAAGTTGATTTACCACTTCCATTATTGCCCAGAAGACCAATACGATCATTTTTTGAAATTTTTATTGATAGATTTTTAAAAACAAATTCACTTTGATTTGGATATTTTACAAATACTTCTTGAAGTTCAGCAATAAATTTAGATTGATCAGTAGATTTTTTAGATACTTGAGGTCTTAGAGATTTGATTGCACTTCTATAAGAGGCTTCATCTTTTTCTAATTGTAATTTTAACTCTTTTGCTCTTTTTAGTCTTTTTTCATTCCTCTTTACACGAGCTTTAACACCCTTATTTGCCCACTCGAGCTCAATGTTGACAAATTGTTTTCTATTTCTTAGTTCTCTATATTCTTGATCGAGTAACTCCTCAGACCATTTATCAAAATCTTTAAATCCTCTTGGGCTTACCCGTAATTTTCCTCTATCTATCCAAAAAACTTTATTAGTAAAATTACTGAGAAAAGCTCTATCATGACTGACACATATAATTGTCTTATTTAAATTTCGTAGGTAACTTTCTAGCCACTCAATACATTGTAAATCTAGATGATTGGTTGGCTCATCTAATAACAAAATATCTGAGTCTTTTAATAAAGATCTGATTAAATGAACTTTTCTTTTTTGACCTCCTGAAAGATCTTCAAAATTAGCACGTTTATCTAAATTAAGTTTATTACAAAATATATCAACAAAATATTTGTTTTGTTCATTAAGTAAATCTGAAAAATTTTCTTCAATGGTTTTATTATTTAATTTTTCAAATTTTTGATTGAAGTATCCAACTTTTAGATTTGGAAAATTCCACAATTCACCAGCATCTAAATCTTGATCACCATTTATAGTTTTCATAAGTGTTGTTTTGCCAACACCATTTTTACCAACAAGTGCAATCATATCACCCTTGTGCAAATTTAGATTTAAATCTTGAAAAATTACTTTTTTTCCAAATTTAATCTCTACATCTCTTAGAGAAAATAATAAATCACTGACCACTTATTTAAATTTATATTATTTTATAATAAATAACTATAAAATCTAAAATCATGAATATAATAAACAGGACAGCAACTCTAGTAAGAGACCACTGACCTTTGGGAAAAATATATTCTAATAACTTCATAAATATTATTATAATCTAATTTTTTTTTTTTTAAAATTAAATTAGAGGGCAAATGCGCTCACAATTAAGATCTACTGTAAATGTAAAAAGCTAGAGTAAATAAAGCAGTTAAAACAACGTTTACATAGGATGTTGCACCAGCGATTACTCCCGTAACAATGTGAAATAAAATTATTCCACTAAGTAAAAGACTCCCAAAGACAAACAGCATTCCAATTGATTTAAGATTTTCAGTAGCAATGTTAGGGAAACGCCAGCTCCAAATACCAATAACTAAAAGAACAACTCCGGTAAATTGGCCAAATGTTATTAAATCTGGTGTAGTATCCCATCCCTTACCAAGAGCAATCCAAATAGATCCAAAAAATAATTACCCTAAACCATTAACTATTAAGACGACACCTTGAATTTAAAAAATAAACTAATATTAATTTTATACTCCTTCGTATTAATATACTTAAATATTAAAGAAAAGATTCTGTAAAAAACATTTGTTGAATGTAAAAAATTAAAATAAATTACTTTTGGTTTAATCGTATCCACTTAATACAATCTTCTAATCTATCATCTCCCCAAAATACTTCTTCTTCAAAAATAAATGAAGGGCTTCCAAAAACTCCTTTATTATAAGCATATTCTGTGTTGCTTAAGTATTTATCCTTTATTTCTTGTTGATTGGCTTTATTTATAGTTTCTTCATGATCTAAGTTAAGTTCTTGAAAAATTTCAGTTAAGTTAGGTTCAGTTGCAGGTTCTTTACCTTGTTGAAACCATCTTTGATATGTTTTAAAAACATAATCAACTCCCCACCCTTCATTCATTCCAAGAATTGCTATTTGATTTGCTAAATCAAACTCTTTTAATGGATATGGTGCAGGAACTTTCGCATCAAAACCATAAAATTTTGCACGTCTTTCAATATCTCTCCACATATAATCTGATTTTATCTTTTTTGCTGGTGGAGTGAATGGAATATTATCCATATCCATCATAATTTTTCTTACACTAAAAGGATTCCAATTAAATTTTAGGTTTTCTTTTTTTGAAACCTTATGCAATCTGTTTACTGTTAGGTAAGTATATGTACTTCCTATTGAAAACCAAAAATCTATTTCTGACATATATAAATAATATATAATATTTTATATAAAATCTTGCAAATTATAAGTATATGAAAATTCCTAAATATAAAAATATAAATCAAGAAATTGTAAGGAAAATATATACTAATGAAAGGCAAGTAGGTTCAAAAAAATAAGGTCGGGAACTAATTTAACGAAAATATTTAATTTATAAATAAATGAAAACTGAATTTAAAAAAGAAATACGGACCTGTTTTGGTGGTGCGTTTTTAATTATGTTTATGATAGGTGTATATTTTGTTTATCTACCATGGAATATGGAAAGGTTAAATATTTCGGAAACTCAACTTGGTGTTTCAATTTGTGCATTTGGTTTTGCAAATCTTTTCGCCAATCAATTCGGTGCAAGAATAATGGTGCCAAAAATTGGCACATCAAAAACAATCATTCTAGGAACAATAATTTTCTCCTACTTACCAATGATTATAGCAAGTGTTCCAAATTATTTTTATTTTACAATATTTTTTATTCCGATTGGAATAGGCGCTGGATTAATATTTCCAGTTTTAAATTCTCAAATTGCAATAATTGAACAAAAGACAAAAAGAATACTTATACCTTTTACACAAGCATGTTTTTCTGCTGGTTCTTTGTGCGGCGCTTTGGGTGCAGCCTTATTTATCAAATTTATACCTGATCCAAGAATTACTTTTTGTATAGTTGGAACATTATTTTTTATTTACGCAAGTTGTTTCTACTTCTTTGGCCTTGAAAAAAAATATGAAATTAATGAAAAAGTTGAAGTATTTCAATTACCTAAAAATAATATTTTAATTTATGGATTTTTATTAATGATGAACTTTGCCACTTTAGGGATTATTATTGATTGGTCACCAGTATGGTTAACAAAAGAATTAGGTGCTCCTTTATTTTTGGGTGGTCTAATTATTATTTTTTTTAATGGAGGAGAAATATTTGCCAGAGTAGCTGCAAGTAAATTAATAAATAAATTTGGGGATATATTTGTTGGTAGCTACTTTAGTATAATATCGTGCATAGTTTTATTCTTATCTATTTTAACTTCAAATCTATACATAATTCTTTTAGGCATTTTAATATTTGGTTTTGGAACTGCAAATTTTGTAGCTGTTGTTTTACGACAAGCAATAAGTGAAACAAACGAATCAATAAGTATTACAGTTTCAAATTTATTAACACTTGGTTTTGCTGGTTTTATTTTTGGACCTGCAATTGTTGGGTATTTAGCTGAGCTTATTAATTTAACTTTTAATATGTATTTACTGTCAGTAATTTGGGCATTTAATGGATTAGCTCTTTTCTACTTAATTAAGAGAAAGTACATCAAAAGAAAACTTATTTAAGTTATTTAACTGGGGTTTTCAAAGTATATGAAGTCCACATAGAATGCCATTTTGCATAATTATCTTTTTTTTTATTACTTCCTTCAATTATAACAACACTCTCAATTAGGTATTTTGTTTCATTATTAAAGAAATAATCAAAATATCCAGCTTCATTTGTTCTAAAAGATTCTTTTCTAAAATAACCATTCTTTAAACTCATAATTGAAACCTTGTGATCAGCAAGTATTTCATTTTTATATTCTAACAGGATTCTTTTACTTTCGTTTAAATTTATAAGAGGATTATCTAAAATAATGAGTTCTAATTCCATATTTGTATCAACATCTTTCCCATCAAAATTATCAACACTAACTATAGATTTTGCATATCTTTTATAACTTTCAAAGAAATTATTTGGATAATTTTTTTCTTTATGTTTTTTTACCAAATCGTGATATCCTTTCTTCAAAGTAAATATTTCAAACTTGACTAATCCATTATATTCAACATAATTAACTTCTGATTCAACTTGTATTATATTTAAGCCTTTGGACATTTTTTTAATTTTAAGAGCAGGAATGTCACCCAATCTGCCTTTAATTTTATTTTTTTTATTCTCAGCATACAAATTTAAATTTATAAAATATTCTTTATCAAAAGGCATTGAAGAGCCCTCAAAATTTTCTCCGATAAAAATATTAGCTTCAGCTATTTCATTACTTTTTAAATGATACTTTGTTGGATCAATCCAAAATTCATGACTCAATGAATATTTTGATATTGAAAGAAAGAGAAATATTAATATTATTTTTTTTTTAAAAAACTTCATCATGTTGTATTATATAAAAAATGTAAATTTATATCTATTTTTAATTCTGGGATTATTTTTAAATATATATTCAGCATCATCAAATAGTCATGAAATTAAGCCATCTATTGCAGATTTTACCTATGATGAAAAGTATCTAAATTTTAAAATAAGATTGAATGCTGAATTGATACTATCTAACATAGATGCATCTAAGGTTTCTAACACAGATTCATCCTCACTTAGTGAAACTTACGATAAATTAAGAGTTTTAGAAAGTAAAAACATAGAACAAATTTTTCAAAACTCTTGGGATGAAATAAGTTCTAATATTGACATTAAAATTGACAATGAATCAAAGCAAATTAACTTAACTAAAATTAAAGTAGAAAATATTAAAAATTTTGAAATAAGTAGAGATACTAATGTTTATTTTAGAGTTTTATTAGATAACAATTCTGAACAGTTTACATTTAAGTGGATTAAAAACTATGGTCCTATTATTTTAAGAGAAAATAATAATAATAAATCAGAAAATGAATTGGTTACAGAATATTTACAATCAGGTATAATATCAAATCAAATCTCATTTAAGGAAAATAATTTTAGTAACATATTAAATAGTTTTAGTAAATTTTTTGTTCTTGGAGTGCAACACATAATTCCCAAAGGTTTAGATCATATTTTATTTATATTTGGACTTTTTTTATTTTCAACTTCGTTAAAAAAATTAATTACACAAATAACTATTTTTACTATTGCTCATTCAATTACTCTCATTTTTGTTTCTTTATCTTTAATGAAAATTAATCCTCAGATCGTAGAACCTATTATTGCACTTTCTATATTTTACGTTGGTCTAGAAAATATTTTTAAAAATTATATAAAAGAATATTTAAGGTATGTTATTATTCTATTTTTTGGATTACTTCATGGCTTAGGATTTGCACTAGTTTTAAGTGATATAGGCTATAGGAGTAGTGACTTATTTATAAATCTTATCTCATTTAATATTGGTATTGAAGTAGCACAAATATCTATAGTATTGATCTTATATCTATTGATCACAATCAATTTTGCAAAGAACAAAAATTACAGAATATTTTTTCAAATACCATCTTCTATGTTAATATCAACTATTGGGCTTTATTGGTTTTTAGAAAGAATTAATATTTTTTGATGAATGATTGAAAAAATGTTTACACAAGAAATTAGTATAGAATTAATAAAACATAGTTATATTTATTCATAATTTTATATGTATTTTTAATAATTAAAAAAGTTTTATATTATTTGGACAAACATAATTTTTTAATTTTGGCAATTTAATATTTCTTACTTTATAACTAGTAATTTAACTTTAAGAAGACTTTTATTATTATTAATGCTGATATAGTATAATGGTTATTACAGGCCGTTGGTAACGGTCAGATCCAAGTTCGATTCTCGGTATCAGCACCATAAAAAAAATTATAAATTATATTTAAAAATAATTTGAAAAAATTGTTTTAATGAAAAAACCTGTAATTCGAAACTGCTCTGGGGTCATTTTTTAAATATTTATTTTTATTTTTCAGATCTACTAAAGTTACGCAAATTAGGATCAAGTTTATAATAATCTAGTTTACCTTTTGTAAATATATTAGTGTCAGTTTTTAGTTTTGTTGGATTATCAAACAAGCCTGCAGATATACTGATAGAGTTCCCTTTTTTGATTTTATAAAATATACTTGCACCACATTTATTGCAAAAACCTCTTTTTGCCAAGTTTGATGAGCTGTACCAACGTAATGTACTTTTATTCATAAAAACAATATTTTCTTCGAGACAGTTCGTATAGGCAGCAAAATTCCCATGAGTTTTCATACATTGTTTGCAGTGACAATTAATTACATTACGAAGTTTTCCTAAAATTTTAATTTTTACCCCGCCACAAAGACATCTAGCTATTTGAGGTTGTGTTTTTTTCATATTATAATTTAGAATAATTTCTTAAATATAATATACCTGATAGCAAAGTTATGGCAGTAAATAGGTATGCATTAACTGTAATAACTTCAATATTTGTTTCTCCAGGGCTATCTGTAATAACATATCTCCAGAAATTTATAGAACAAGTTAATTGAAATACAAAAATTGAAAAAAAGATAGGTAATTGTCTATCCACTCCTCTAAATACTATTGCGATCAAACCAATACTAAAAGTAACAAATATTATCCCAATAATCTCTGATAAACCTGCAACTGCATGATTAAAAAAACCTAAATTTGCTCTTGCAAATTCATCTGTAAAAAAGAGGAGCTGAACTGCATAATATAGGAAAAAAAAGATATTGATGATGATAATTAATATGTCTATTTTTTTATTCATTATTATATATGATATCATTTATTAAACTTTGGTGACATGAAAATAACTTTATATTATTTTAAAATTCCATTTTGGAGAGCTGAAGTAACACGTTTATCTCTATTTATTGCCAACATTCCTTTTGATGATCATAGAATTGAAGGGGGTGAATATGAAGAGTTTAAGAAAACAGGTAAATTACCTAATGGTAAAATTGCTCCATTTAAACAACTGCCAGTTTTAGAAGTTGATGGAAAAATTTTTGCGCAAACAGGTGCTATCGCAAGATACTGTGGTAAACTTTCTGGCTTATATCCTAAAGATGATGATTATAAATCAGCATTAATTGATCAAATTATTGAAGCAGCTCAAGATATAAATTTTCTAGTTACTTTATCTAGTAGAGATAAAGACCCAGAAAAAAAGAAAATAGCACGAGACATACTAGCAAATAGACATTTACCAAAATGGTTTCAATATCTAGAAAATCTAAATAGTCAAAATGATCAGTCAGTTTATTTTGTAGGGAAAGATTTAACGATAGCAGATCTAGCAATTTGGAGATTACTTGGCTGGTTGACATCTGGCTTATTAGATGGTGTCGCAACTAATATCTTAGAGCCATACACAAATTTAACTATACTTAGAAATGAAATCTATAGTAATCCAAAAGTAATTAAATGGATGGATCAAGTATATGGAAAAGTGATCTAATTTTATGACAGCTTTAAGTGTCAATATAAATAAATTTGCTCTAGTCAGAAATGCAAGGGGAGCAAATATGCCTGACATTATTAATATAAGTGAAAAATGTCTTCAATATGGAGCAGATGGTATAACTGTACACCCAAGGCCAGATGAAAGACATGCTAAATTTTCAGATTTAGAGCCTTTAAGAAATTTAGTTTCAAAATATAAAAATAAAGAATTTAATATTGAAGGATATCCTTCAGAGCATTTCATTGAAAAAGTGATAAATGTAAAACCTGATCAAGTAACACTTGTACCAGATCCACCTGGTGCATTAACTTCATCTTTTGGTTGGGATTGTGAAAAAAATAAAACTTTTTTAACAAATATTGTAAAAAAACTTCAGAATAATAATATCAGAGTGTCTTTATTTATTAATCCATCAATTAAAACATTAGAAAATTTAAAAATAATTTCAACTAACAGAGTAGAATTATATACTTATAATTATGCTCATAATTATTCTAAAAATAAATTAGATGCTATTAAACCCTATGTCGAAGTATCTTCATATTTAAAAAAAAAATTTCCCAAAATAGAATTAAATGCTGGACATGATTTAAATTTAAAAAATTTAGAATATTTTTTAAATTCAATTGAGAACATTAAAGAGGTATCGATAGGCCATGCTTTAATTTGTGATACTTTTGATTTTGGGTTAGAAAATACTATTAAAAAATATTTAGAAATTTCTTCTAAATTATGACACTAATTTTTTGGTTACAATTTGCTGCAGTTTGTATTGCTGGGGCAATATCACCAGGTCCTAGCTTAGCTTTAATCATCAGAAATAGTATAAAATACAATAGACTAAGTGGAATTATTACTGCTGTAGGACATGGATTAGGGATGGGAATATATGCAATATTTGCTGTAACTGGACTATCTATTATTCTGACAACAAATATTTATATTTTTAAATCAATACAGATAGCAGGAATTGTACTACTTTTTGTTTATGGTATTCTGTTTATTGTTCAAAAAAATAAAGATTTTAAAATTGAAAATAACCAAAAGAAATTTAATACCTTCTTACAAGGATTTTCAATTTCTATTCTAAATCCCAAAATATTAATATGGTTTTCTGCTGTCTTTTCTCAATTTATTATAAGTGAGTCAACTTTATTAACAAATTCGATACTTGTACTAACTGCATCCATAATTGACGGTATTTGGTATATTTTAGTTGCTTTAATAGTTACCAGTTACAGTTTAAAAGATTTTTTTAAAATAAGAGCAAATACTATTCAAAAGATTTCTGGCTCAATACTGGTTATAATTTCTGTTTTACTAATAATTGATTTCTTCTAAAACTCTTAAAAAATTAGTGCCCATTACTTTTTCAATCTCTACTTGATTATATCCTCTATACTCTAATTGTTCGGCTATTTTAATATGATCAGCACAATCTTTCCACCCCTTAGGTAAACAATCCAGTCCATCATAATCACTTCCAACTGCAACATAATCAATACCTATAAGTTTTATTATATATTCTATGTGGTCTAGGAATATATCAAAATCTGGACAAACACTTGAAAGTTTTTTTTGAAAAAAATGTTGTTTTGCTAACCATTGAGAAGATTTTTTGGAATTTTGTATTTCTAGTGATTTTATTTTTTCTCTATATTTTTTTCTTACTTTAGCTTCTCTTTCTTTAAATGTAGGATCAATAAAAAAAGGATAAGGATTTATTCCTACCAACCCCTGTTTATTTTTGATAGCTAGTAATTGATCGTCATATAGATTTCTAAAATGTGAACACAGTTTATTTACACTTGAATGGGATGCAATGAATGGTCTCTGAGTAATTTTTACAATATCCCAAAAACTTTGCTCTCCAATATGAGATACATCAATTAAAACCTTATTTTCCTGGCAAACATTTATAACTTCTTTACCAAAATCATTTAGACCAATTGTTTTCAATTTAGTTTTATTATATTTTTCATCAAAATTTGATGAAACCCAATCAAGGGAATGATTCCAAGTGGGACCTAGATAAAGTAAGCCTCTGTTAATGAAATGATATAAATTATCTATTTTATTTTCAATTGCTTCTCCCCCCTCCATTGATACAGGTAAAAGAAGTTTATTTTTTTTAATGCCATTTTTAATATCTTCTAAATTTTTTGGAATTAAAACTTCAGTGAGATTAGATAATTTCTCAATTTCATCATACATCCTATTGGCTTTATTAAAAAAATTTGGATCGGCTGATTTACTTGATACCCAGATTATGAGTATTTGTAAATCTATACAAGAGTCTTTTAAACGAGGTATATCTGTGTGTCCGTGGGGAGTATATTTAGTGACGTCTTCACCTTCCATTATTCTTTGCACAAGATCATTGTGCAAATCTGCGACAAACATTTACTACTTAACAACCTCCATTTTAATTATTTTATCTGGATCTGTTGGCGGTTCTCCTCTTTTAATATTATCAACAAATTCCATACCTTCTATGACTTGTCCCCATACGCTGTATTGTCCATCTAAGAATGAACAATCATCAAAGCAAATAAAGAATTGACTGTTTGCACTATTTGGATTTTGTGCTCTAGCCATTGAAACTGCACCTCTTCCATGATTTACGCTCGAAAATTCTGCATCTATATCAGGTAAAGTAGATCCGCCTGTACCTGCTCGTGATAAATTAAATTTATCATTTGAGCTGTTTCCAAATTCTACATCCCCAGTTTGTGCCATAAAACCATCAATTACTCTATGAAAAACTACTCCATTGTATTGACCATCATTTATAAGTTTTGTTATTTGTTCTACATGTTTAGGCGCAACATCTGATCTGGTTTCTATAACAACCACCCCATCCTTTAAAGTCATATGAATCTTTTCTTTACCCATTAATTTACTCCCCGAAATTATTATTGAGAATAGAAGAGTAAAAAAGATAACTTTAATTATGCTATTCATGTTTGTTTTCTTTACCTTCACTCAAATTGTTTTATATATGTATTAATGCACAGGTTTGAAGAAAATATCAAGCAATTAGGTATAAATATTCCAGATATGCCCACACCCTTTGCCAATTATGTTCCATATAAATTATCAGATAATATAGTGTATGTGTCTGGACAAGGTCCCGTAAGTAAAGGTAACCTTATCTATAAAGGTAAAGTTGGTGATGATATTTCAATAAATGATGGAATAAAAGCTGCTGAATTATGCTGTGTAAATATTATAGCTGCTCTAAAAAAAAGTATTAATGGTGATTGGAACCGACTAGACTCATTTTTAAAACTAGGAGGATTTGTAAATTGTAATAGTAATTTTTACGATCAACCTAAAATTATTAATGGAGCTTCTGATTTATTGGTAAAAATTTTTGGAGACCATGGAAGGCACGCTAGATTTGCAGTAGGATCAAATTCTCTACCTATGAATATGTCTGTAGAAATAGATGCGATAATTAAAATTAAATAATAATTTTATGAGTAAATTTTATTTTTGCTCCTCAATTAATGATGTAAAAAAACATAAATGGAATGATTGCATAGGTAGTGATCATCCATTTCTTCAATTTGAATTTTTATCGGCTTTAGAAAAAAGTAATAGTGCCTCAATCAGAACAGGATGGCAACCGTATCATTACATTGAAGAACAAAATGACGAAATAATAGCTTTATGTCCATTCTATATAAAAAGTCATTCTTTTGGAGAATATATATTTGATCATTCCTGGGCAGAGGCATATCACAGATATGGACTAAATTACTATCCAAAGCTACAGTCAGCAATTCCTTTTACGCCAGTCACAGGTGATAGAATTGTAATTAATAAAAAAATTAAAAATAAAGAAAAAAAAATTTCAGAAACTTTAAAGAATATAATTAGTGAAGCAAAAAAAATTAGTGTTTCTTCAGTTCATTTTAATTTTTTAAAAGATTATAAAAACCTAATTGAAAATAAAGAAATAATGATACGCTCTGGTATTCAATTTCATTGGAACAATGAAAATTTTAAAAATTTTGATGAATTTTTAAATAAATTATCCTCCAGAAAGAGAAAATTAATTAAAAAAGAGCGTCAATGCATTAAAAACAATGAGCTAGAAGTTAAACTCCTAAATGGAGAGTCGATTAAAGAAGAGCATATCGATTTCTTTTATGATTGCTATCTCGATACTACAGGTAAAAAATGGGGATCTACTTATTTAACAAGAAATTTTTTTAAAGAGTTATTATTAAATTTTAAAGATAAAATATTATTAATATTAGCAGTAAAGAATAGTGATATGATTGCATGTGCGATTAACTTTATCAGTGCATCTCATTTATATGGTAGATTATGGGGGTCAAAACATGATATTCCTTTTTTACACTTTGAGATTTGTTATTATCAGGCAATTGAGTACGCAATTAAAAATAAAATAAAAATAGTAGAAGCTGGTGCTCAAGGAGAACACAAACTACAAAGAGGATATATTCCGACTAAAACTTGGAGTGCACATTGGATAAAAGATAAAGAATTTAGTTCTGCAATCAAAAGTTTTTTAAATAAAGAAAGTGAATTAATTGATGCGCAAAAAAATGAACTTAATGAATTATCTCCATACAAATTAAGCTAATTCTTTTTTATTTTCTTGTTTAGCTGAATATTCAAACGAGATCTTTTTATCTTTAAAAGAAATTTCTACGTGGCCCCCTTTGGATAATTTTCCAAAAATAAGTTCCTCAGCCATTGGTTTTTTTACTTTTTCTTGAATTACTCTACCAAGTTCTCTAGCTCCATAAACTTCATCATAACCTTCTTCAGCTAAAAATTGCTTTGCTTCCTTATTAATAGATAGTGAAACTCCTTTGTCTTCAAGCTGTGCTTCTATTTCAATAATAAATTTATCTACTATCGAAAGGACAATATTTTTAGATAAATGATTAAAATGGATAATTGAGTCGATACGATTTCTAAATTCTGGTGAAAAAATTCTATTTATTGCATCGCTGCTATCATCATTAGATCTTTTACCATTGAAACCAATTTTATTTTTAGAAACATCTATTGCTCCAGCATTAGTCGTCATAATTAAAATGACATTTCTAAAATCTATAGACTTACCATTGTGATCAGTTAATTTTCCATAATCCATCACTTGTAAAAGAATATTGAATAAATCAAAGTGGGCTTTTTCAATTTCATCTAATAGTAGTACACAATGGGGATTTTGGTCTATCCCATCAGTTAACAATCCACCTTGATCAAAACCTACATATCCTGGAGGCGCACCTATTAGTCTACTTACTGTATGTCTTTCCATGTACTCGGACATATCAAATCTTAAAAGTTTTATTCCAAGTGTATTACTTAATTGTTTTGCTACTTCAGTTTTTCCTACTCCCGTTGGACCAGAAAATAAATATGAACCAATTGGTTTTCCATCTTCTCTTAGTCCTGCTCTGGCTAATTTTATAGAAGATGATAATTCTTTAATAGCTTTGTCTTGGCCAAATACAAAATTTTTCAAATCTCTTTCTAAATTTTTTAAACTATTCTTATCACTTTGATTAACAGATTTTGTTGGAATTCTTGCCATTAAAGCAACTACTGCTTCGATATCTTTTGACAGAATAATTTTTTTTCTCTTCTCTTCTGGTAATAAGTATTGCGATGCTCCAGCTTCATCAATGACATCAATAGCTTTATCTGGAAGTTTTCTATCACCAATATATTTATTAGATAATTCAACAGCGCTAATAATTGCTTCAGGTGAATATCTAATATTGTGGTGTTCTTCGTAATAAGTTTTTAAACCGTCAAGGATTTTAATAGTTTCGTCTTTTGAGGGTTCTTTAACATCAATTTTTTGAAATCTTCTTACTAACGCTCTATCTTTTTCAAAATAGTTTTTAAATTCCTTATAAGTTGTAGATCCAATACATTTAAGAGTGCCGTTACCCAAAGAAGGCTTTAATAAATTACTTGCATCCATTGAGCCTCCACTAGTTGCTCCAGCCCCAATGACAGTATGAATTTCATCAATAAATAAAACAGCTTTGTCTTTTTTATGTAATTCTTTAAGTACTGCTTTCAATCTTTCTTCAAAATCACCTCTGTATCTTGTTCCTGCAAGTAAAGCACCCATATCTAATGAAAAAATAATGGCATCCTCCATTATTTTAGGAACTTTTTTTTCTGTAATTCGTTTTGCCAAACCCTCAGCAATTGCAGTTTTACCAACACCGGGATCTCCAACAAATAGAGGATTATTTTTTTGTCTTCTGCATAAAATTTGAATTGTTCTATCAAGTTCTTTGTTTCTTCCAATTAGTTTATCGATTTTACCTTCTTTAGATTTTTGATTTAAGTTAATACAAAATTGACTTAAAGCACTTTTTGTATTTTTTTGTTCACTATTTTCATTTGTTTGAGCATCAACAAATTCATCATTCTCAAAATTTTCATTAGCTTTAGAAATGCCATGTGAGATATACTGAACTGCATCTAATCTGCTCATGTTTTGTTGATGCAGAAAATATACTGCATGACTCTCTTTTTCTGAAAATAATGCTACAATCATATTAGCTCCTGTAACACTTTCTCTTCCACTTGATTGAACGTGAATAGCGGCTCTTTGTAAAACTCTCTGAAAACCATTTGTCAATTTTGGTTCACCAGTAAAATTTTCTTTCAGATTTTCTAAATCATTAATTACAAACTTTTCAACATTCTCTTTTAAATTTATTATATCAACTGCACATGCTTTAAGAACACTAACAGCATCTTGATCTTCTAAAAGGGAAAATAATAAGTGTTCTAAAGTTACAAACTCATGTTTATAATTAGTTGCTAATTGATATGCTTGTCTTAATGTTTTTTCTAAATTTGCTGATAACATTAATTTTTTTCCATTGTGCATTGAAGCGGATGCTCATTTTGCTTAGCCATATCCATAACAGATTTACATTTAGACTCTGCAACTTCATATGTAAATGTTCCACAAACCCCAATACCATTTTTATGAACATGTAACATTATTTGAGTAGCCTCCTCTTGCTTTTTATTAAATATTTTTTCTAAAACCATGACAACAAATTCCATGGGGGTATAATCATCGTTTAATAATAATACATTGTACATAGAAGGTTTTTTTGTTTTTGGCTTAGTGTCTAATAATAGACCTCTTTGAAAATCCTCATTATTATTTTTATTGTCATTATTTTGATCTTCATTTGACATATTTATTAAATAATATGTTTTAAAATATTTTAAAGTATTTTTATGTTTGAAAGCATCGAAAATCATATGTTAATTAAGAAATTGTGAAAAAAAATTTATTATTAATCATATTTTTAAATAGTTTTTTAATACTAATTTTTGCATCAAATGTATTTGCTAAAAAAGCAGCTATAGTAATAGATTTTGATACAGAAAAAGTATTATTTGAGGTCAATGCAGATACGAGAAATTATCCAGCATCTCTGACTAAGATAATGACATTATATATTGTATTTGATTACTTAAAAAAAGGAAAACTTAGTTATGATAGCCAATTAAGTGTATCAAGTGTTGCTGCATCGAGATCTCCAAGTAAATTGTATTTAGAAGAAGGTTCAAGTATTAAAGTCATAGACGCAGTTAATGCACTTATAATTAAATCGGCAAATGATGTAGCTACAGTAGTAGCAGAAAATATATCTGGTAGTGAAAAGGAATTTGCTAAACTAATGACAAACTATGCAAAAAATCTAGGTATGAAAAATACAACATTCAAAAACGCTTCTGGTCTTCCCAATAGAGCGCAATTAACAACTGCCAGAGATATTTCAAAACTATGTCATAAGCTTATTACAAACTTTCCTAATGAATATAAATTGTTTAGCAATACAAAGTTTTCTTACAAAGGCAAAACTTATAAAACACATAACAAGTTGATGTTAAGTTATGAAGGTGCAGATGGAATTAAAACAGGTTATATTAAGGCATCTGGTTTTCAACTAGCTTTTTCTGCAGTAAGAGATAACAAAAGGCTTATTGGAATTATTTTTGGTGGAGACACAGGTAGCCAAAGAAATAAATCGCTAAAAATAATTATGGATAAAGAATTTGCTGAACTAAATATTAAACAAAATGATAATAAAAAAGAAATAGTTAAAAAAGAGATCAAAAAAAATGAAGAAGAAAATTACTCAATTGTTGTTGGAACATTCAAATATAGAAATAATGCTGAGAAGCAAATAAAATTAATTAAAAGTAAATATCCAGTTTCTACAAAAGATAAAATATCAAATGTAGCTCTTATAAAAGTGAATGGTAAACAACTTTATGAATCTAGATTTAAAAATTTCACTAAAAAAGAAGCATATAAGGCTTGTAAAAGATTAAAAAAATATAAGCGCGATTGTTTTGTTAGATTGTAAATTTATAATCTACACCACTAAGGGATAGTTGATTTTCGATTATTGCTATTAAAGATTTGAGTCCTTCTTGAGACGTTGACTCTGCACGGCAGGTTAGTTGGTTTTGTGTATTACTAGCTCGCATTAAAAACCAACCTGCATTATTTTCAACTCGAATTCCATCAATATCAATTATTTTTCCTTCTAATTTTTTTATTCTTTCTTTTATTTCTTCAATAATTTTAAATTTTTTTGTTTCATTAACATCAAATCTTGTTTCCGGCGTAGAGAAAGTCTTAGGATATTTATTGATTATCTCTTGTAAGTTTAATTCATTGTTACTTAATATTCTTAACAGCCTTAAGGAAACATACATTGCATCATCAAATCCATAAAAATCATCACCATAACAAACGTGTCCACTCATTTCTCCAGATAAAGGTGATTCTATATCTTTCATTTTTTCTTTTATTGGTGAATGACCTGTCCTTTCCATTATAGGTTGACAGCCTAACTTTTTTGCTTCCTCAAAAAAAACTTTACTACATTTTACGTCCATAATTATCTTAGGATTTTTATACAAATTAGATATTTCAGAACATAAAACTAACATATATTGATCTGCCCAAACAATATTACCATCATTATCTACTACTCCCAACCTATCTCCATCACCATCAAAGGCTAAGCCAATGTCACATTTATTGTTTCTTACGGAATCAATCAATTGTAACATATTTTTTGGAACTGTTGGATCAGGATGATGGTTTGGAAAATTACCATCTACTTCTTGGTTTAATAATATATTTTCTGTGTTATTAAGTTTTGATACTAATTTATTAATAACAACTCCCATTGCGCCATTGCCTATATCCCAACTTATTTTCAATTTTTTTTTTAGAGAAATATTCTTAAGAATTCTATCTACATAAGAATTTATAATATTGATTTCTTTAAAAGAACCCTCTTTTTTTTCTAATTTTGCATTTTTAATTATACTTTGAAATTTTTGAATATTTTCACTAAAGAAACTTTGTTTATTTACAACCATTTTAAAACCATTATATTCAGATGGATTGTGTGAACCAGTTATCATAATTGCTGCATCTGTATTAAGATAATAATCAGCAAAGTATAACATAGGTGTAGGGCATACACCTATGGATTTAACATGTGCTCCAGAGTCTATTAAACCTGAACTTAATGCTTTATGTAATTTAGGAGATGTGAGCCTTCCATCATAACCAAGTGCAATATTATTTGATGCTAGTTTATCATTGACGACATAACCAAAAACTCTTCCAATAGTATAAGCAGTATTTTCAGTAATATTTTTATTTACAATACCTCTAATGTCATATTCTCTTAAAATTTCAGGATCAAATTCTTCAATTTTATATTTATTTGCCTGTTCCATGATATTCAAAACCTAGTCTTTCTAATTGTGATCTATTATAAATATTTCTTAAATCAAATATTTTTTTTGTTTTTACTAGTTTACTGATTTCAGAAAAATTTAGTGCCCTAAATTCATTCCATTCTGTTCCTATTATAATTGCATCTACATTATTACATGCTTCTTGAGCTGTATTAAAGTAATTAAAATTACTAAACTCTTTTTTTGTATTTTCCATAGCAACAGGATCAAAGCAATTGATAGTATAACCTTGCTCAAATAAGTAATTTGCAAGTTTGACAGATGATGATTCCCTTATATCATCAGTATTAGGTTTAAAGCTTAACCCTAAAAAGGATAATAATGAACTCTTTTTAACATTACTAATAATCTTATTACTAATTTTTTTTATACGAATTTGATTTGATTTATGAACTGCATTGATAATTGATAAATCAACATTAAATTTTTTAGCTGTAGAATAAAAAGCTTTCACATCTTTAGGGAAACAAGAGCCTCCATATCCAGGACCGGCATTTAAAAATTTATCACCAATTCTATTATCAATTCCCATTGCTTTAGATACATCTTGAACATTTGCTCCAACAGCTTCACATAAATCTGCAACTTCATTAATAAAACTAATTTTTGTGGCTAAAAAACTGTTAGATGCATATTTTATAATTTCGGCAGTTTCAATTGAGGTTGAAAAAACAGGTGTTTCTTTAAGATATAAGGGTCTGTAAAGTTCTTTCATAATATTTTTAGATTTTTCATTTTCTGTTCCAATTACAACTCTATCAGGTCTCATGAAATCGTCTATTGCGGATCCCTCTCTCAGAAATTCAGGATTGGATACAACATCAAAAAGATCATCAGAAATAATACTGCCAATAATTTTTTTTATTTCTTTTGAAGTACCTACTGGAACAGTTGATTTTGTAACAATAAGAGAATATTTATTTATATTTTTTGCTATTTCTTTTGAAACAGACCATACATGACTCAAGTCAGCTTGATCATCTAGTCTTCTACTAGGAGTTCCTACTGTAATGAAAACTATATCAGAGTCCTTTATTGACTCACTAAGTGATGAAGAAAAACATAGAAGTTTAGTAATTTTTAGATGTTTTGAAAGTAAATTATCCATCCCTGGTTCAAAAAATGGACATTTCCCAGATTTTAAACTTTCAATTCTAGATATATTATTATCAATACATACAGTCTGATATCCAAACTCAGCAAAACAAGCGCCTGATACTAAACCTACATATCCTGTTCCAACAATTGCTAATTTCATTGTAATCCTATAAACCTGATTACAGTTCTGTTAAATGACAATTATAAAAAAATGTATATTTGTTTAATCACAATAATGAACAGATCCTCTCTCAATAATATTAACTTTAGCTAGATAATTTTCAATTTTATTAGGATTTTTTGCCTTATTTAAAAGGATATTAATAGCTTTTTTCCCAAGCTCTTTTACTGGAAAGGATACAGCAGTGATTGGAGGTGAGCTTAAATCTCTAACTAAAGGTCCATCAAAAGTTATAATTGATATATCTTTACCAATTTTTAATTTCAAATAGTTACAAGCTTTAATAGCACTCAAGGCAGAATATTCAGTTGAGCAAATTATCGATGATATTTTTTTATTTTTTTTTAACATATTTTTGATTATTTCAAAACTTTTCTCAGGCTCCTCAAGTTTAACTGATGCGTAGTAATTTTTGTTAAAATTAATTTTGTTTTTTTTGAGAGTTCTTAAAAATGACAATTTTCTTTCATTTGCAAAATTATATTTTTCTGAAATATTAATATATGCAATATTTCTATGTTTTTTTTTTATTAAATAATTTGTAATTGTTTCAATTGCTCCAGAGTTATCTAAATCTACCCAAGAAAAATTTTTATTGGATTTTGTTTTTCCCCAAGCAACATAATTTATTTTATGTTTATTTAAAAATTCAATTCGTTTATCATTTATTTTAATATTTTGTAGCACAATATTTTCAATTTTTTGCTCTAAGATTAATTTTTCATAAGCCTTTATTTCTTCATTTTCACTTTTAGCAAACAAAATTTGTAATTGTATACTTTCAGAGAACAATTCATCAGACATACCTGACACAAACTGAAAAAAGTTGCCTTGATTAAGGGTGCTTGAATTAGTGCCATATATTGGTAGAACATATCCTACTGTATTTGTTTTACCAGATGCCAAAATACTAGCATAAGGGTTGGGGCTATATTGATATTTTGAAGCATATTTTTTTACCCTTTTTCTTGTCTTGTCACTTACATCTGAGTAACCTCCAAGTGCCCTAGATACAGTGGTTATGGATAGATCAAGTTTTTTTGCTAATTCCTTAATATTCATCAAAATAATGAATAACTGACAAATAATAAATTGACAACCAAAACGTTTTGGTAAAATGTATGTTTATATTTATAAATATGGAGGAATAATGAAAAAATTATTTAAAATTCTATTAGTTACCTTCTCATCATTTTTTATAAGCTTTTCTGCATTAGCAGGAGGCCATGCTTATACTGGTCCGGATCTAAGCGGACAAAAAGTTGTTATGTTTGGTCCTTGGTTATCACCAGAACAAGAAATAATGAGAGAAGTAGGTGCTATATTTGAAAAGGCTACTGGAGCAACTTTTGAATATGGTGGCTCAGATAGTTTTGAGCAACAAGTTATGATTGATCTAAAAGCAGGAAGTGCTGCAGATTTAGTTGTATTTCCACAACCAGGTCTAGCTGCAAATGCAGCAGCGATGGGGGGATTAGTTCCTCTAGGAGATGACATAAAACAAATGGTGTTAGACAATTATGCTGCTGGTCAATCATGGATTGATCTTTCAACTTATGCAGATGAAAATGGTACCGACCAATTCAATGCAATTTTCTTCAGAACAAATGTTAAAAGTTTAGTTTGGTACTCACCAGATAACTTCGAAGACAATGGTTACGAAGTTCCTGGAACTATGGAAGAGTTAATTGCACTAACAAGACAAATGGCGTCTGATGGAAATACTCCATGGTGTATTGGTCTAGGTTCAGGTGCAGCAACTGGTTGGCCTGCAACTGACTGGATGGAAGATATCATGTTAAGAACACATTCGCCTGATGTTTATGATATGTGGGTATCCAACGAAATGCCTTTTAATGACCCAAGAGTTATTGAAGCAATGAATTTCTTTGGAACTTTTGCGTTGAACGATAAGTTTGTAAATGGTGGATCTAAAGCAGTTGCAACTACTGATTTTAGAGATGCACCAAATGGACTTTTCACTTCACCAGCAGAGTGTATGATGCATAGACAAGCTAGCTTTATACCTGCATTCTTCCCTGAAGGTGTTGAAGCTGGCGTTGATTATGATTTCTTTTATTTCCCTGCATATGCAACTAAAGATTTAGGAACTCCTGTACTTGGAGCTGGAACATTAGTAGCTGCTACTAATGATAACCAAGCAACAATAGAGTTCATTAAATTTTTAATGCATCCTGAAGCTCATGAGTATTGGATGGCTAAAGGCGGCTTCCTAACACCTCATAAAGGTGTTGATGGCAGTAAATATGCCAGTGAAACTTTTAGAAAACTAGGTGAAATTCTAACAGGCGCAACAACATTTAGATTTGATGCGTCAGACTTAATGCCTGGTGCTATTGGTGCAGGTACTTTCTGGACTGGTATGGTTGACTATACTAATGGAAAATCTGCCCAAGATGTAGCAGATGCGATTCAAGATAGTTGGGACGCAATTAAGTAACTTTTCCATTATTAACAGGCGAACAATTAACTTGTTCGCCTGTTCTTTTTATATATTTAATCACTAATGACTATTCTGAATTTACTATTCATTGTTTTTTTAGGAATATTACTTTTTATAGCCTACTTTCATATCTCAAATTATATTTTAGATATTTATGGTAATAAAACTCTGAAGAGATATAATATTGAAAATTCAATCAGAGTCATAGTTTTTATAGCACCTGCATTTATTGTTTTATTTGTTTTTATTTTATATCCAGTATTTGAAACTATTAGGCTTAGCTTTTATGACAAATTTGGAAGAGAATTTGTCGGACTATACAATTATAAATGGGCAATCAATGATCCTGAATTTAGAAGAAGTATATTAAATAATTTAGTATGGTTACTAGTTGTCCCAACTTTAAGTACTTTTTTTGGATTAGTCATTGCTAATTTAGCTGATAGAATTTGGTGGGGCTCTATTGCAAAATCTATCATATTTATGCCTATGGCAATATCATTTGTAGGAGCAGGTGTAATTTGGAAATTTATTTATGAATATAGAGGTCCTGAAAATACACAAATTGGATTACTAAATGCTATTATTGTTTCATTTGGTTATGAACCACAAGCTTGGCTAACAATCCCAATGTGGAACAATTTCTTTTTAATGGCTATAATGATTTGGATACAGACTGGATTAGCTCTTGTGATTTTTAGTGCGGCGTTAAGAAGTATACCAAAGGAGATGCTTGAAGCAGCAAGAATTGATGGTGCTAGTGAGTTAAAAATATTTTTCTCAATTATAATTCCTTATTTGGAACAAACAATCCTTGTTATTTGGACGTTGATTACAATAATTGTTTTAAGAATATTTGATATTATTTTTGCAATGACAAATGGTGAATGGCAGACAGGAGTTTTAGCTAACTTAATGTATGATTGGATGTTTAGGGGTGGTGGTGACTCAGGAAGAGGAAGTGTTTTAGCTATTGTTATTATGATTGGTGTCATACCAATTTTAGCATGGAATTTATACAAACACAGACAGGAACAAAAAATTTAATGAAGAAATTTTCATTATCATCTATCTTTTCTCAATTATTGCTTTTGTTCTTTGTGATTATATGGATCATTCCTACTTTTGGTCTTTTTATTAGCTCTTTAAGAGATAAAGATTTATTAGCTATAAGTGGATGGTGGACTTCTTTGACTACTACAGAAGTAAATGAAATTTATAGAATGTCAGGGATGGAAAGCCAAATCGAAGAAGATGGTTTTTTTAAAATTAAAGGAAATTTATTCAAAGAAAATTCAGGAAAAAAAATACAAAGTTTTGGAATTACCTCTAAAAAAATTAATGAATATAATATCGGCGATGTTGCAATTTTTAAAGATAAAAGTGAAGTTTTTATTGATGAAGATGGAAATTATGAATGGAGATCAAAAATAGAATTTAAAAAGAAAAAAGGTAAAAGATTATTTACTACATCATTAAGCCCTCCTGCATTTACTTTTGAAAACTACAGAGAAGTTTTATTCAAAGAAGGAATTGGCAGAGCTTTTGTTAATACAATGGCAGTAGCATTACCTTCAACACTAATTCCATTAATAATATGCTCTTTCTTCGCATATTCTTTAACTTGGATGAAATTTTATGGAAGAGATACTCTCTTAGCAATAATAATTGCATCACTTGTTGTACCACTTCAAATGTCTTTAATACCAATACTAACAATCTATAATGATGTTGGGGCATTATTTGGAGTGGCTGCTAAGTCTTATCCAGGTGTATGGATGGCACATACTGGTTTTGGATTAGCCTCAACTACTTTTCTATTAAGAAATTTTTTAAAAAGCTTACCTAATGAAATGATGGAGGCCGCTAAAGTTGATGGCGCTTCTCATTATGATATCTTTTTACGCATAATTATTCCTCTTTCTATACCTGCATTTGCTTCAATATTTATTTTACAATTTTTATGGTGCTGGAATGATCTATTAGTAGGTTTAGTATTCTTAGACCAAGTTCCTAGTGAAATAATATTAACTGCAAAATTAAAAGAATTGCTAGGTTCCAGAGGTGAGAATTGGGAGATTTTAACAACAGGTGCTTTTGTTTCAATGACAGTGCCTTTATTTATATTTTTTGCTCTTCAGAGATATTTTATTAGAGGTTTGGTGGCTGGTTCAGTAAAAGGATAAAAATATCAAATCTTAATAAAAACTTTATCGTTCTCAACTTTAACTTCGTAAGTTTTTAGAGCTTCACATGCAGGGTCTTGTATGACTTCTCCTGTTTTAATGTTAAAAATTCCTTGATGCATTGGACATTCGATCTCATCATCTGTAACTAAACCGTCCTCAAGATGAACTTCTTCATGGGTGCAAATACCATCAGTTGCAAAAAAACCATCTTTTATATTATAAACGCAATAAGTTTTATCAGCATGATCAAATCTTATTAAATCTTCAAACTCAATTTGATCTTTATTGCAAACAAATTTCCAATCATCCATAATTTTAATATAGTTACAATATTTTTTAAAACAACAATTTATATATTCTAATATTATTTAAAGGTTAATTAGTATATCTTTTCCTTGACTCCAAAATGATTTGGAATTTATATAATATATTAATAAACCAATAGTATGACTAGTGTAATTATTTGGAACGAAAATATTCATGAAATAGAAAATCAAGAGGTTAAAAAAATTTATCCAAAAGGAATTCATAATTGTATAAAAGATTTCTTATCAAAAGATAATAGATTAGAAATTCAAACTGCTACCTTAGAACAAAGTGAAAATGGCTTAAGTAAAGACAGGTTAAGAAATTGCAATGTACTCATCTGGTGGGGTCATAAAGCTCACGAAAAAGTTTCTGAAAAAACAGTAGACTTGATTCAACAAAGAGTTTTAGAGGGAATGGGCCTTATTGTTTTACATTCAGGGCATCACTCAAAAATATTTAAGAGACTAATGGGAACTAACTGTAATTTAATGTGGAGGGAATATGGAGAAAGGGAGAGATTATGGGTATGTAATCCTGCGCACCCCATATGTGAAGGTTTAGAACCTTACTTCGATTTGGAAATGGAAGAAATGTATGGAGAGCCATTTCAAGTACCCTCACCTGATGAAACACTTTTTACAAGTTGGTTTGAGGGTGGAGAGACTTTTAGATCTGGATTATTATATAAAAGAGGTAATGGTCAAATTTTTTATTTTCGACCCGGACATGAAGCATATCCAACATACTATAATAAAAATATACAAAAAATTATAACTAATGCCATTCATTTTGTTAAAGCAAAAAATAAAATGCTTTGGGAAGATATTCATTCCCCAACACCTAAAAGTAATAGATCTAAGCCAATTGAAAATATAAGAAAAAAAGGTTTTTCAGTTGATCATCCTACAAAGAAATAAAAATGAAATTGGGTATTGTAGGAACAGGTAATATTTCTTCAAGACACCTTGATGAATTTCAAAAAATTAAAGATGTCAATGTAGAAGCTGTATGTGATACTAACGAAAAAAACTTAAATATATTTCTTGATAAATACAAATTGCTTAACATTAGAGGGTACTTAACTTTAGGGGAAATGCTTGAAAAAGAAAAAAATTTTGATGGTATAAGCAATACAACGCCAGATAAGTTTCATAAAGAAACTACACTACAGATTTTAGAAAAAGGATATAATATTTTCTGTGAAAAACCTTTAGCTGAAAATTATGAAGATGCAAAAGAAATGGTTGCTGCTGCATCCAAATCAAAAAAAATAAATATGGTAAATTTTACATATAGAGAAGCAAGCGCTTACCAAAAATTAGTTGATACAATTAAATCAGGTGCAATTGGTATTCCAAGACATATTAGTGCTTGTTACTATCAATCTTGGCTGGCAAGTAATAAATGGGGTGATTGGAGAAAGGAAGATAAATGGTTATGGAGGCTTTCAAAAAAACATGGAAGTAATGGCGCTCTAGGTGATACAGGAGTGCATATTTTTGATTTTGCAGTAAATGCAGTTGGAGATATAAAAGAAGTTTTTGCAGATCTGAAAACTTATAAAGATAAAGGAAAGAGAATTAAAAACTATGTTTTGGATGCGAATGATGGATTTAACGCACTTGTTAGATTTGAAAATGGGGCGATTGGAACAATAACCAATACAAGATATGCAACAGGTCACGCTAACTCTCTAATTTTAGAAGTGTTTTGCACTAAGGGTAGTGTTAAAGTAGAACTTGACGAAGAGCGAACAAAATGGACGACTCTTCATATATGTCAGGCTGAAAATATTAATAGAATGTCCTGGCAAACTATAGATTGTCCAAAAACATCAAATAATTATGAAAATTTTATAAAATCTATTCAAATTAATAAGAATATACAACCAGATTTCAAACAGGGTGCAAAAATTCAAAAAATAATAGATTCCTGTATAAAAAGTAATGACAATAATTCTTGGATTGATATAAACAATATATAAGAACTAATGTAAGTTCTTCGCTTGAAAGATCGCTCAAAGGAGGATGAAGTGGCCGATATAAATATTAATACAGTCAACAAATACTTTGGTGACGTTCATGTCATTAAGGATGTTTCTTTAGATATTAAAAGTCAATCTTTTACTGTTTTAGTTGGACCAAGTGGTTGTGGTAAATCAACAATGCTTAGAATGATTGCAGGTTTAGAAGATATTAATTCTGGTACTATTTCAATTGATGGACAAATAGTAAATGATTTACCTCCCAAACAAAGAAATATTGCAATGGTTTTCCAATCCTATGCTCTGTACCCGCACATGACTGTTTTTGACAACATGGCATTTGGTTTAAAATTAGAAAAAAGATCTAAAGATGAAATTAATGAAAGAGTAAACGAAGCTGCAAGAATATTGCAAATTGAAGATTATCTTAAAAGAAAACCTAAACAACTTTCTGGTGGTCAGAGACAAAGAGTTGCTATTGGTAGAGCTATCACAAGAAAACCAAAAGTTTTCCTTTTTGACGAGCCACTCTCAAATTTAGATGCTGCTTTAAGAGTGCAAATGAGAGTTGAACTTGCAAAACTTCATAACGAACTTGAAGCAACAATGATTTATGTAACACATGATCAAACAGAGGCAATGACTCTTGCTGATGATATTGTTGTTTTAGATACAGGCATTGTTTCTCAGAAAGGTTCTCCAATGGATCTCTATGAAAAACCAAATAACATGTTTGTTGGTGGTTTTATAGGCTCACCCAAAATGAATTTTATATCTACTAAAATTACAAGTAAAAGTGGAAATGGTACAGAAGTTGATTTAATGGGAATGTCGAAAATATCAGTTCCAAAAATGTCAGCATCTGCTTCTGAAGGAGAGAGCGTTACGCTTGGAATAAGGCCAGAGCATTTGGTTGTCAATGAACAGGCAGATGGAAGTTGGGAAAGTAAAGTTTTTGTTGTAGAAAAACTTGGTTCAGGCACATTCCTTTATTTGGAAAAAGATGGTGAACCATTAGTTGTTGAAACCGAAGGTAATTCTTCTATAAAAGTTGGAGATACTGTTAAAGTAGGTTTCCCTGCTAATAGATGTCATTTATTTGATACATCAAATCAAGCGTTTTTATAATTAGAATCGAATTATGTATTGTCTCTTATTTAAGAGGCAATACTTTAATTTTTAAATATTTTTATACTCTTTAATCTATTTTAGCTAAAATAAAGTGGGCAGAGAGTTCATATTATTTCCTCCTATAAGAAGTATTCCTCTTATAAAACTTTTCTGCCCACCAAATTTAAAAAATTATTTAAGAGGAATACCAATTATAGTTTATGATTAGCAGTCCATGAATTTTTATCATCTACAACAATATATTTATTAAGAGTAAGGAGAACATTTTCAGCTAATTTTCTGTAAGTTGTAAGTTTGCCTCCATAAATGTTTAGCAATGGGGCTTGTGAGTCATCTTCATTTAAATCAAATACATAGTCTCTAGTAACTTTTGAAGCTTCTTTAAAATCTTCAATTAGAGGCCTAATGCCAGAATAAGAGCTTAGCACATTATCTCTTGATATTTGTTTAATAAAATATTTATTTACTGAATTTATTAAATAATCAATTTCACTATCATCAATTTTAGGATTTTCAGGAGAAAAAACCTCAGTTTCAGTAGTACCAATTAGAGAATATTTTTCTTTATAAGGTATTACAAATATTATTCTATTATCATCATTTTGCAAAGTGAAGGCTCTTTTTTGTTTGTAAAGACTTTTTGTTATAATATGACTTCCTTTTACAAGTCTTATTGATTTTTTTGAATTTAATTTGATTACCTTGGTTAAGATATCATTTATCCAGGGTCCAGCAGCATTTATGAGAATTTTAGTCTGAAGTACTGTGTTATCATCAAGTATTATATCCCAAATATTTTTATTTCGTTTTGCCCTTATAACTTTTCTATTTTCTATAATTGTAGCTCCATTTTTCTCTGCGTCATAAATATTTAATTCAACAAGTTTTTTATCATCAATCTGTAAATCATAATATTGAAAACCAGTTTTATATTGATCTTTTAAAATATTTGGAATTTCTTTTTTAATATTTATTGTTGAAGATTTTGGTATTGTCATTTTTCCACCAAGATTATCATACAAAAATAAGCCAAGTTTAATCATCCATTTAGGCCTTAAAGATTTTTGATAGGGTATAATAAATGGTATAGGTGTAGTTATATCACAAGCAATTCTTTTAATAACTTCTCTTTCCTTTAAAGACTCACGAACAAGACGAAATTCATAATTTTCAAGATACCTTAATCCCCCATGTATTAACTTTGTAGACCAAGATGAAGTAGCAGAGCCAACTTTATTCTTTTCAACCAAACAGACTTTTAAATTTCTTCCTGATGCATCCCTAACGATTCCAGCACCATTAATACCACCACCAATAATTAAAATATCAAAAGATTCATTCATACTCAAATTAAATAAATTTATTAATTTCTTGAGTTATTGTTTCGGGGTTAGTTAAATGTATAGTTAAAAATCCTAATTTATTTGCAGACTCAATATTCTCTTTTTTATCGTCTATAAATACAGTTTTTTCTGGAATTAAATTAAAACGATTTATTGCTAATTTATATATTTGGACATCAGGTTTCACTAATTTTTCTTTTCCAGAAATTATCAAATCGTCAAATTTATTTAAAAATGGATATTTTTTATCCATACCCTGAAATGTTTCCCAAGACCAGTTTGACAAAACATAGCACTCATATTTTTTATTTTTTAACTCATTTAAAATATCTACAGAATTCTTAAAGATTTTTCTGAACATTCTATGATGATTTTTATAATATAGCATTATTTTATCCTCATAATCGGGAAATCTGTTTATTAGATCATTTTCTGCTTCTTTTATAAGTCTTCCAGCATCTTGTTTTAAATTCCATTCATCGTTACAAATATTATTTAGAAAATTCTCTCTCTCATCATTGTCTATAAATACATCTTTATAAAAATAATGTGGATCCCAATCAAAAAAAACGCCACCTAAATCAAAAAGAAATTTCATGTATAAATATTTTGTTTATAAATAAATTTAAATGAGTGCATTAATAAACTATATTCAAAAAGAAATACACATTACATATAATAAAAAATTTTCCAAAAAGTACATAGAAGATAAATTACTTCCTATCATAAACTATATTTGCTCTAGTAAATCAAAAAAATTCTTATTTGGAGGTTCTCAGGGCATTGGAAAATCATCATTTATTAATATAATTTCTAAAACTATTGAAAAATTTTATAATAAAAAAGTACTTTTGCTTAGTTTAGATAATTATTATTTATCAAAAAAACAGCGATTACTATTATCAGAAAAAACACATCACTTGTTAATGACTAGGGGAGTTCCAGGTACACATGATATTGTCAAATTAATAAAAAATATAAATAAATTTAATCAAGAAAAGTACCCAATAACAATCCCTCTATTTGATAAGTTAATTGATGATAAATCAAAATCAAAAAAAACTATTAACACTAAATGTGATATTCTTTTTTTAGAAGGTTGGTGCTGTGGTAGCTCAGAAATTCCCAAAAAATTTCTTTACAGAAATGTAAATTATTTAGAAAAAATTAATGACCCAAATAATCAATGGAGAAATTTCTATAATAACAAATTGAAGGTAGAATATAAAACATTATTTAAACTGTTTGATGAACTTATTTTTTTAAAAACATCTTCTTTTAATAATGTTTATAAATGGCGATTGAAACAAGAAAAAAATAATCAATCAAAAAATAAAAAGTCCAAAAGAATGTCCGCAAAAGAAATTAAAGTTTTTGTTCAACATTATGAAAAGATAACTAAATGGATGATGAAAGATCTAAATAAAAAAGCTCAAATTGTTATTAAATTTGAAAAAAATCATAAAATATCCTCAATAAACTTTAACTAGAAGAAAAACCATTTTTTAACAGAAACACAATATCTCTCATATTCATCTCCAAATTTATCTTTCAAATACTTTTCTTCTTCATATATTACAAAATTATTTAACCAAAAAAATAATCCTATAGAACAAAGAAAATACATAGTATTTTCAAAAGTGAGAAACATTCCAAAATGAAATAATACAAAACATAGATAAATTGGATTTCTAGAATAAGCATAAATTCCAGTTTTTATAATTTTGTTTGTTTCAGTTTGAGGAAGTAATTTCTCTTCATGAATTTTAAATGCATTTTTTGAAGAAAGAAATACAAGAGGCGTTAAAATAATAATTAATACTCCTAAAAGATTAAGAACATACAAAAGTGGGTATTTAGGAAAAATAAATTCACCTAAAATAAAGGAAGCTATCAAAAGATATATTGAAATATAAAGTGGATTTCCTTTTACATCTGGACCCATTAAAGTTCCTCTATCGCCTTACTCAGACTTTCATAATCACTAAACACATTCAAAGCACCATTGTCAAATAATTCATTTTTATCTCTATTTTTATGCCAATGTTTTCCTGCTGTTAGTCCAAATACCTTTGGTCCTGCAGAAGCAGCTGCTTTAACTCCTACTCCACTATCTTCAATAATAATTGTTTCTTCTATATGAAGTGAATTATCACTTAAAATCT
>CACAAZ010000008.1 GCA_902530685.1 uncultured Alphaproteobacteria bacterium | reverse complement strand
ATTGCCAATTGACTTTGACATTTTTTCTCCCTCAACATTAACAAACCCATTATGAAACCAATAGGTTGCAAAATCTTTAGGATCTTTATTTTCTGATATGGAACATGTTTGTGCTATTTCATTTTCATGATGTGGAAAAACCAAGTCAATACCACCGCTATGGATATCAAAAGGAAGACCTAATGATTTTTCTGACATAACGGAGCACTCTAAATGCCATCCTGGTCTTCCAAATCCCCAAGGTGAATCCCAACCAGGTAAGGGTGAAGGAGATGGTTTCCATAAAATAAAATCTGCAGGATCTTTCTTGAACGGTGCCACTTCAACACGGCTTCCAGCTATTTGTTCATCTCTATTTCTTTTTGAAAGAATTCCATATTTATCAAAACTAGGTACATGAAATAAAACATGACCCTCTTTTTCATAAGCTTTATTTTCATCGATTAATCTTTTTATTAATTCGATCATTTCTTTAATGTGATCAGTTGCTCTTGGTTGAATATCAGGAAGATTAACACCGAGTGCGCTCATGTCATTATTGTAAATCTCTGTATATTTATTTGTGATAACACTTATGTCCTCACCAGTTTCTTTAGAAGCTTCTATAATTTTGTCATCAATGTCAGTGATATTAGATACATAGGTCACTTGTTTAAATTGAGTTTTTAATACACGGACTAATAAATCATTTACAACTGCCATACGCGCATTACCTATGTGTGCAAAATTGTAAACAGTTGGACCGCACGCATATATTCTTACATGATCTGGATTAACTGGTTTAAAAAATTCTTTTTTACCACTTAATGTGTTTTGTATCTGTAATGACATCAATATAATTTTTAATAATTAAGTTCTATTACCACGGGTTCGCCATGAACTAAAATGATTGCAGCTTTTTCAAATGACGGGGGACCTTTTGGCTGATAATTATTACTAAAAGCAAAACCTTCTTTTGATCTCCAGAATAACCCAGTCTTTAATTTTCCGTCTGAATCTTCATCGTGATACGCAACAATTGCTATTTTTCCCTCATGGATCTTACTCAAAGGAACAACAACCTCGCCCCTTTGCACTCTTTTTCTAACGCTCTCAATTGCTAATTCTTCATCCAAAAAGCTTTCTTTTGAGTCATATATTTTAACATCAATGTAACCTTCACCATGTTCTACATTTGGAAAAATGATAGTTCCATGTGCAAAAAGACCTAATGACCATGTGACTGTTAAGCAAAAAAAGAATATTTTAGTAAAAAAACTTTTCATATAAATATCCTAATTATAATAGAATCAAGTGCTGAACAATAAAGAATATCTAAATAGGCTATATCAATCAGATAAACCTCTTATAATTTACAAAACTGATAAGGGTTATGACATCTATACTGATTTTTCTAAAAGAATTATTATTAATAAAAAAAATCTAAAATATTTTCTTAATACCCAATCTAAATCAAAAAAATCTAAAATTGAAGAATTGAATTGTTATGTTGGTTTCTTTGGTTATAAACTTCTTTGTGAAAATATAGGAATAAAGTTTCCAAAACAGCGATCTAAAAATTTTCATAGCGGTGTATTTTACAAGCCACAAACCAAAATTAGTATTGGTAAAAAAATAACAATTAAAAGTACTAAATCCAATTTTAAAAATATAAGTATCAGTACGAAAAAATACTTACAGTTAAATAAAAAGTTTAATCTTAATTTATCTTTACAGCAGTACTCTAAACTATTTAATGATTTCTCTAAAAATATTAAACAAGGAAAAACTTATCAAATTAAAATAGCTCAAACTTATTCGAAAAAAGGTAATATTAATTCTATCGATCTTTTTTGGAAACTAATGAAGATGAATGAATCACCTGAAAGTTTTCTTATCAGAGAAAAAAACTATAATATCATAAGCTGTTCACCAGAGACGCTTATTTTGAAAAAAGGTAATACAATTAAAACTAAACCAATTGCTGGAACATTAAGAAAAAGAAAGCAGTTAAGTAAAAATAAAGCTCTCACATTTTTTAGAAGAAATGAAAAAGAAACCAAAGAACATAACATGATTGTTGATATGGAAAGAAATGATCTGTCTAAAATTTGTAAAACAGGATCTGTAAAAATAGATAAACTCAAAAAGGTTGAGGAATATCGAGATCTTTTTCATTATGTTACAACAATCAAGGGAGTTATAAAAAATAAAATGAGTAACCATGATATAATTTCTTCTTTAATGCCAGGTGGTTCAGTCATTGGTTGTCCAAAAATTAGTACTATTCAACTTTTAAATAGAAAAGAAAAATTTGACAGAAATATTTATACAGGCAGTTTTGGAATTATACATTCAAATGGTGATATGCGATTTAACATAATGATTAGAACACTGCTTAACTTTAAAAATGATATTGAATTATCAGTTGCTAGTGGTGTGATTTTGGGAAGTACTGCAAAAAAAGAATATAATGAAAATTATATTAAAGCTAAATCACTTTTAGATCTATTTAACTAATGATTTATCTCATTGATCACGAAGACTCATTTACATACAATTTAGCTCATCTACTAGATAATATTGAGCCAACATTTGTTTCAAATTATTATGAAATAGATCAAACAAAACTAGAAAAATCTTCGACCATTGTTCTTTCACCAGGCCCTGGAGAACCAAAAGATTATCCATTAACAACTAAGGTTTACAATAAATATAAAGGAAAGAAAAAAATATTAGGAATATGTTTAGGTTTCCAACAAATAGTTTTTTGTGAAGGGGGTAAAATAGTTCAACAAAAAAATATTCTTCATGGTTATCAGAGTCATATTAAAGTTATTAACGAAAAATCAATTTTTAAAAAAAATTTTAATTTCCTTGGAGGTCGATATCATTCCTTAAAAATGGGTGAACCATTTGTTTCTCAATCAATGATAATTACAATGCGTTGTGTAAAAACAAATGTAGCAATGGCGGTTGAAGATGATATTAATAAAGTCTATGGATTACAGTTTCACCCAGATTCATTTTTAACTCCACATGGAAAATATCTTATTAAAAAAATCATTTCACGCTAAGAATTTTAAATTAATTAAGTTCAATTCTCTTTGGGGGTATAAGGGGATCTTTACAACCATTAGACTATTTGGCAAAGAGCCTAATTTTATCTTAGTTGATCAGCATTTAAAAAAACTAAATAAAGATTTAAGATACTTTGGTATTGATGTTAAGATTTCAAAAAATTTTTTAACTAATTTTTTAAATAAATATTCTAAAATTAAAAATTACGACCACCTATTAAGAATTGCAGTCACAAAAAAAATAATCTCATTATCTGTACGTAAACGACACAAAGATCATAAGTATTTTACTGCAAAATTTTTTAGATTCCAACGGGCTTTACCTAACTTCAAAAACTTACAGTACAAAAAAATAATTTCTTTACAAAAAAAAATTAATTTACAAAAAGAAGAAATTCTGTTTTATTTTAACAACAAAATTTTAGAAGGCTCTACGACCAATTTAATTTTTGTAAACGGTAACAAATTATTCACTCCAAAAAATTACTATTATCATGGAATTACTCTAGAATACTTAATTAAAAATCTACCTTATAAAATTCATAGAACAGATATTAATATTTATAGTTTACATCAATTTAGTGAAATACTTCTAGTTGGCTCTGGTAAAGGTGTGGTTAGTATTTCTTTTATTAAACAATTTAATTGGTATAGGTCTTCAATGAAAATGTATAATTTATTATCAAAAAAATATACAAAAATATTATTGAAATGAAATTAGGAAATTATAATTTTAAACTATCTAGTCCAACGGTAATGGGAATATGCAATGTTACTCCTGACTCTTTTAGTGATGGTGGAAAGAGTTTTAAAAGTTCAGATGCACTAAAAAATATCAAAGAAATGATAAAAAATGGAGCAAGTATTATTGATATTGGGGCAGAAAGTACAAGACCTGGTTCAGATCCATTAACACACAAAGAAGAAGTTAAAAGATTAGAGCCGATATTAAAAAAATTGCCAAAAAATAAATTTGTCATATCGGTTGATACTAATAAAATTGAAACTCAAGAATATGCATTAAATATGGGAGCACATATAATAAATGATGTCTTCGGTGGCTCAGAAGATTTATTCTTTTTAACTAAAAAATTTAAAACAGGTTTAATTTTAATGCACACACCTGCGCCACCCAAAACTATGCAAAAGAAAATACACTCATATAATAATGTTGTACAAGATATTAAAAAAATATTTCTTCAGAAAATTAAACAAATAGAAAAAATAAAAATTCCTTCATCCAAAGTTTGGTTTGACCCAGGTATTGGTTTTGGTAAAAATTTAAAACAAAATATAGAAATCATGCAAAAAATTAATCAATTTAAGTTTAGGGGATATGGATTATTATTGGGATCATCTAGAAAAAGCTGGATCAACTTCATAGATAAGAGTCAAACAAATCAAAGATTGGGAGGTTCAATCGCTTCTGCATTATATTGTTATCAAAAGGGAGTTGATATATTTAGAGTTCACGACATAAAAGAAACGTCTCAATCATTAAAAATTTTTGAAAAACTATGTTCAAAGTAGAAATTAAAAACTTATCCATCAGTGCACACATAGGTATCACTGCTCAAGAGAGAAAGAAAAAACAGTTGTTAAAGGTAACATTAGAATTTAGTTATCCTGTTAAAAACTCACTAGATTTAAACAATATAAATAATGTGAAGGATTATTCATCTATTACAAAATATTTAAAAACTTTAATAAAGGAGTCTAAATCACACACTCTTGAACATTTAATTATAAAAACATCCAATGTTCTTGAAAAAAAATTTAAAATAAAAAAAGTTAAAATTACAATTAATAAAACAGCTGTAGCAAAAAAATATGGAGCTGACTCACTAAGTGTATCAAACTGAAACAATAATCGCACTTGGCTCAAATCTAGGTAATGCTATATTTAATTTACGGTGTGCTGTTAGAGAGTTAGAAAATATTGGTAATATAAAAAAATTTGCAAATATTTATGTTTCTTCTCCTTATGGATACAAATCGCAAAGTAATTTTTTTAACACCGCAATAAAACTATTAACCAACCAGCAGCCATTAGAATTAATAAATAATATTTATGGAATTGAAAAAAAATTAAAAAAAAATAAAAAAATTATCAATGGTCCAAGAAACATTGATTTGGATATTATCTTTTTTGGCAAACAAATATTTAATAAAAAAAATTTAATAATTCCTCACCCAAGAGCAGCTGAAAGAGATTTTGTGTTATATCCAATACTTGATATCGATCCATTTTTCAGACATCCACTTGAAAAAAAATCAATAAAAGTCTTATCGAAAGAGTTGCAAAATAAATATATTATTAAACGATTATCCTACCGAAATTTGATTTAAAAAATCTTTGAGTTTTGATTTAGAAATTAAATTTCTCTGATTTTTCAAGCTTCTAGAAATATCTAATCCAAAAGGTGTTATTTGTTTTAGAATGTTGGAAACATTTTTTTTGTCTATACCACCACCAATATAAACTGGAATATTTTTATTTTTTATAAACTGTATTTGTTTAATACTTTTTCCCAATGAATACTTTTTAATACTCTTTTTCCTATAAACATTCATATCAAAATAAATAACATCAACAATTTTTCTAATTGATTCAATGTATTTTTTATCAAAATTTTCTGGATTAATTGCAATACCAATTTTTAATCTTCTAAATATTTTTTTTATTTTTAATAAATCTTTTTTGGGAAAATGATATGAACATGAAATTGTCTTCGGTTTTGTAAAATCTATTTGCTCTATTAGCTTGTCTAAAGATACATACTGAGTCAGAAGCACTGATTCTATCTTATAATTTTTACATTCTTTAATTAATGATTGTATTTTTTTATCACTAACTGTGTTTGGTCCATTTAAATTTTTACTTGCAAAACCCAATGATTTTATTTTATTTTTATGTGCCACTTCAACAGATTTCATATTTGTTATGCCACAAATTTTTAGAGGTATATTTTTCATTAAATTTTATTTTTAAAAATTATAAATATATGTAAACTATTTATTTTATATATGTCATTAAATTTTTATAGACGAGTAGCGTTTGGCCTGTCGCCAAATGAAAAACCATATAAAGATCCTCTTAATTGGGCAATAAATCAATTAGATAGAATACCTGATCTCTTGTGGCCTGGAACAATCCCAACAGAAAAAGATTTAAGAAAAAAATATGGTGAATGGGTGTACGGAGATAGAGAAGTTTTAAGAAAAAAATTTAAAAATGATAAACATGCGTATAGAAAAGCAAAAGATGAATTAAGAATAAAAACTGGTGAAAGATATTTTGAATTAAATGAACATGCTATTCGTCATTTTCAAACAAAGTATTCCAAACAACCTGTTTTCGAGCGTTTCTGGCTTTTTTGGGGAAATCATTTTGCAATAAGTGAAAAAGATTTTCTAGCAGAGTTTAGTACCGGACCTTATCAACGTGAAATTATTAGACCTAACATGGTTAAAACTTTTGAAGAAATGGTTCAGTCAGTTACGACTTCATGGTGTATGATTCACCACCTTGATAATTCAGAATCTTTTGGTCCTAATTCTAAAAAAGGAATGGAGTGGGGAGAAACTATAAATGAAAATCATGCAAGAGAATTATTAGAGTTACATACAGTATCTCCAAATGCTGGATACACACAGGAAGATGTGATTCAATTAGCCTATATCATGACAGGTTGGGCTCACAAATGGGATAGAAAAAATTTAGAAACCGGCGATATATGGTTTGATCAAGAAATGCATCAAAAAGGAGATAAAATTGTTTTAGGAGTTAAATATAAAAATGACGCAAAAAGAGAACTTGCTAAAGTAATTCATGATTTGGCAACTCACCCAATCTGTATCAAATTTGTTTCAACAAAATTATGCAGGCATTTTATTACAGATGAACCAACAGAAGAAATGATAGATCCAGTAATAGAAGCATGGAACAAATCCAATGGCAGCTTAATTGAAATTCACAAAGCAGTTATAACGCAAGCTTACAAGTATAATGAGATTACACATAAATTTCATCCACCTGAAATATGGTTAATGCAATTATCAAGAATGTTTGATTTAAATATTCCACTTTCTTTTGAAAAAATGAATTATACTTTCAAGTCAAAGCCAAATAACAGACAAAGACAATTATCATGGATACTTAGAGAAATAGGCCATTCACCTTATCGTGCCAAACAACCTAATGGTTGGAGTGATTTGGAGGTAGATTGGGTATCGCCAGAATTATTATTACGCCGCTTTTGGTTTGCTTCAGTTGAACTTCCAATGCTTGTTAAATCTGGAAACAGATCCCATGGTTTTATTTTATCTTGTCTTAAAAATAATTTTGAAGATCATAAAAATATGGCGTCTCTTATTGATAATTTTAGATTTGGCACATCAGATTATGATTTAGGTCAAAAGTATGGAGTCATTTGTAATTTGCCAGGAGTATTAAAAATATGAACTGCACAAGAAGAAATTTTCTAATTGGAGGATCAACAACATTGTTTTTTTCTGGATATTTTCCAAAAATAAGTTTCGCTTCAATGCAGAAAAAAAATCTAATTATTATATCACTTCGTGGAGGAATGGATGGTTTAACAGCTGTTCCTGTTATTGGAGATAAACGTCTCAAAAAATTAAGAAAAAAACTCATTCTGGAAGACGTTCTTAATTTGAACAGCGACTTCGGCCTTCATCCTAAATTAGAAATTTTTCATAAACTCTGGCAAAAAAATCAAGCGGCATTTGTTCATGCAACAAATATTCCTTACACAGGCAGATCACATTTTGATGGACAAAATTTAATGGAAACTGGAGCACACATTCCATACAAAGAAAAAACGGGATGGCTTGGCAGGGGATTACTAGCTTCAAATATTATAGGAAAAGGTTTGGCAATATCTTTACCAATGCCACTTTTATTAAGAGGTGTGCCACAGAATAATAACTTCTTCCCATCACCAGATTTTGTTGAAACAAAGTTAATAGATCAAATTTATAATGAATTTAAGGGTGAGCATAACGAGCTAATTAAATCTACACTTGATACAATTAGACAAAGACCATTGTCTATGCAAATAGCTACTGACTCTGATGATAGAAAAAAACTTGCTCTTGAAGCTGCTAAACAATTAAAAGATCAAAGTGGTCCTCGAGTTGCTGTATTTGATTTAGATGGTTTTGATACCCATGCTGCTCAAGGAGGTGTTGATGGAGCGCATGCTGATGAACTAGAAGAAGTAAATAAAATTGTTACTATTTTACATGAAAATCTTGGTCAAGCGTTTGATAATACTCTTATTCTTACTCTAACTGAATTTGGCCGAACTATAAAACAAAATGGAGGCTATGGAACTGAGCATGGATATGGAAGTGCAATACTAATGGCTGGAGGCTTGCTAAAAAAATCTCAAGTTTATACAGATTGGCCTGGACTAAAAAAGAAAGAATTATTTGAGGGAAGAGATCTAAATTCGACTATTGACTCAAGGGCTGTTTATAATTCTGCAATGTCTGTTTGTTTTAACCAAGATCCAGAATTTTTACGTAAAGAAGTTTTTTGGGGAGATGAACTTCCTGATTTGTCTCAAGATTTGTTTAAGATTTAGAAATAAATAATTTTTTTAGTAATTTCATGTTAAACAAGAATATGGTTTCAGAAAATTTTGATAGTTTATTCAAGGCTGCAAAAAAAGTTAGAGAGCAAGCTCATGTGCCATATTCAAATTTTAAAGTAGGAGCAGCTTTTCTAACAGAAGATAGTAAAATTATTACTGGTTGTAATGTTGAAAATGCAGCCTATCCTCAATCCCAGTGTGCCGAAGCAACAGCAATTGGAAATATGATATCTAATGGAAACAAAAAAATTTTAGAAGTTGTGGTTATAGGTTCAGGTGAATTATTATGCTCACCCTGTGGCGGTTGTAGACAGAGGTTAAGAGAATTTGCTACTTTAGATATTAAGATTCATATGTGTAACGAAAATGGTCATATGAAAACATCTACGCTCGAAGAATTACTTCCAGATTCTTTTGGCCCAGAGAATCTTTAATGTTACCTTCGGCCAAAAAATTTTTAGAAATAACTAGTAATACTTCACCAGACATCGGTGTAATTTTAGGGAGCGGACTAACTAATTTTTTTGAAGAAAAAGATATTCAAGAATCAATTTCATATGAACAATTATCTGATTTTCCACAGCCAACTGTCAAAGGTCACGCAGGTAAATTAGTTTTAGGAAAAATAAATACTTTAAATGTTGTTTGTATGTATGGGCGATCACATATTTATGAGGGGCATAATCCTCAAAGCTTAGCTTCACCCATAAGAGTATTAAAGGACATTGGGTGCAAGTTATTAGTTGTTACAAATGCAGCAGGTAGTTTAGATGAAGCTATGCCGGCTGGTAGTCTAATGGCAATTAAAGATCATATTAACTGGAGTGGTTTCAATCCACTTATTGGCCCCAATGCTGAAGAGTATGGCCCTCGCTTTCATGACATGAGTGATGGGTACCATAAGTTTTATAGAGATCAGCTAATACAAGTCGCTAAAAAAATAGATCAAAAAATTTATGAAGGTGTTTATTGTATGTACTCAGGACCAAATTTTGAAACACCTGCTGAAATCAATGCCTTAAAAGTAATAGGTGGAAATGCAGTTGGAATGTCTACAGTACCAGAAGTTTTAGTTGCTAATCATTGCGGACTTCCTGTTATTGGCATCAGTGTAATTACCAACTTAGCTGCTGGTATGAATAAAACAAAATTAAGTCATCAAGAAACTTTAGAGAATGCAAGTTTAGCAGAGAACAATGTTTTAAATTTAATTAAACAATTTATACAAGAAGTTCAATTCGATGATACCTCAAGAAATAATTAGAAAAAAAAGAGACAGCCAAGATCTGTCAAAAGAAGACATCAATTTTTTTGTAGACGGTTTAACCAATGGATCTTTTTCAGATGCACAAATTGCAGCAATGAGCATGGCAATATTTGCAAATGGAATGACTCCTGAAGAAACTGTTTGTTTGACTGAGGCGATGACAAACTCTGGCGATACACTTAATTGGTCTGAGATTGTAGATTCTGATTTGGTTTGTGATAAGCACTCAACTGGTGGTGTTGGAGACAAGACGAGCGTTATATTAGCGCCAATACTTGCAGCTTGTGGACTGTATGTACCTATGATTTCAGGTAGAGGTCTAGGTCATACTGGCGGTACCCTAGATAAATTTGATTCAATACCTGGGTACAACACAAAGCCTGATTTAGATACTTTTAAAAAAGTTGTAAAAGACGTTGGTTGTGCAATTATTGGTCAAACCTCTAACTTAGCACCAGCTGATAAAAAATTATATTCTATAAGGGATATTGTAGGTACAGTAGAATCTTTACCTTTAATAACATCATCTATTCTTTCAAAAAAAATTGCAAGTGGTCTTGCATCTTTAGTACTTGATGTAAAAGTTGGTAATGGATCATTTAATAGTACTATTGATATAGCAAGAGATTTATCCAATTCCTTAGTAAGAGTCGCTAAAGGAGCAGGTTTACATTGCGAAGCTATATTAACAGATATGAATCAGGTCTTAGGTAAAAGTGCTGGTCATACACTAGAGGTATTAGAATGCATAAAATATATTAAAAATGATTTTAAAGATCACCGATTAGAAAAGATCACTAATGAATTAATATCTTCGCTATTGGTAAACATTTATAAAATTTCGAAAGAAGAGGCTTATAATAAAATTAATACGGTTATTAATAATGGACTAGCTGCAGAAAAATTTGAAATCATGGTTGCGGCCTTGGGTGGACCAAAAAATATTTTATCATCTTATGAAAAAGATTTAATAAATACTTCCGTTCGAAAAGATGTATTTTCTAGTGAACAAGGCTGGATAGAAAAAATTCATACCAGAGAATTAGGCCTTATACTTATTGAACTTGGAGGTGGAAGAAAACAGGTTACCGATAAAATAGATTACGGAGTTGGATATGATAATGTTCTAAATATAGGCGATGAAGTAAATTCCTCAACTCCTTTATTAAGTTTATACTCAAATAAAAATATAGATGATAATTTAATAAATAAAATACAAAGTTGTTTCATAATTTCAGATAAAAAAACTCACAAACTATCTGAAATAATTGAAACCATAAACTAATGAGTACCCAAACTGAAATTAATGAAGCACTTGTGCAATACTTACAAACTGTAGGTTACCGAGAAGATAAAATAATTACTGAACTAGAAAATGAAACCTTAAAACTTGGTAGTGTTTCCCAAATGCAGATTGCAAAAGAACAAGGTCAGTTTTTAGAAATGATTACTAAAATTTCTAATGCTAAAAATTGTTTAGAAATTGGAAGATTTACAGGAATGAGTTCTTTGTTTTTGGCTAGAGGTCTACCTGAATCAGGAAAAATTGTAACTGTTGATAATTCAGATGAATTTTTACCCTTAGCAAAAAAATATTGGGAATTAGATAATATAAGTTCAAAAATTGAATCGATTATTGGAGATGGTGTTGAGGTAATGCAAAGCATGATAGATCGTCAACAAAGTTATGATTTAATTTTTATAGATGCTGATAAGAATAATTATCCAAATTATTACGAACTGTCGCTAAACCTATTAGTTTCTAATGGAATAATAATTATTGATAATATGCTTTGGCACGGTGATGTTGCTGACGAAACTAAACAAGACTCTCAAACAAAAACTATCCGTGATTTAAATTTAAAAATACAAAATGACACAAGAGTGGAATTCTCTCTTCTCCCATTATCTGATGGATTATCGTTTATAAGAAAAAAATAATAAAGACTTGAATTAAACACAATCATTCCCACATCATTAAAGTCTGTATGCCATTGTGGGTGCGGACAAAATAAACTTGCTTAATAAAGGAGTTATTATGACTAGAAACCTATCCGTTTGGAATTCTCTAAGACCATTCTCTGTTGGATTTGACTCAATTTTTGATGAATTTGATAGAATGTTGGAGTCTACGGAACGATACAATACAAATTATCCACCTTACAATATTCATAGAGTTGATGAGCATAACTATAAAATTGAAGTTGCTCTCGCTGGATATAGTAAAGAAGATATTGAGATTGAATTAAAAGAAAACAACCTAACTGTTAGAAATAAACCTAAAGAAAAAGTGGTTAATGAAAATGGCAATGGTGTTATCCATAAAGGAATCTCAACAAGACAGTTTGAAAGATCGTTCACAATTTCAGAAGACATCAAAGTCAAAGATGCTGAATTGAAGAATGGACTTTTAGCGATTGATTTGGAGAGAATTATTCCAGAAGAAAAAAAAGCTAGACTTATTTCAATAAAATAGTTTTGATAGGGGCCCAAAGTGGCCCCAATATTTTTAACTTTAAATTTAGAATAAATCTAATTTTATGAATTTTAACAACACTGATATTAAAAAAAAATTCATATAGATCTACATTCGTATTCTGATAATTTTTAATAAGATTCTTAATCATATAACGTGGAGATATTTATTATCTCCACAAAAAAAAGAAGGTTAAATGAAAATTATTTTTAGATTACTATTGATACTAATTGCATCTACGATTTCACTAAACTTGTTTGCCAAAGAGGTTAATGTTTATTCTTACAGGCAGCCAATTTTAATAGATCCTTTCTTTGAGGAATTTACAAAATTGACTGGCATAAAGGTAAATGTTTTACATGCAAAAAAAGGATTGCTAGAAAGAGTTTTAGCTGAAGGTGAAGATACACCTGCTGACTTGGTATTAACAGTTGATATAGCAAGGTTAAACCAATTTGTTGAAAAGGATATTTTGCAACCAATTAACTCAGATATTTTGAATATGAATATTCCAAATCATTTAAGAGACAGTAATTATAAATGGTTTGCACTTTCAAAGAGAGCTAGAATTGTTGCAATATCAAAAGAAAGAATATCTACAGACTCAATTAAAAGAATAGAAGATTTATCTGATCCAAAATGGAAAGGTAAAATTTGTACAAGACCTGGCAGCCATGACTACAATAGATCACTTTTAGCTTCAATAATTGCTGCAAATGGAGAAGCTATAGCTGAAGAATGGGCGGCAGGCATCGTTGCAAATTTAGCACGAAAACCTGAAGGTAATGATAGAGCTCAAGCAAAAGCAATTTATGAAGGTGTTTGTGACATTGCTGTAATGAATACATATTATTTTGGAAAAATGAAATTTAATGAAAAGAATCCAGAACAAAAAGAATGGGCTAACTCAATAGAATTAGTTTTTACTAACCAAGAAGACAGAGGTAATCACATAAATGTTGCTGGTGGAGGTGTGATTAAGTACTCTAAAAATAAAGACAATGCGATTGCACTACTTGAATTTCTTACTCAGCCAAAAGCGCAAGTCCTCTACAGTTCTATAAACTATGAATATCCGGTTAATCCAGATATGCAATTAACTGATGAGTTAAAATCATGGGGTGAATTTAAAGAAGATAAACTGCCTGTTGAAAAACTAGCAGAACTTGCTCCTATAGCTCAGAAAATCATTGATAGAGTAGGCTGGTAAATTATAGGTTATCTGTTTTGATAAATTTTAATTTATGGTCTAATTCTGTGGCGATAATTGCTTTAGTAATTATCGCCCCTATTTTTTCAATATTTTATTACGCGATCTTAGGTGATACATCACTATGGCCACATCTATTTTCTACTGTTTTACCCAGATATCTTACGAATACAATAATTCTAATGTTTGGTGTTGGAGGATTAAGTTTAGTCTTTGGTTTGACTACTGCTTGGATAGTGACAAGATATAATTTTTTTGGGAAAAAATTTTTTGAATGGATGTTATTATTACCAGCTGCTGTCCCAGCTTATATTATTGCCTATACTTATACCGACTTTTTTGAATATGCCGGTCCTCTTCAATCATTGCTAAGAGACATATTTGGTTGGATGAGCTCAAAAGATTACTGGTTTCCAAATGTGCGATCAATGGGAGGTGCAATTTTGGTAATGTCTTCTGTATTGTATCCATACGTATATTTAATGACTAGAGCATCATTTATAACGACACCTATATCTTTTTTTCAAACTAGTTCTATTTACGGAAGGAATTCATTCTTCAATGTTGCTATTCCATTTGGTCGTCCAGGTATAATTGCTGGCTTGGCCTTAGTACTAATGGAAACAATTTCTGATTTTGGGACAGTTGATTATTTTGCAATTGAAACATTAACCTTAGGCGTATTTAATGTTTGGTTAGGAATGAATAGTCTATCTGGCGCATCACAGATTTCTAGTATTTTATTTATGATTGTTATAGTACTTTTAACTTTAGAGTATTTGGGTAGGCGTAGCAGAAAATTTCATGAAAAATATAGTGGTGCATCTTATACACCAACCCAAACAGTTTCTGGTGTTAAAAATTTTTTATTGTTTTTAATTTGCCTAATACCTTTAAGCCTTGGTTTTATAATACCTGTTTCAATTTTATTGAATTTTGTGATTAAAGGTTATTCTATAATAAATTTTTTAGAAATTTTTCAAATAACACTATCAAGTATATCTTTAGCATTCATTTCTTCATCATTTATTATGTTGCTATCCTTATTAATGATTATAGTTGGAGCATATAAATCAAATAATTTCCAAAAAATTTTAATATTTTTTGCTTCTTCTGGTTATGCTTTTCCAGGAACAATTCTTGCTGTTGGAATAGTGGTATTTGTTGGGTGGCTTAATGATTTAATTTATTTTCGTATGAGTTATGCTGTTGGCGGATTTATAATTTTATTATTTGCGTATAGTATAAGATTTTTAGCTGTTGGTAATGGAGCCATTACATCAGGTATCTCAAGAATTCATCCAAACTTATTAGATGCATCAAGAACAATGGGTGTGAGTTTTTTCAAAAGTATAAGAAAAATTATATTACCCTTGCTGTATACAAATTTACTAGTTGGAGGAATATTAGTTTTCGTAGACATCTTAAAAGAACTTCCAATAACACTTTTACTAAGACCATTTAATTTTGAGACACTAGCAACCTATGTTTATCAATATGCCTCTGATGAAATGTTGGAGGAGTCAGCATTTGCAGCTCTAATTATTGTTATTGCTGGATTAGGACCGGTAATTTTTCTTAACAGAACAATTACTAAATCAATAAAAAACTAAAACTTAATTCTTAAATATGTAAGCCTGTTCATTATCAATTTCTATCTCGACTGCAGACGATTGTTTTGGATTAAAGTCAGCAGGCATGTGGCTATGAACATGAACAACTTCATTATTATTATCTAAAACAGATAAATGGATAAAACTAAATGACCCCATTAATTTTGATGCCATAACGGTTCCCTTAATTCCATTAACTGGTGTTGGTTGTTTGTTGAGTTTTATACCTTGAGGTCTTATGTGTACCACAACTTTTTCACCTTCTAAATTTCCAGGTGTTTTAATTTTCCCAACCGGTGTGTAAATGTGAGATTCTTTAACGACACCTTCAAATTTATTTGTTTCACCAAAAAAACCTGTAACATATGAATTTTTTGGATTGTTATAGAGATCATTTGGAGTTCCTGACTGTACAATCGAACCTGATTTATCAAAAATATTTATATGATTTGAGATAAACATTGCTTCGAAAGGATCATGAGTGACTATAATTACAGACACATTTGATTTTTGTAAAAGATGCAACGTATCATCTCTCACCTCTTCTCGAAGGCTTAAATCCAAACTTGAAAAAGGCTCATCTAATAATAGTAAATCAGGTTGTGAAATTATAGATCGTGCAAGAGCAACTCTTTGTTGTTCACCACCACTTAACTCGTGTGGGTATTTATCTAGTGAATTTGGTAATTTTATTAATTCAATAATTTCATCAACATTATTAGTTGAATTTTTTGTATTAGTTGGAAATCTCAAATTTTCTTTTACTGTCAAATGCGGGAATAAAGCGTAATCTTGAAATAAAAAACCAATTTTTCTTTTTTCTGTAGGTAAGTGTTTTGCTGTACTACTTACTTCTTCACCATTAATAATAATTTTCCCTGACTGTACTTTTTCAAGACCTGCTATAAGCTTTAATAAAGTAGTTTTCCCACTACCTGACGGTCCCAAAATACAAGAGATACTATCTTTATTGAGATTAAAATTAATATTATTTAAAATTTTTTTATTTTTAATAGAGTGAGTAAGATCTTTAACTTCAACAGCAATCATAAAATACCTATTACACTAAAATTAAACTTGGGGAAATTTATCTAAAATTTCACTTTCCCATTCAAGAAACTTTTTAGATCTATTATCAGGACTTGGATGTGACCCCATAAATTCAGCCACTCTTACTTCTTGACCAGCCATCATTCTCTGCCATAGTTTAGCAGGTTCCTTAATATTAAATCCAGCAAGATTCATAAATCCCATTCCTAAATAATCAGCTTCACTTTCCATCCTTCTACTAAATGGAAGAAAAATACCATACTTGACAACTGAGTTGTAAACATTACCTCCTACATTACCTACTCTAAAAGATTTATTAAGCAGTTCTGCGTATTTACTTCGCGATATTCCAATCGTTGCCATCTGCATCATAGATGCTTGAGTTAATTTCTCTACGGTATGTCTAGCAAATGCATGTGCAATTTCATGCCCCATGACTGCTGCAATCCCGTCATCATTTTTACAAATAGGAAGTATACCAGTATAGAAAGCAATTTTACCACCAGGCATACACCATGCATTTTTTGTATCAGACTCAATTAGAGCAAATTGCCAATTAAAATTTTCTACAGGATTTTTTTCACGCTTATTAATATAAAATGTATCTAGAGAGGTATAAATTTCCCTTCCAATTTCTTCAATTTTTTTTGACTCATCTGTGTTATCTAAAAGAATTTTATCTTCTTTAGCTTTTGATAAAAATCTAGAATATGTTTTCTCAACTTCTTGATTAAGAGCTCTTTCATTGGGATAAATTTTTGGAGTACCAAGAACACCGCCACCCATTAAAATTATAGGTAGGTTACTATCATATAAATTTAACTGACTTCGATTTGTTAATGGTACTTGTGTGCAAGAAGGTAAAATCATCGAACCACATAAAGAGCAACTTGCACCAAAAACAAAACTTCTTCTGTTTATTCTTGCATCCATATTATTATTATATAGGTAATTTTATTTATATGAATATTTTTAATTTAGTTAAAAAAGCAGAAATTCATGTTCATTTAGAGGCAACCATTACGCCAGAATTATGTAAGAAATTTGCTAAACGAAATAATCATGAAATACCTGAAGAAATATTTGGCTCAAAATATGCATACCAATGGGATGATTTTTATGATTTTATAAAAAAATATGACATCGTTACTTCTGTCATACATACGCCAGAAGATTATTTTGAATTAACGTATGAATATTTAAAAGATTGTGCAGCTAACAATGTTCTTTATGTCGAAGCGATGATTTCCTCAACTCATGCTAAAGAAAAAGGCATGACCTATCATTCTTTTATTGAAGGAGTCTACGATGCTGCCAAAAAAGCTGAAGAGAATTTTGGTATTGTTTCACGCTACATAATGAATGGGATCAGGCATTTAGGAGCAGAGTCAGTACAAGGAACTGCAAAAGAAGTTTTAAATAATCCTCATCCTTGTTTAGTTGGTTTTGGTTTAGCTGGAGATGAGCTTCATTTTCCACCAAATTTATTTGTTGAAACATTTGATATGTTAAAGAAAGAAAATTTTCCAATTACTGTTCATGCAGGTGAATGGGATGGTCCTGTAAATATAAGAAATGCTATTAACCTTCTGCATCCAACAAGATTAGGCCATGGTGTTCGATCAATAGAGGATCCTGATTTAGTCAAAGAAATAATTGATAAAGATATTATTCTAGAAACTTGTCCAACAAGTAATATTGCAACTAAAATTTACAAAGATTATGTAGATCATCCTGTGAAAACATTATTTGATCAAGGGGTAAAAGTAACAGTCAATTCTGATGATCCTCCTTTTTTTAATGCAACGATAAACGGTGAATATAAAGTCATGGAAGATTTAGGCTTAGATGAAAAGGAACTAACCTCCCTTACTCATAACGCAATTAAATATTCTTTTTGTGATGAAGAAAATAAAAATAAAATATTAGCTAAATTAAACTAGACAATTTTACTAAAGGTCTTGCACCATAATGCGAAATAATTTCTGCGGCAGCAATTGATGCATAATTACCGCATTCATCCATTGCTTTACCTTTGGAATAACCAAATAAAAAACCAGCTGCAAATAAATCTCCAGCTCCAGTTGTATCTACAACTTTTTCTACTTTTTTTGCGGCAACTTCAGTGATGTCATTACCAAAAACAATAACTGATCCACTACCTCCTTTAGTAATAGCAGCAATTATATTTAATGATTTTGCATATTCTAGACCTTCTTCAAAACTTTCTGTTTGTGCCATTGCTTTGATTTCATCTTCGTTAGCAAAAAGAATATCAACATTCTCAGTTATTAATTCTTTAAAAGAGTCTCTGTGTCTATCAACACAAAAAAGATCAGATAAAGTAAATGCAATTTTTTGATTATCAGCTTTGCAAATATCCACCATTTTTTTCATAGCCTTTTTTGCATTTTCATTGTCCCATAAGTAGCCTTCCAAATATGCAATCTTATGATTTTTAATATAATCCTCTTTTATATCTTCAGGCCCTATTAATGTTCCAGCACCAAGAAAAGTACACATTGTTCTTGTTCCATCTTCTTCAACAAAAATTGTACAACACCCAGTCGAAATATCAGGAGATGTAAAACCCAATGGAAATTTTAGTCCTTCCCGGATCATGTCTTTTTGAAGGTATACTCCAATTTCATCATTTTTAATTTTTCCAATAAAACTTCCATTACCGCCAAAAGAGGTGATTCCAAACATGGAGTTTCCCAGTGAACCTCCTCCAGCCATTTCTCTGATAGAATAACTTTCATGCAAATTATTTTTTAAATTTTCATCAATAAGATTCATAGAATCTCTATTAATTTCATGTTTTTCAATTTCACTTTGATTGGAAGGAATTATGGCATCTACCATAGCATTTCCAATTCCAACTACGTCTAATTTATCACTCATTTTTGTTTAATAATTATTGGTACTAATTGTACTATAATGACTCCAATAAATATTGCAAGGCATCCAAGTATTTTTTGTGTGTCTAATACTTGATTTAAAAGTATCCAACCTGCTATTGCAGCAAAGACTGACTCCATTGATAAAATAATAGCAGCTGGAGCAGGATTAGCTTTATGTTGAGCGATAATTTGAAGTGTATATCCAATGCCAGCAGAAAAAATACCTGTGTATAAAATTTCAAACCATTCAATTTTCATATTTGAGAGCTTTGGTTCTTCCCACATGAAAGCTAAGATCATGGATAAAACAAAAACAATAAAGTACTGAATACTTCCAAATAAAAAAGGACTGTTCAGTTCTTTCATAAAAATATCAATACAAATAATATGTAAGGCAAAAAATAAAGCAGCGATAAACAAGAGTGAATCTGATTGTTGTATCTCAACTGATTGATTAGAAGATAAAAGATATGATCCATATAAGCAAAGTAAAATGGCAATCCAAATAATCCAGTGTACCTGTTTTTTAATTATGAATCTTGAAATTATACCAACAAAGGGCACGTAAAGAGTACTAAGAAAAGCTGCATTTGATATTAATGATTTTTGTAAAGCGTATTGTTGAAGGCCCATTCCACCAAAAAGAAAAAAACCTGTAGCCAAACAAAGATAAACTTTTTTTCTATCACTTAATATTTTAAAAATATTTTGTTGTTCTAGATAAATTGCAAATGGAATTACTGTTAAAAAAGCAAAAAAAAATCTTCCAAAGCTAAAAGTAAAAGGGCCTATGGCTCCCATTCCAGTAGTTTGGCTTACAAAAGCTGTTCCCCATATAAGTGAGGCAATTAACATGAATATATTAGCTCTTGTATGACTCATAAAAATATTTGATTACTTATTTTATTGTTTATCTTTATTAATCCACCAAGACTCAATTACAATTCCGTAAAGAGGAATTTTGTCTGGGTATTCAAAAAAATCCCAATAAGCAATTCTGTCTTTGTTGCTATGATAAAGAGGAACTACATAGTGACCCCATAACAATACTCTATCAAGTGCGTGGATCGCCGTTGTTAATTCTTCTCTATTTGTTGCACTAATTAGTTTTTCAATTAATGCATCAACTGCTGAACTATTGATACCAGGATAATTTCTGCTTCCATCTTTTTGACCAACTTCTGATCCCCAATAAAATTGTTGCTCATTTCCTGGGCTTAAACTGACTCCCCAATATCTTTTAATCATATCAAAATCATAACTTAACAAACGTTCTTGATACTGTGATGAATCAACAGTTCTTACATCCATTGTAATGCCAAGTTTTTTTAAATTACTTTGATAGGCTAAGGCAATTTTCTCATCAGATGGACTGACAATCAAGAACTCAAACTTGAATTCTTTTCCATCTTTTACCAGTTTTCCATTTTCAACAAACCATCCCTCTTTTTCGAGTATTTCTTTTGCCTTCAATAAATTTTTACGGTCATTACCACTTCCATCCGTGATAGGCGGAGTAAAAGTTTCCACAAATACCTCTGCTGGAATTTCATCTTTCCATATATTCAACAATTCTAACTCATTTTTTGACGGTAAGCCTGAAGAAGCTAATGGAGAATTATCAAAATAACTATCTGTTCTCACATATGCATTTTGAAATATTGTTTTATTTATCCATTCATGGTCATAAGCATAACTTAAAGCAAGTCTTACATTTCTATTATTAAATATGTCACGTCTTGTATTCATCACAAGACCATTCATTCCAACAGGTCTATCGTTATTCATTTCAGTCAGTATTACCTTACCATTCTGAACAGCTTTGAAATCATATTCTGATAACCAACGTTTAACGTTGTACTCCCTTCTGAAGTCGTATTCACCAACCTTAAAAGCTTCAACTAATACATTTGAGTCTTTGTAATAATCATAAATAATTGTATCAAAATTATACAGACCTTTATTTACAGGCAAATCTTTTGCCCAGTAATCTTCTACGCGTTTGTATTTTATTTGACGTCCTGGATCGAGACTATCAACTTGGTAAGGACCACTGCCTAGCGGAATATCTAAAAATGTTTTTGTAACATCAAGATTTTCATAAAACTTTTTTGGAATGATAGGAAGAAAACCTGCAATAATAAGAGGTAACTCTTTATCTTCATTATTTTCAAAAATCATTTTTATACCATCATTTCCAATCAATTGAGTTTCAACAACTTTGCCATATGTTTTTTTCTGATTTGGGGTACCTTTTGTTTGAAACGTTTCTAAACTAAACAATACGTCATCACGTGTTATTGGTGAGCCATCATGAAAAGTTGCATTTGAATTTAAATAAAAAGTTATAGAAGATCTATCTTCAGGTAATTCTACTTTTTCAGCTATTAAACCATAAAGAGAGAATGCTTCATCCCACACTCTTCTCATCAAAGTATCATTAACATAGCCAAGACCAGCTGCTTTAGAACCTTTAAAAGCTACTCTATTTAGATTATCAAAAGAACCATATGATCCAAATTTTACAATACCACCCTTAGGTGCGTTAGGGTTTACATAATCTAGATATTCAAAATCTCCAGCATACTTTGGTGTTCCATGCATTGCAATACCGTGTACCTTTTCACTGTAAGAATGTTTGCTGAGTGAAATTATTAAAATAAAAAAGAAACAAATAATGAAAATTTTATTCATTTATATATTCTACCAAAAAAAAGACAGATTTCTAATGAAATATAAATTCAAAAAATTATATATACTAAATGCAATTCTTTAAATTTATTACAACACTCACAATCTTATACATTGGACCAGGTATTCATGCAGCAGAAGTTGGTATTTTTAAAGGTATGAAATTATATTCTGAAAATTGTGCTGGGTGTCATATGGGTAATTTAGCTGGTCATGAAGAGTGGAATAAATCGTTAGACGAAGATGGTCATCGAAGAGCTCCTCCTCTTAATGGCACGGGTCATACATGGCACCATTCCCCAGAGTATTTATTTCATGTAATTAAATATGGTTTTAAAAAAATAATTCCTGATTATGAAGGAAAAATGCTTGCTAATGAAGACTTATCAGACGACGATGTTTGGTCTATTCTTGAATTTATCAAAAGTACATGGCCAGAAAAAATACTAAATAAATATAACTCCCATTTTAAAAGCTAAGATTATTGAAGCAAATCTACAATTTTAATATTTAAGATATATATTGTTACTATGAAAATTTTAGGATCTGAAATCACACCGTACAAGATATATTTAAATAGACGTAAGTTTATAAAGGGATCTTTGGCTAGTGCTATGCTAGCAACGTTTACCTCATCAGCATTCGCAAACCACGATAGTGATCTTTCAATTTATACTAAAAATCTAAATGAAAACGATAAACTTAATTCTTATAAAGAAATCACAACCTACAATAATTTTTATGAGTTTGGGACTCATAAAAAACATCCCCATTTAAATTCTGGAAATTTTAAACCAAGACCATGGACAATAAAAATAGATGGTCTTGTGAAAAAGCCTCAAACATTTGATTTAGAAAAAATTTTATCAAATGTAACGATAGAAGATAGAGTTTATAGATTAAGATGTGTTGAAGCATGGTCCATGGTTATTCCTTGGCAGGGTTTTCAACTATCTGAACTTATAAAAATTGCTGAACCTTTAAGTTCAGCAAAGTATGTTCAATTTGTAACTGTATTCAGGCCGGAAGAAATGCCAGGTCAGCAAAAGAGAACAATTATTTGGCCATATAGAGAAGGACTTCGAATGGATGAAGCAATGAATCCTCTAACAATATTAGCAACTGGATTGTATGGTCATGAAATTCCTAATCAAAATGGCGCACCCATAAGATTAGTTGTTCCATGGAAGTATGGTTTCAAATCAATTAAATCAATTGTGGAAATTAGATTTTTAGATACACAACCTGAAACATCTTGGGAAACTTTAGCACCTTGGGAATATGGTTTTTATGCTAATGTTAATCCTAATGTTAATCATCCAAGATGGAGTCAAGGAACAGAGAGACGAATTGGAGAGTTTAAAAGAAGAGAAACACTTATGTTTAATGGCTATGAAGAAGAAGTAGCACATCTCTATAAAGATTTAGATTTGACTAAATTTTATTAATGAATGTTTTCAACAAAAAATTTTAACCGCAGTAAACCTGTCTTATTTATTTTAATTCTATTTCCAAGTCTACTTTGGGCGTTCCAATTTGTTACTGGAAATCTTGGAGTAAATCCAATTGAAAAACTAATGGATGAATTAGGTCTAATGGCACTCAGATTAATAATAATAACTCTTATGATTACTACTCTATCAAATATTAAATCTATAAAATCGATAGTTGTATTGCGAAGAATGATTGGACTCTTTGCCTTTTATTATGTCTGTTTGCATTTCTCTACTTACATAGTTCTAGATCATTTTCTAGATATGCAATTTATCATACAAGATATTATAAAAAGACCATTTATAACTTTTGGTTTTATAAGTTTTCTTTTTTTAGTCCCACTTGCTAGCACTTCAACAAACAATATGATTAAACGATTAGGATTTAAATTATGGAAGAAAATTCATTATTTAATTTACCCAGTAGCCATTCTGGCTAGTATGCATTTTTATGTTTTGGTTCGCGCTGATAAAACTGAACCAGTCATTTATATGGGAATAATTATTCTCTTGTTACTTCACAGAATATTTAAAAGACTTACTCGTCCTCAGTTGGCTCAGTAACGGGGTTCATTTCCATACCGGCAGGACTAATATTTCGTGGTAAAGGATTGTATTGTGATTCAAGATCACGCGGTTTAGTTCTTTGTGTCATCCTATACAAACCAAATAGTCCTAGCAGTCCGTGTATTAAAAATAAATAGATGTAAAAACCTACCGCTCCTAAAATTTCCATGAATCCAGAAACAAACAAAGGTCCGATAATTGATCCAATACCAATAAGTATACCAAAGGTTGCACTCGCTGATACTATCTCATTAGGTTGTAAGAAGTCATTTGTATGGGCAACCGTAAGTGAATACATTGGTAAACAAGCAACTGAAAAAAGACCAGTAAAAATTAAGAATAATGTTAGTGGCATAAAGTTTGCAAAAACAAAAAATAGACTCAAACCAGCAGCCATAAAAGAAATACCAATAAGAATAACACGTCTATCAATTCTATCTGATAAATATCCAATAGGCCATTGAGATAGGGCGCCAGCTGACGTTATAATCATCATATACAGAGAAATTTCAAATAAGCTTAAATTAATAGATGATGCATAAATTGCACCGTACCCAAAAACTGCACTATGCGATAAACCAGTTGCTAACGCGCCAACAAAACCTAAAGGGGAAACAGTATAAAATTCTTTTAAAGAAAAAAATTTAGGACTTTCTGTATTAGGTTGTTCTGTTGAAGATAAAAGAATAGGAAGAAGTGCAAATGATAATAAGATTGATACTAAAATAAACAAATCAACTTTAGCTGGATCACCTAAATTTAATAAAAATTGTCCTGCTCCAACAAATACAAAAGTAATAATCATATAAACGGAAAGTAATTGACCGCGAGTTTGATTATTTGATTTTTCATTCAACCAACTCTCCATGATCACATAAATTCCAGCAAGACTTAAACCAGTTAATATTCGTATTAACATCCATGAATACGGATGAACAATTACTGAGTGTAATAATATAGCGATAGAAGCAAGCGATGCTAAAGCGGCAAATACTCTTATGTGGCCAACACGTTGTAAAAAAATTGGAATTGTTAATGCGCCAGTTAAGTATCCAACGTAATAACCAGCTATAATAAGTCCTGAAGCAAAAAAACTAAAACCTTCTAAAACAGAACGAACACCGATAAGTGTTCCTTGCAAACCGTGACCAAGACAGATTAAGCCAAACCCAAAGAAAAGGGCCCAAGTGTTTTGTAGTACCTTAAACATTTTTAAATTTTTATTGAAATTCTAGTATTCTTCTTCGCCGTCTTCTTTAGGTTTTATACCTTCGGCTATTGGATCAATTTCTGTTTCATCTTCTAATAAAACAGTATCATCCTCAAGATTGTCTTCGTTGTTATCCAAATCCAAATTATCGATATCAAGATCATCATCTTTTTCTTTTGGTTTTGGAGGTATAGGATTTGTTAGAGGAGCAGCATTAGTGCTTCCAGGTTTTCTTCCACGTCTTGGTCTGGTCATAGTAGTTACTTCAATTACTTTACCACATTCTGGACACTCCAGTTCTGTTCTTCCTAAGTCGTAGTATTGCTTACTACACATTGGACATATTCTTTTTTCACCCCAAGATTCTTTGTACATTTCTACTCTTCTTTTTTTATAAATATTTTACCACAATAACCACAAACAATTTTGTTCTCATTATTGAAGGTATAATAAACTGCGGGATGTCCTAAACCATCTTCACCACCATCGCAAGAGATAGTTTCGATTTTTGGATCTACTTCCACAATATCCTCAGTCATAAAAGTCATATAAAATTTTCGTGCAAAAAGTCTATATTTTTTCCTTATAGAATTTGAAAATAAACAACCGAAATACCACTCACTATTAAAATAGAAGGTATTATTCGAGATTTTGCATTCTTCTCAAATAAAAAAAGCATTCCAATAATTGCTGCAAACACAATGCTTATTTCTCTAATACTAGAGACATAAGCTATTTCTATAAATTGCATACTCCAAACAACAATTGCGTAACTACTTGTTGCAAATACACCAGCAGCAATCCCTGATCTAAAAGTGTATGTTTCTCTTTTTCGTAAACCATCTTTAGAGATCAAACCAATAATTAGTAAAGGTATTCCATTAAGTGTGAAAAGCCAGTAAATATAAGAAAAACCATTTTCAGAAAGTCTAACCCCGACCCCGTCAACTAAAGTGTAAGCAGTAATTAGAATAGCCGTTGATATTGCAAGAGCAAAACCTCTAAAGTTAAAAGATAAATTTTTAGCATAAGAAATTAAAAATAATCCAATACAAACAATTAATATTCCTACAAAACCAGCAACACTAATATCAGAACTTAAAAATAAAATACTAATGATTGCTACAAACAAACATGAACTTCCTCTAGAAATTGGATATATGTAAGAGAGATCACCGTACCTATATGAGTAGATAACATTTAGTCTGTAGAAGACATGAATGATTACGGTTGCAATTAAAAAATACCAAACTTCTAAAGTTGGAAATGGAACAGTAAATGTTAAAGGTAAAAAAATAGTAACTTCTAAGACAGATGTTATACCCATTAACGATAAAGGGTTCTTACTTGATTTTATTATAGCACTCCAAACTGCATGACATAGAGCAGAAACAAGAATTAGGATAAAAATAAAATTTACTGACAATGTCATCAGCAGATAAGAATTTACTTCATGCCTGTCAAAGTAATTCCTTCAATAAATCGTTTTTGCGCGATTATAAAAGCAACTATAAGGGGAACTGTTACTGTAACTATCGAAGCCATCATAGGGCCAAATTCGTCACTATCAATTCCACCTCTGAATTCTCTTATACCAAGTGGTGGAGTAAAGAGATCTCTATTTCCTGTTATTACCATACGAGGCCAGAAATAATCATTCCAGTGTGCAACAACTGAGAATATTGCAAAAGCAAGTAACGCTGGTATTGCAGTTGGAAGCATTACTTTCCATACGATTGCGTACTCTCCCATGCCATCCATCCTGGCGGCATCAATTAATTCATCGGGCACAGTCATAAAGAATTGCCGCATTAAAAAGATTCCAAACACCGATATGGTCCAGGGGAGTATTAAGGCGGAATAGGTGTCAACCAGTCCTGCCTGGGCCAACATAACATATAATGGAAGTGCAATTCCGTGAACTGGAATGAGCAAGCAAAATAAAACCATCGAGAAAACAAATTCTCGTCCGTAAAACCGTAACTTGGCGAGTGCATACGCGCACGGTAAGGCGACTAGAACCTGAATGATGAAGATTGATAAAGTAACAATGACACCATTCATTAAGTATCTAGGAATAGGAGCTTTTTCAAAAGCGAACCAATAGTTGTATTGATATGGCTTCATTGTACATGTTTCTTCTGAATAACCAGTTTTAACACATACAGGAAACGTTTGAGTTTCTTGCGCACCAATAAGACCACCAGAAATTGATTGGATTTCTTGCTGAGATTTTAATGACATAGAAACCATCATATAAAAAGGGAGCATCACTACGATAGCACCAATAATTAAGATTGCATGTTTCCAACCTTCCCCAATATATTGTTTAGCTTCCATTAATAATGAACCCTCTTCTCAATGACATATCTTTGGAAAAACGTTAACACGAGAATAAATCCAATAAAGACAACGGTGATTGCTGCACCGATACTTGTTAAGTTTTGTTGAATAGCTTTTTCAAAGATCGCATACATCATGACATACGTTGTTTTTGATGGACCACCTTTGGTGAGTATTTCGATTGTATCAAATACCTGAAATGTTCTAATGGTAGTAATAGTGACAACAAACAATGTTGTTGGACCAAGCATTGGCCATGTAACAAGTTTAAATTGCTCCCATGTAGATTTAGCCCCGTCCATTTCTGCAGCTTGGTATAACTCCCTTGGTATACTTGTTAAGCCAGCTAAATATAAAACCATATTAAAACCAAAAGCCTGCCAAATTCCTATGAAACATACTGTCCAAATCGCAGTATTTTTTTGTTTTAACCAATATGGAAAATCCATGTTGTTTGCACATGCTACAGCATACCAGCTTTCTTGTGAGTCTACCCATGGCAACCAATGAAAACCAAGAATGAATTCTCTAACTCCTCCACATCCATTCGCTAAAAAACTATTTACAATTCCTAATGTTGGATGAAGAGTAAATTCCCATGCAATTGCCATTGCAAGAAGAGTTGCCATAACTGGAAGAAAAAAAATTGTTTTATATATATCAGCGCCAAACCTTAGTGAATTTAAGAGCATAGCAGCACATAATCCAAGTACAACAGAAATTGGAACGACAACAATAACATACGTCGCTGTGGCCCAAATCATTTTGACATATGTTTTTCGATTGAACATCTTGTCATAATTTTCTAGTCCAACCCAGTCGAATGTTTTGTTTCCTAAATTGTAGTCAGTAAAAGAAATTCCTCCTGCAAGAAAAAGAGGAAAGATTAAAATAATTATCATCAGTATGATTGCTGGTGCAATAAACCATATGTGAGCTTTTGAATTATGCATTAGTAAATTGCACTCTCATTCCTGCTTGATTAAATAGTAATGCTTTATCTGAAACTCTTTTAATATTCACACTAGAACCGTTTGAAATTTGGTGTGTCAATTGTGGTAAGCCCCTTACAATTATTTTATTTGAACCGTCTTCAATATTTACATGAAAGAAAATATCTGAACCTAAATTTTCTCTATATGCAACTGTTCCACTAAATGTATTTTCATTACTTTCATTTGTAATTTCTAAATGTTCTGGTCGAATACCAATATGTAAATCTGTATTACTTTCAGAACTTTTTCTTTTTAAATTAACGTTGAGAAAACTTACTGTCCCACTTGAGTCCGCAGTTCCTTTAAATATATTTATTTTTGGACTTCCAACAAACTGAGCCACACTTAATGAGGAAGGATTGTCATATACTTCTTGAGGTGTATCTAGTTGTAATAAATTTCCATCAATCATAACAGCCATTCGAGAAGACATAGTTAACGCTTCTGCTTGATCATGTGTTACGTAAACAAAAGTAGTTTTAAGTGAATTATGAAGTTCAGATAGTTCAGATCGCATGTGAACTCTCAGAGCTGCATCTAAATTTGAAAGAGGTTCATCCATTAAAAAGGCAACAGGCTCTCTAACCATAGCACGACCAAGAGCAACTCTTTGTCTTTGACCACCTGACAATTGTCCTGGTTTTCTATCTAATAGTTCTGAAATTTTTAGAGTTTCAGAAGTTTTATTTACTAATTGATTTATAGATTCTGTTTTCTCTTTTTTGCTTGGAGAAAAATTACCAATCAAGGGTAGTCTTTCAAATGCATTATAATCTCTTAGTCTTAATGGAGTTTCTAAATTTCTTCTGACTGTGAGATGAGGATAAAGAGCATATGATTGGAAGACCATTGCCAAATCTCTTTCACTTGCTCTAACTCTATTTACATTTTTATTATCTATTAATACATCACCTGAAGTCTGCTGTTCCAATCCTGCAATTATTCTAAGTAACGTGGATTTACCGCAACCAGATGGACCAACTAATGTTAAGAATTCTCCATCGTTTATATCAACATTCAAATTATTAAGTACTTGTGTAGACCCAAATGACTTTGAAATATTTTTAAGTGATATTGTCCCCACTCATTCCCCCTGTATCTTAACTTTAATCTACAAAATTTTATTAAATTTGAGAATATTTTAAATCTATTTATTTCAGTTTTATTTCAATTTTATTAACAAATATTCAAATTATGATTGAGTTTAATTAGCAGATAACTATAAATTCGTATTTTTAATAATATATATTAGTTGAAATAGTGTCAGATAATTTAGAAATTAATAAAAGAGAATATCCAAGCTCTTTCTCAAAAACTGCAATTGTTATATGCCTTGATGGTAGTCAAAAAGAGTATCTCGAAGAAGCATCAAAATCAAATCTTACACCAAATCTTGATAAATTAATTGCAAGTGGTGAAAATCTACTAGTTCACAGTGCTATTCCAAGTTTTACAAATCCTAATAATATTTCGATTGTGACAGGCCAACCAAGTTCTGTACACGGTATATGTGGAAACTTCTTTTATACACCTGAGACTGGTGAAGAAGTAATGATGAATGACCCAAAATATATGCGAGCACCAACTATTTTTGAAAAATTTTACAATTCTGGTTCTAAAATTGCTCTTGTTACTGCAAAAGACAAGTTGAGAACACTTTTAGGAAACGGATTAAGTTTTGATGATGAGAGAGCTATTTGTTTTTCTGCTGAAAAATCTGATCAAGCAACAAAAGATCTCAATGGTATAGATAATGTAAACGATTGGTTGGGGATGCCAGTGCCAGAAGTATATTCTGAAGGACTTTCTGAATTTGTAATGGCTGCAGGTGTAAAGCTTCTTGAAGAGTTCAAACCAAATATCATGTATCTATCTACTACAGATTATATTCAACACAAATATGCACCAGGAAATGAAACAGCAAATAAATTTTATGCAATGTTTGATAAATATATTGGTCTTTTAAATAAGGAGAATGTTTCTATAATCATCACAGCAGATCACGGTATGAAACCAAAATCAAAAGAAGATGGTTCACCTAATGCAATATTTTTACAAGATTATTTAGATAAAAAATTTGAACCAAACATGGCTAAAGTCATCCTACCAATTACAGATCCATATGTCGTTCATCATGGTTCACTTGGTTCTTTTGCAACAATTTATTTAGAAGACAAGAGCAAGGTTGATTTAGTTGTAAACGCTATTCAAGAAATAAAAGATATAGAAGTTGTTTTAACAAAAGATGAAGGATGTTCTACTTATAATTTACCTCCTGATAGAATGGGGGATATTATATGTATGTCTTCAGAATTTATGACTATTGGTTCATCGGAAGATAAACACAATCTTTCTGGATTAAATGAACCTTTACGTTCTCATGGAGGACTCCATGAAAGAGAAGTTCCATTCATATCAAATTTAAAATTACAAAACTTAGATACTAGCAAACAATTATATAACTATGATGCATTTTATTATGCAATAAATGGAGCCCTATGATGCACAAAAAAATGATTAATGAAGCAATGCGTATTGCTGGAGAAAAAGTTACTTCAGATAAAACAATAAATGTTGAGTACCCTTTTACAGGTGAAGTAATCGGAACTGTTCCTGCCGGTACTGCAGAGCATGCAAGAAAGGCTTTAGATATTGCTGCAAATTACCAACCTAAACTTACAAGATACGAGAGACAAAAAATTCTTCAAACTGCTGCAGAAGTACTTGTTAAAAGAAAAGAAGAAATTTCTGATATTATTACTTTAGAACTTGGTATTTCAAAACAAGATTCTCTATACGAAGTAGGAAGAGCTTTTGATGTATTTTCATTAACGGCTCAACTTTGTATTCTTGATGATGGAGAAATATTTTCTTGTGATTTAACTCCACATGGAAAAGCGAGAAAAATATTTACCATAAGAGAACCTTTAACGGCAATTTCAGCAATCACTCCTTTTAATCACCCTTTGAATATGGTAGCACATAAAATTGCTCCTTCAATTGCAACTAATAATTGTACAGTATGTAAGCAGACAGAATTAACACCTTTAACAGCAATGGTACTCGCTGATGTTTTATATGAAGCAGGTCTGCCACCAGAAATGTTTTCAGTTGTAACTGGATGGCCTCAAGATATCGGATCAGAAATGATCAAGAATCCAAATATTGATCTCATTACTTTTACAGGTAGTGTAGGTGTAGGAAAATTAATTGCTGAACAAGCTGGATACAAAAGAACAGTTCTTGAGCTAGGTGGTAATGATCCATTAATTGTTTTAAATGACTTAGACGGTGATGATCTTAAAAAAGCTGTTGAGCTAGCTGTTACGGGAGCAACGAAAAATTCTGGTCAACGTTGTACAGCTGTTAAAAGAATACTGGTTCAAGAATCTATTGCAGATCAATTTGTTGAAATGGCTCTTGAGCGTGCTAAGAAAATTAAATTTGGTGATCCTATGAATATGGAAACAGACTTAGGTACAGTTGTTAATGCTCAAGCTGCAGAACTTTTTGATAAAAGAGTTTCTATGGCTGAAGAAGACGGCGCAAAAATTTTATATCACCCTGGAAGAAAGGGTGCTTTGTTACCTCCAATAGTTGTAGATCATGTTGATCCTAAAAGTGAATTAGTTTTAGAAGAAACATTTGGTCCAGTTATCCCAATCATTCGTGTGCCTAATGACGATGATGCTGTAATGAAAATATCTAATTCAACCGCATTCGGATTATCATCTGGTGTATGTACAAATAACTTCATGCGAGCAAAAAAATATATTCAAGGTTTAAATGTTGGTACGGTAAATATTTGGGAGGTTCCAGGTTATAGAATTGAAATGTCTCCTTTTGGAGGAATTAAAGATTCAGGTCTTGGTTACAAAGAGGGTGTTATTGAAGCAATGAAAAGTTTTACTAATGTAAAAACCTTTTCGCTACCTTGGTAAATAAACCAGTTTTTCTCTAATTTTTCTTAATGCTGTGGAAAAATAAGCTTATTTTTTAGTAATATTTTCGTAATAAAATTGTAACCCTTTGAGGCTACGTGTTAGATTAATTATTATATTTGAATCGGAGGGATTAAATGAAAAAATTAATTACAGGATTAGCTGCCGTATTAGCTTTTGGTTTTTATGGTTCTGTTAATTCAGCTAAGTCTATTGAAATAGAAGTAGCTTATCCTTATTCAGGATTATTCGATGTAACTTTTCAAGCTATTATGCCAGAGTTTGAAAAAGCACATCCAGATATTCAAGTTAAATTTAGAGCAACTTATGAAAACTATGAGGATGCAACTGCAACAATCTTCAGAGAGTCTACTTCAGGTAATTTACCAGATGTAACAATGCAAGGTCTTAACAGACAAGCACCTCTAGTTGACAAAGGTATTGCTAAGTCTTTAGAGCCATTTATTGCAAAAGAAGCTGCTTTTGAAAAAGATGGTTACCATTCTGCTATGTTAAGTCTTTCAACATTTGGTGGTGAAGTTTATGGATTACCATTTTCTGTATCAACGCCAGTTGGATATTATAACATGGATTTATTAGCTGAAGCAGGTGTAAATAGTATTCCAACTAACTGGGACGAAGTTATTGCAGCATGTAATAAATTGGAAGCAGCAGGTAAAGGAACTCTATACTTTGGTTGGAACATCACAGGTAACTGGTTCCACCAAGCATTAATGCACACTCAGAATGTTCCAATGGTTAAAGATGGAGCTGTAAATATGGGTGGTGATGCAGGACTTGCAACGTTAGAGCAAATGAAAGCAATCATGAGCGGATGTAATATGCCAAACTATTCAATTGCTGATGGTCAAGCTGCGTTTAACGCAGGTACTATTGGTATGATGTTCTGGTCTACTTCAAGCTTGGGTTCAGTTAATGCTGCAAAGGCAGACTTTGTTTTAAAAACTGCACCATTCCCTGGAATGGCTGGAGTTAACAATGGAACACCAGCAAGATTACCAGCAGGTGGAAACGCTGCAATGTTAGTGTCTACATCTGATGATCCAGCAAGAGTTGATGCTGCATGGACTTTCTTAAAGTTCATTACATCAGGTATCGGTGCTGCATTAGTTGCTGAAACAACTGGATATGTTCCACCAAACAAAGCAGCGAATGAATTATTAGGTGATTTCTATAGTAAAAACCCTAATAAACTTACTGCAGTTGAACAACTTCCACTTCTTGCAGATTGGTTTGCATATCCTGGAGAAAATGGATTAGCTGTTACACAGGTAATCTATGATTACACAGAAGAAATTGCTACAGGCGACGCTGATGATATGGGGGATCTTCAAGAAGAAATGATGGAAGAAATAAACGATCTTATGTAATTTGAGATTATTTATTATTAACTTTTTATTACAGCGGCTTTATAAAAGCCGCTGTTTTATTTTAAATTTAAATGGGAGTAAAAATAGATGCCTCTTAAAACAACTACAATAGGTGCTTATCCAAAACCGAAACAAACACCTATTCAAGATTGGTTTTTAGGGACAAAATCAGAAGAAGAGAGAAAAGCGTCAAAAGGATTATTATCAAATTGGTCACCTGGCGCATATGAAAAAGCATTAGAGTCTGCAGGTGCAGATGCTGAAAAACTATTTTTAGCAGCAATTAAAGAAGTTATAACTGATCAAGTAAATGCGGGTATTGATGTTCCAACAGATGGAGAAGTCAGACGCGAGAGTTATGTATTATATCAATGCCGATTTTTAAATGGAGTAAGTTTTAAGGAAGTTACACATAAGTCAGTAAGACAAGGTGCGTTCGAAGCTGACCTTCCAACTATTGTTGCACCGATTTCAAGTAAAGAAATACGTATGCATTTAGACTGGAAGAGTGCACAACAATTTACAAAAAACCCAGTTAAAATTACGCTACCTGGACCAATGACAATTACAGATTCAATTGCCAACAATTACTATGATGACATGAAAAAACTTGGTTTTGATTTAGCATTAGCTCTCAATAAAGAAATTAAGGCACTTGTGGATGCAGGTTGTCAGTATATTCAAATTGATGAACCAGTATTTGCTAGAAAACCCGATGAAGCTCATTCATATGGTATGGAAAATTTAGAAAGAATGATGCATGGTATTCCTAAAGAAGTGCAACGCGTTTGCCATATTTGTTGTGGTTATCCTAACTCATTAGACTCAGAAGGGTATAAAAAGGCTGATCTAGATGCTTATGATAGAATTGCATCACTGGTAGATGATTCAACTATTGATGAAGTATCTTTAGAAGATTCACATAGGCATAATGATTTAAATCTTTTAGAAAAATTTACTAAAACAAAAGTAATTTTTGGATTTATTGATATTGCAAAAAGTAGAATGGAGTCTGTTGAAGAAGTAAGAGTTCGTATCAAAGATTCACTTGAACATATTGATGAACACCGTTTAATAGCCGCACCAGATTGTGGTTTAGGTTTCTTTACACGAGAACAAGCAATTGAGAAAATGACAATTTTAACTAAAGCGGCAAAATCAATTTAAGGTAATGTGGAATTATTTTAACCCTGTTGAAATTATCTTAGGAGAAAATAGATTTACAGAAGTACATGATGCTCTTAAAAATAAGAACTACATCATAATCACTCATCCAGAGGAAATTTTTAAAAAATATAGCGATGAATTAAAATCTTCTTCAAATCCACCTTTATCCATTATGACCGATGTTCAGCCTAATCCAGATTATAAGGATATTTTAGAACTACAAAATAAATTTTCTTCAATCAATGAATCGGTAGATTATATTTTAGCTATAGGTGGTGGCTCTGTTACAGACACAGCTAAAGCAATTGCTGCATTTAAAGATAAACAAGAATATCTAACAGATTTCGTTCGTAATAAGAAAAATCCAAGAGTCGAAAATCCAATCAAGATTATTGCAATACCTACAACTTCAGGAACATCAAGTGAGCTTACGTGTTGGGCCACAATATGGGATAAAGAAAAAAATAATAAATTATCTTTGGCGCATAAATCTCTTTATGCAGAAAAAGCAATTATCGATCCATCTATTATGGTTGATAAACCTTTAGGCTTGACCATTTCAACAGGTTTAGACGCTCTCTCTCATTCAATGGAAAGTATTTGGAATATTAATGCAAACCCAGTTTCTGCTTCACATGCAATACAAGCATCAAAATTAGTATTAGAAAATTTACCACTTCTCGCTAAAGATTTAAGAAACATTGAATTACGTTCAAAAATTGCACTGGCATGCGTTCATGCTGGCTTAGCGTTTTCCAATACAAAAACTGCTATTGCGCATAATCTATCATACCCCGTGACACTCAATTACGGTATTCAGCATGGTATTGCTTGTTCATTTACTTTACCCATGATTACTAAAAGTATGGTTGGAATTGATAGTGTCGCTGAGGAGAGACTAAAATTAATTTTTAACGATAATCTAGAGAATGCTGCAAATCATCTGAGTGAATTTATGCGTTCTTTAGAGGTTCCTCTTAACTTAAATGAAATAAAAGTTCCTGTTCAAGAATGGAATAATATAGTAGATGATGCGTTTTTAGGGGAACGAGGTAAAAACTTTATTGGCAATAAAGAAGCCTTCATCTCTTCTGCTAAATCAATGGGACTTTATTAGTAATGAAAAAAAATTTTAGGTTTTATGATAACAGACAAAAATATTTATTATTTGTCACAACAACAAATGAAAAAAATCAAATTGCCGATGCGATACGCCCTCACGTAAATAAAATTAAACCTCAAAAACCTGGCATAAAAATATTTGATGCTGGTATGGGTGATGGTTCCTTACTTATGAATGTTATGCGTCAGTGCCACGAGGCCAGGCCTAACGTACCTTTATTAGTTTGCACAAAAGAAATAAGCATAGAAGATGTAAGATTAGGTCTAGAAAAATTACCCGATAGGTTTGTTGAACATAAGAATACTGTTTTTGTCATTTCAAATCTACACTACGCTGAAGCCGCAAACCTAAAATCAAAAAATGACGTTAAACAGAAAAAAATTAATTGGAATATTATTAAATTAAAAGGTGACACCTCTCTTGAATTTGCCCAACAATTAAGAAAACAAAATGAATTTTTAGAAAAAAAATGGAATATAGAAATTAATAAAAAGTCAGGTAACCATACTTATAAGGAGCCTTCAGTCATGGTTATTTACCGTGAAGATCAAGAATTTAATGTTAATGAATTAATTCCTACCAAAAAAAAATCAGATAATAAATTTGATCTTATTATTGCTTCACAGCCTTATCGTTCAAGAATTTCAGCAGAAAAGAAATCAAAATATGTCATCGAACCAATGATTCGAGCGTTAAAATCAAAAGGGAAATTATTAACTATTCATGCTTCAGGAAAAGATCCTGCTAATGAAATAATTCGTAAAATTTGGCCAAAAGAGGACCCTTTTCCTTCTCTTGGAAATAGTATCATTTCTTATCTTAAGAAAAATTTAGATAAAGATATATTAAGTAGTTTATCTTTTGGAGAAAAAAGAATTATTAAATGTAAATTGAGAGCTCTACCAACAGAAATCAGTGGAGGCATAGCTACATCATTAGTTTTTTCTGCTTGGAATGCTTCCATATATGTCAATCAAATGGATGATGATAAAGTAATGAAGGTAGAAAAAACAAAAAATTACGAAAAAGTAGTTCAAAATATTGTTGCTAAAAATAAAGGCCTTTATTTTAACAATGAAATATTTGTAATCGAAAAAAAATAATTTTTTATTTAAACCAATTAACTTCTGTTTTTAAAAAATCCTCTGTATGAATAATTAAGGCGTCAGATCGAATTATTGCAACATTATAATTTGTATCTGTATTAGCCGTTCCTAAACGATATTCATTTGAGAAGTTAGGTATTAGAGGAGACCAAGTACTTCTTGGGGAGGAAAAAGTAATACCACAATAAGAGCCAGAACTTGTAATGTGTTGATGACCAAAAAAAATATGTTTTATTATATTATTATTTTTAGTTAAAATTTGTTGAAACTCTTTTTTTTGTTGTAATCCTATTCCATCACTTTCCTCTTTTACTAATGCCAGTGGATTATGATGCATAAAGATGTACGTATCCGTATTAGTCTTACTTAAAATATTATTTAACCATTCTTGCCTCTCTTCACAATAATGTCCTTGGTGAGTGTTAATCAGATTAGTATCTATAAAAATTAAACGTTTATTATCTATATCCTTAAAGTATTGAATAAATCCATTTGGATCGGTTTCAATATTAGGAAAGTTTATTTTAAATTCATCTCTGTTATCATGATTACCTATAATTAGTTGAGGATTTAAATTCTTCGGCAGACCTGCTTCATCAATTATTTTTAAAAATAACTGATAAGAATCTTTATCACCTAAGTCTGTAATATCACCAGTGATGGCAAATAAATCTGCATCACCATGATTATTTTTTATATGAGTTAATGCTTTTTTAAATTTACTGACAGGATCTATGCCATGAATCTTATCTATATAAATATGAGGGTCTGAAAGGTGAATAATTTTCATTATTAAATATAAATTTATAATTAGATCGCAGTTTTAAAATAAATATACTTATTAAATTCCTCTTTTAAGTCGATGCTAACTCTTGCATGTACTTTACCTTGTTTTCCTTGAAACGATTGTTTTTCTGTAACTGGAAACACACCTTCATGCCAAATATTTGGATGAATATACAAACCTTTTGATCCGTCACAATAAAATGCTTTAAAATGTTCTGGTTCAATGTCGTCTGTAGGTAAGGCTAAAGGACAAATAAATGGTTTATTTTCTTCAGGAAAGAAAAGCTGACCTCCATCAGGATGATAATTTGCATGCCATAAAAAAATTTTTGTTGGATCTGAATATTTATCTTTTTGTAATTCTTGATCAGGATTATTGGCATAACCCAGTATATATTTTCCATCTACTTCATAATCGCTCTTATGTTGAACAGCATTATTTTGCCCATAAAGCACGTCACCTTGCCACCAGGTATCAAAAGAACCTTCGGTAGTTCCACCTTCATTACCAGTTCCCTCTTCTATGTCACGCCATCCTTGTTTTGGCCAAGTAACAATTTCAATATCACTATTTTCAAAACTATCGATTAAATACCCATATCCTTTAAGATTTTCATTTGTTGCTTTAACTAAAGGTATTTCAATTTCTTTTGTCATTGTTTTGTTAGTTTAATGTTATTCCCAACTCAGTAACAACTTCTTTTACAGCTTTTATTGTATCCATCATGTCTTGTTCATTTAAATTACCAATACACCCAATTCTAAAAGTTTCTGCCACTGTTAGTTTTCCTGGATAAATTAAAAAATCTTTTTCACTAAGAGCATTATAAAATTTCTCAAAGTTAAATTTAGGATCATTAGGTTGTTTAAACGTAATAATAATCGGTGCTTGCAAATTATCAGGAAGTAGTTGCTCAAATCCCAACTTTTTCATTCCATTACAAATAATTTCACAATTTTTTTTATATCTTTTACCTCTTCCTTCTACACCGCCTTGTTCTTTATGTTCTTCAATAGCTTGGTTGAATGCAGCTAATACGTGTGTTGGAGGTGTAAATCGCCATTGTTTATTTTTTTCCATTGCTTGCCATTGATCATATAAGTCTAGACTTAGTGAGTGACTATTGCCTTTTGCATTTTGAATAACTTCATTTTTAACAAGAATGAAACCAACACCTGGCACACCTTCTAAGCATTTGTTTGATGAAGCGGCTACAGCATCAAAAGTAATTGTTTTAGAACTTAAGGGTAATGCACCAAAGGCACTCATTGCATCGATGAATAACGATAAATTTTTCCCTTCAACCAATTTTGCAATGTCTTCAATAGGATTTAAAATACCCGATGTTGTTTCACAATATACGGCAAAGACGTGTGTTAAGTTATTGCTATCAATTAATTCTTCAATTTTATTGATGTCATGTACTTCATGTTCAGCAACTTCATATTCAACAAAATCTCTCCCTAAATATGTGCACATTTTTTTCATTCTTTGTCCGTAAGCACCATTGATCAGAATCAGAATTTTAGAATCTTTTTGAGTAAGAGAGCTCACCATCGACTCTACAGCAAAAGTTCCACTTCCCTGCATTGGAACACATTGATATTTATCTTCACCATCTATTAATTTAACAAGGGAATCTCTAATTGATGCATTGAGATCAATAAATTTTGTATCTCTCGAACCCCAATCATGAAGCATAGCCTCTTTTGTTGACATTGATGTCGTGAGAGGACCAGGGGTTAATAATTTTTTATCCATTAAATATTTACTTAATAAATATTATTATAAATTTGATCAATCTTATTAAAGTTGGAATTGAATTTATTTTCTAATAAGTTAATTATAAATGAGAATGGAAGAAAATATCGTAGATTACCTCTTAGATCTTTTGAAAACAAAAGGTGCTGATATTCAATATGGTAATGAGGATGTGACCCAGCTTGAGCATGCACTCCAATGTGCTGAACTTGCTGAAAAACATAAATTACCAGGACCAACAATTGCTGCAGCATTACTGCATGATGTTGGCCACCTTATCTATGAGGACGGCGATCCCATTCATGAAGGAAAAGATGGTCATCATGAAAACTTAGGTGCTGATTTTTTAAAAAAATATTTTGGTGAGGATGTTATTTTACCAATTAGAGCACATGTTGATTCAAAAAGATATTTATCAAGTGTTGAAGAGGGTTATTATGATAGTCTATCAGAAGCATCGAAACTTTCGTTAAAAGTTCAAGGTGGTCCTTTCACAAAAGAAGAAGCAGATGCGTTTATCAGCAAACCTTTTATGGATGAGGCAGTAGAACTTAGAAGATTTGATGATTTAGCAAAAATTCTAGATAAAAAAACTCCCGATGTTGAACATTTTCGCCCCTATTTAGAAGAAGCAAGACAGTCTTTTTTAGCTAAAAAAGCGTAAATGCAATTTAGCAATTATGATTTTATTGACTCTAAGTCATTTGCAGGCAAAATTATATTAACTTCTTTCCCAGGTCTTAACTCTAATGGTTTATTTGAAGAAACAATTTTAGCAAACGAATTAGAAATATTTAAAAATAATAATTGTAGTTCCATTACTTCTTTTGTTGAAGATAGCGAATTTGAAAAATTGTGTGATAAAACTTTGTTTGTCAAAAATATTTATGAACATAAATTACATTGGTACCATTTACCCATTTATGACATGGGAGCACCAGATAAAGATTTTAAATATAAATGGGAAACAACAAAAGTTTTATTAAAGAACGAATTGATAGATGGTAAAAATATAGTCTTACATTGTCGTGGAGGAAAAGGAAGAGCTGGCACTATAGCTGCTATTTTACTTGTTGAATTTAATTATGAAAAACAAGAAGCTATTGATTTAGTGCGATCAAGAAGAAAAGGAGCTATTGAATCTAAAATACAGGAAGATTTTATTTTTTCTTATCGAGCAGTTAATTAAAAAGAGACCGTTAAATTAAAAATATTTTCTAGAATAAATAAAACAATTAAAGAAATTAAAGCTGCAATTATAGGTAGCGTCATCCAACCCAAAGAAATTCTTCCTGCAATTGACCATTGAACCTCTTTTCCTCCTTTTAAAAGACCAATTCCAATTACGCCACCAACAACAGCTTGGGAACTTGATACTGGTACCAAAGGTATAGAAGGAAGATTTATAGATTGTAAAAAAGCACTTATGCCCTGGGATGCAAATAAAAATAAAACAATAGAATGCGATATAACAACAATAAATGCTGCCACTGGTGTCATTTTTAAGAGATCATTACCCACGGTAAACATAACTCTTTTCGAGTAAGTAAAAACACCAACAGCTATGGCTAAACCACCCAGCAGAAATAGTTGTTCTTTTGAGGAAAAGACGAATAAATTTCCAATAGTAACATCAGTAAACGGTGATATAGGTACGAAGACACCCATTACATTAGCAATATTGTTTGCACCTAAACTATAAGCACCAAAAGCACCCGCTAAAAGTAAAGCTGTTCTTGTATAGGCATCAAGTCTGAGAATATGTAATTTTCTATTGAGTATAACTCTTTTTGTAAAAGTAAATAAACCCATTGCAATAACTCCTGCAATGATAGGGCAGAGTATCCATGTTCCTAAAATAGTAATTAAAACTTGAAGATTAGTCGAAGATCCCGTGTATAAATTCCAACCAACAATTGCTCCAACGATCGCTTGCGTTGTAGAAACAGGCAAGCCAACTTTGGTCATTAAATAAACGGATATGCCTGCAGCCACACATGCTGCAAAGGCACCAGGTAATGCATTAATAGCACCTAACTTACCTAAAGTTTCTGTTGTTCCTGCTCCACTAATAATTGCACCTAGAATAACAAAGACACTACAAATAATTGCTGCACTTGTGAAACTAACCATTCGTGTTCCAACAGCAGTTCCAAAAACATTTGCTGCATCATTGGCGCCAAGTGACCAACCTAAAAAAAGACCACCAAATAAAAAAATTAGAATTGTAATTTCCATTGAAAATTAAACGGAGCGTTTAATAGCGTAAATTTGAACCTCGTCAGCTATGTCTTCTGCTTGATCACTAATACGATCAATCTTCTCTACAAAATATCGAAGATGCATTTTTTGATCTAGAGGTAATTCAGAATCAAAAATTCTTCTTGCAAGTGCACTAAATTTTATATCAGATTCTTTTTCATAAAAAGTTACTTTATGAGCATTATCTCTAACAGATTTAATATCTCTAAAAAATGATCGGACAGTCAAACAAAGTGACTCAACACAATTTACAACAGTCTCTGTTAACTCAATAAGATCTTCATGAAATTCTTTTGGAAAATTAGGTTTTTGAATAGAGAAGTGATAGCAATTTCCTTGGTACATTCCAATTAATTCGTCGATGTGTTCTAGAAGTCGTAACACATCACTTCTTGCATCTGGGATTAGTGTTTCTTCATAAAGAGTATGCTCAACATCTTTCGTAATTTTGTCGGCCTTACTTTCCATTTCTTTAACTTTTTCAACCATTTCCTCAAATTTACCATTGGCGGAATGATTGAGATAAGTTGGAACTATCGATTTAAATACTAAGCCCACTTCAGAGACAATATCAACAAACTCATCAATTTCTCTTTCAAGCTTTTTGGTATCACCAAATAATGATGCACTTTTTAATCCAAACATGGCGTGCTTATAGAACTTTTCAAAAAAAAAGAAAGAAATGTTAAATTTTTGTTACAATTTGATTAATATCTTTATCTTTAAGTAAAGTGTAATATTCGCAATCTATAGAATTTAGGAGAAGATATGACAGATTTATCAATTAATAGAATTAAGTGGTTTAGCACCGCGTTAATTTTATCAGGAATATTATTAACCAATTTAAATGCCTATCCAATTAACATAATTATTCACGGTACAGGTGCTGTTGGTTGGTCAATTGTTGGTTATATAACAAAAGATAGAGCTCTGCTCACAAACTTTGGTTTACAACTCCCACTATTTATTTTTGGATATATTTATTTGCTGACATGAAAAATAAAAATATTCTTTTTATGTGTGTTGCTAATTCAGCAAGAAGTCAAATGGCTGAAGGAATTGCAAAAAAATTATATCCTAATTGTATCATTCAAAGTGCAGGATCAGTGCCCAAAGAAGTTAATCCCAATGCTATCGATGTTATGGGTGAAATCGATATTGATATATCAAAACATTATTCAAAAGATTTTGAAAGTTTAGACAAAAAATTTAGAGATGAATTAAATACCGTTTTTACGCTTTGTAAAGAAGAGGTATGTCCAGTTTTAAATTCCAAAGCTCAGATATTTTCAATACCATTTGATGATCCAGCATCAGATCATTTTAGTTCAAACCAATTAGATAAATTTAGAGAAGTAAGAGACTCAATTTTTATTAAATTGAAAGAACTAAAAAATTTATTTGAAAACTAATAAATTTAAATATTAGCTTAATTTATAAAAATTTAATATTCTATTAATACGTCTGTAAAAAATAAAATTTAAATACTTTTTACCACTCACAGTATTATTTCTTCCTGCTTATGTCCAATTATTGTGAGTGGGATTAAATTCTATTTTCCAATTTTTAAATTAGACTTAGCTCTAGATTTGAGTTTTGCTGAACCCCTCCCAGACAAGCTTGGATTTTTGATAAAAAAATTGTGAGAGGAAAATTTTTTCTCTTTGCTTGATATTTCTTTTTTCTGATAATTGCCATTACTTAACATTTGCCAAGAATTTGTATTATCTGTCATACTGGCAATTAAGATCTGATTTAATATTTGTTCATGTACAGTTTCATTTTCAATAGGAATAAATGTTTCAACCCGCCTATCTAGATTTCTTTGCATTAAATCGGCAGAAGAAATAAACAAGATATTTTTTCTATGAGGGAATTTATGACCGTTATAAAAACAATATATTCTCGTATGTTCTAAAAAACGACCAATTATACTTTTAACAACTATATTTTCCGATAGATTTTCTTTACCAGGTATTAGAGAGCAAATTCCTCTTATTAACAATTCAATTTTTACATTTTTTTGAGATGCTTTATAAAATTCATCAATAATTTGTTTATCAACAAGAGAATTACACTTACAAACTATTCCAGATGGTTTATTTTTTCCAGCATTTGTAATTTCATTTCTAATTAGTTCATTTAATTTGTTTCTTGCAGTTATTGGAGAATATACTATTTTTTTTATTGTGGTTGGTTCTGAATAACTAGTTAAATAATTAAACATTTTTGCAGCATCATTTGTTAATGTTTTGTCACAGGTGAAGTAAGATAAATCCATATAAACTCTTGCATTTCTCGGGTGATAATTACCTGTTCCATAATGTGCGTAATTTACAACAGAATTCATTTGCTTCCTTGTTACAAGTGTAATTTTTGCATGAGTTTTCATATCAATATTGCCAAAAACAACTTGCGCTCCAGCTAATTCTAATTCTTTTGCCCATTTTAAGTTACGCTCTTCATCAAAACGTGCTTGCAACTCTATAATGACAGTTACTAATTTTCCTTTTTGTGCTGCTCTAACTAAACTTGTTTCTATTGGTGAGTCATCAGTAGTTCGATATAAAGTATGTTTTATTGATAAGACTTTTGGATCATCCGCAGCTTGATCAATAAACTGAGTCACTACTTCAAAAGATTCAAAAGGGTGATGAATAACAATATCTTTATTTGCTATAGCTTTAAAATAATCATTTTTAAAATCTTTAATTCTTTCAGGAAACCGTACCTTAAATTTTGGAAATAATAATTTTTTAAAATCTTTCAAAAAAATTGACTCTATACTCGAAAGATTAACGGGTATTGGCAGTTTATATGTATTTACATCCTTATAGTTAAGTTTTTTATTTATGAATTTAATTAAGTTACTAGATATACTTTCATCAAAATCAATTCTTATTACCTCTTGTCTTCTTCTCTCAAAAATAGCTTTTTGAAATACTAAAAATAAATCTTCTCCTTCACCTCCTAATTCTAATTCACTATTCCTAATTGGTCTAAAAACACCTTTATCCAAAACCCTATCACACTGGAAAATTTCTTTTAAAGAAATAAGTAGGGCTGTCTCCATAGATACAAAACGTATTTTTTTACCAGGTAATTTAATAAATTTTTCTAATCCCTCTGGCACTCTCAGTATTCCATAAAAAGTTTTTTTATTATTTATTAAACGACATACTAAGGTTGTTTCTTTATTTGGTATAAAAGGAAATGGGTGAGATGGATCAATAATAATTGGCGTTAAAACCCCCCAATTATTTTCTTCTAAATAATTTTTAATAAATGTTTTATCTTTTGTTTTCAGTGTTTTTTCTACATCTATATGGATTTTGTTTTCTGAAAGCTCTCTTAGTAAATCTATCCATATTGATTTTATATTTGAAATCATTTTCGATGTTTCTTTATCTATCAGCTTGAGTTGTTGTTGTGGTGTTAATCCATCAAAACTTTTATTTCGTGAAAATTTTTGAACATTCAATCCTGCTACTCTAACCATAAAAAATTCATCTAAATTAGAGAATGCTATTGATAAAAATCTAACCCTTTCTAAAAGTGGAATTTTACTATCAGATGTCTGACTTAAGACTCTTTCATTGAATTTTAGCCAAGACAATTCCCTGTTTGCATAGTTATAAGCAGTATTTTTTTTTAACATAATTTTTTTTTATATTTTTTAGGTATAAAAAAAACATGTTCATAAAAAATTCATATTTCTTTAATAATTTTTATTTTTTGGTTTTAAAATTTTATCAATAGTCCAGTTATTTTTAAAGGATATTATAGCAAAAGCACAGGTTGGAAAATGTTCAATATTTGAATTACATAAAATATTAATTGAATCTATCAAACTAGGGTTGTGTCCAATGATAAGAGTATTTTTTTTTAATTTTTTAATTTTGCTTACAAGTATATTTGGTGGGCATTCATAAATATCGTTATCAATTGTAAATTTTACTGAGCGATCAAATGAATTAGAAATTATATCATATGTGCTAGTTGTTCTTTTAGAAGGAGAACATATTATCTGACCAATTTGAAATTTTCTTTTATCTAATATTTTAGAAAATTGTTTTGCGTTTCTCACACCTCTTTTATTCAGTGGCCTATCAATGTCATCAAGTTCTAAATTATCCCAACTAGATTTGGCGTGACGTAATAAATAGACTTGTAGCATTCGAGTTTAATACTTTAGATGTATACATTTCCATGGCTAAAAAGAAAAATAAAAATCCCATAACAGTGATTGATCTAGGCTCTAACACATTTAGACTAGTTATATATGCGCAAGCTATTCATCCTTTTCCAATACTTTATCAAAAAAGAGAATTCTTAAAATTAGGTGAAAGTATTAAAATAGGTAAACTCCCATCGATAAAAATAAAAGAAGCTATAAAATGCTTAGAAGAATATATTAAGATTGCAAAAGATTATGAGTCCTTAGATATTCATATAATTGCAACGGCCGCAATTCGTGAAACAATAAATGGAAAAGAAATTATTGAACCCTTCAAGAAAAAAAAGTCAGTTAGAGTAGAAGTGCTCTCACCAAAAAATGAAGCTAAATGCGGATCTCTAGGTGTAATTAGTTCAATAAAAAATCCAATCGGTTTAGTTGCTGACTTGGGAGGTGGAAGTTTAGAACTTAGTACTATAAAAAATGAAAACATACTTGAAACTAAAAGTTTAAAAATTGGCATCTTAAGAAGTGAATCTGAGATGTACAAAACTACTAAAATTAAATTTGGTAATTTTTTATTTTCTAAATTTAAAAACCAATCTCTTAAATTTTCTAAAAACGTAGGAAATATTTATGTTATTGGAGGCATGTGGCGCAACCTTGCAAAACTTCATTTGCACCTAAATGGAATCAAGAAAAATAAATTACATGGGTACATGATACCATTTTCAGAGTTAGAAATATTTTATCACAAATTATACTCTATGGAAAAAAAACAAATTCAAAAATTGAATGTTGTCCAACCCAATCGATTAGATAAATTAAAATTATCTACATATATTTTATTTAGCCTTGCTTCATTTTATAACATTAAAAATATTATTTTTGTAAGATATGGAATCCGTGAAGGCTACTTGTACGATATGTTGAACTAATTTTTAAAAAACAATCTAACAATAAATGTAGCAATAAGAGCACCAATAATCTGAGCTAAAATAAAACCTAGAACACTTGATGGACTTATTCCACTAAAGCTGTCTGTAAACATTCTCCCTATAGTTACTGCTGGATTTGCAAAACTTGTTGATGAAGTAAACCAATATCCTGCGGTAATAAATAGAGCTACACCAATAGCTATTCTTTCCTTGTTTACCTCTTTTAATATAAAAATAGTTAATAATAATCCAACAGTTGCAATTATTTCTGAAAAGAATTTAAATACACCAACTCTTTCATTGAGTGACCATTCAATTATAGGATATTCAAAATACCAATTTGCAGTTAAACAACCAAATATACCAGCAATAATCTGAGTAAAAATAAAAATTATTCCGTAATTAATAGGAATATTTTTTTGGATAATATCACTTAATACAACAGCAGGATTAAAGTACGCTCCTGAGATATTAATAAACATAGAAATAATTACATATAAAATGGCACCTGTTGCAATAGTGTTTCCTAGTAATATTATACCAAGGTCATTTGACATTAACTCTCCCATAATTCCACTACCTACAACTGTTAGTACAAGAAAATATGTCCCAATAAATTCTGCTAGTATTTTTTGTCTTAAAGAAAATGTCACTATAAAATTACCTTAAATAACTAAACTTTTACCATGAATTCTAAAAATTCATTCACACATTTCTCCCAAGTTAATTTAAGAGTAAAATTTCTACAATCAACCCTTTTTACTTTAAGTGCCTTCTTAACTGATTGTAACAAGTCATTATCTAAAGTGTTAATCTTTTCATCTGTTAATACATCTATGGGCCCGGTTACTGGATATGCAGCAATTGGTGTTCCACTAGCCAATGCTTCAAGTATTACATTTCCTAAAGTGTCTGTTTTAGAAGGAAAGACAAATACATCTGCGTTTGCATAATATTTCGCTAGTTCATCTCCAGTTTTTACACCGACAAAATTTATTTCAGGATATTTATTAATATATTTTTGTAATTCGGGACCATCACCCACAACAGTTTTATTATAATTTCCTTTAAGTTTTAAAAATTCTTCAATATTTTTTTCAATTGCTACTCTACCAACATAAGTCAGTTGCCTATCTTTACTGTTTGTGTCTCTTTTATTTGGATTAAATAATTCTGTATCAACACCTCTATTCCAAACTACTAAATTTTTAAAATTATACTTTTTTAACTCATTTAGCATTGAAACTGATGGAACAAGAACTCTTTCTGAATCACTATGTAGTCTTCTTAATATGGAGTATGTAAATCTCTTTGGGATAAAAGCTCTTTGCTTAATGTAGTCAGGAAAACGGGTGTGAAAGGAAGAAGTGTATTGTAGTTTATTTTTAAGACAGTACTTACGACCAGCAAAACCTACCGGACCTTCAGTCATTATATGAACAACATCTGGATTAAATTCTTTAAAAAATTTTTCAGTAACTTTTTTAGTATTGTAAGAAATTTTTATTTCTTTGTACCAAGGATAACTAAAATTATTAAACATCTCAGGATGTAATATTTTAATTTCAAAACCTTTTTTTTTTAGAATAGGTATAATGCTTTGAAATGTCGTAACAACGCCATTTACCTGAGGAACCCACGCATCACTAATTAACGCGATTTTTTTAGGCTGCATCCTCTTTTATTTTTCGTCTTTCTTCAAAAGAAATTAATTTTAATTTTTCTCTTTCTTCGGGCCAATTAAGAATAGATAAATTTCCAATTTCATCTTCAACGAGTGCTGTGCAACTTTCAATCCAGTCACCATCATTACAATAGAGAACACCATTTAATTCCTTTATTTCAGGTCTATGTATATGCCCACACACAACGACATCGGCATTTTCTCTTCTTGCTCTATCAGATACAGCAAACTCAAAATTACTAATAAAGTTTGTTGCATGCTTTGTTTTCTTTTTTAAATATTGAGACAGTGACCAGTAAGATAAACCCATCTTTCGTCGAATAAAATTAAATACATTATTTAACTTTAGCAAATATTCATAAAGTGCTGATCCCACTTTGGCTAACCATCTTGCATTAATGATCACAGCATCAAACTCATCTCCGTGTGTAATCAGTACTTTCCTTCCATCAGCTAATTGATGTGTATCTTCATTTTTGATTGAAATTTCTCCAAAGGAAAAATTTGTAAAATCTTTTAATACTTCATCATGATTTCCTGGGATAAGCACTACCTTAGTTCCATTTTTCGCTTTTTTTAAAACTTTTTGAACCACATCATTATGTTCTTGAGGCCAATCATTGTCACTTAAAATATAACCTACACAATTTCTAGAACCACACTTACAAATGTGATCCACAAAATCTGTATCAAAAGGATAACCATAGTTATAGAAAAGTTCGTCTCCTTTTTTTATTCGTTTAATAGAAGAAATCCAAATCTCATTATCTATGATGTCTACTTCACAATTCGGATTACATGAGTGATTAATAAATTTTGCAAAATTATAATCGACATCACCGTCTATGTCGTATCGCTTGTTTAGTTCAAAAACATAGACCATGCCGTTATTTTTATCTTTTTTTGCTTTACGGATTTGTTTATCTGCTCTTTTGTCACCCTCTCTTTTAGTAACTTTATCACCAATATATTG
>CACAAZ010000007.1 GCA_902530685.1 uncultured Alphaproteobacteria bacterium | reverse complement strand
TTGAAATAGAGGCTAAATACGCTGGTTATCTTGATAGACAGAGAATGGATATACAAGATTTTGAAAAGGAAGAAAATTTAATAATTCCTAAATCAACTAACTATAAATTAGTTGGAAGTTTATCTAATGAGATAGTTGAAAAACTATCAAAAATTAAACCACCTACGCTTGGAGCAGCCTCAAGAATATCAGGTGTAACACCAGCAGCTACCATCGCCCTTCTTAGATATATTAAAAAAAATAAAAATAAAAAAGCAGCATAATTTGGATAAAGGCACTGTAATAAAAAAATACAATCTTAACAGAAAGCAAATTGATTTAATCGATTGCTACATACTAAAGTTAACAAAAAGCAACCAAGTACATAATTTGGTAGGGCCCTCCACAATTGATATTGCTTGGGATAGACATATTAATGATTCATTACAATTGGCCGAATTTATTTTTAAAAAAAATGCATCAATAATAGACCTTGGTACTGGTGCTGGGTTACCAGGGGTTATCTTACATATTTTTGGGCATTCAAATATATTACTGATTGACTCAAAGATGAAAAAAATAAACTTTATCAAAGAATTTGCACATGAGCATAATTTAGAAATAAAAACTATTTGTACAAGGGTTGAAAAAATAAAAAATCAAAAATTTGACTTTATTATCTGTCGAGCCTTTGCTCCATTAGCAAAATTATTAGATTATTCACGGTTTTTTACTAAAAAAAATACATCACTACTTTTTCTAAAAGGAAGAAGTGTTAAGAAAGAAATACATCATGCAAAAAAATCCTTTAACTTTGAATACGATCTTTATCCAAGTCAAAGTGAAGGGGGTGGGTATGTGTTAAAAATAAACAAATACAAAAAACTGTGAAAAAAATCATTTCTATTTCAAATCAAAAGGGTGGTGTTGGTAAAACCACAACCACAATAAATTTAGCAACTTCATTAGCTGCAGTGAAAAAAAACGTTTTAATTGTTGATGCTGACCCCCAAGGTAATGCTAGCACGGGACTTGGGCTAACCCACAACGATAGAAATCCGTCGATTTATGAAATGATTCATGAAAAGAAGCTTCTTACAGAAGGAATAAAAGAAACATTAATACCTGGTCTAAAAATAATTGGAGCAAATACAGATCTAGCTGCGGCTGAGGTAGAGTTGACAAATTTTGAAAACAGGGAGTTTGTATTTAAATCAATTTTTGATGAAATTAATCATTTCGATTTTATTTTTATAGACTGCCCACCAGCTCTTGGTTTGTTAACAATTAATTCTTTAGTTGCTTCAAACACTACAATTATTCCACTTCAATCTGAATTCTTTGCATTAGAAGGACTTTCTGCGTTAATGGAAACAATCAGTCTTATTCAACAAAATTTTAATAATAATCTTAAAATTGAAGGAATATTACTTACAATGATTGATAAAAGAAATTCACTAAGTTCATTAGTTGAAAACGATGTAAGACAACATTTTGGTGATCAAGTTTACAAAACAACTATACCAAGAAATGTTAAAATATCAGAGGCTCCTAGTCACGGCAAACCAGCCCTTGTATACGATACACAATCGGCGGGATCTTTAGCATATATTGAGCTTGCAAAAGAAGTAATTTTAAACCAAAATAAAAATAATGAATAAAGAAAAAAAATTAGGAATGGGGCTGGGCGCTCTTTTATCAACAAACTCTTCTGAATTAGGTGTAAAAAAAATTAACATTTCTCAAATTATTCCAAATCCATTACAGCCTAGAAAAAAATTTAATGATTCAGAACTTAATGAACTTGCGTCATCCATAAAAAATCAAGGCTTAATTCAACCATTAATTGTTAGGGTTACTGAAGATAAACAATTTGAAATTATAGCAGGAGAAAGACGTTGGCGAGCATCTCAAATAGCAGGCTTGCATGAAGTTGAGTGTATTGTAAGAGACTTTGATCAGACAAAGGTTTTAGAAGCAGCCCTAATTGAAAACATTCAAAGAGAAGATTTAAATATTATTGAAGAAGCAAATGCTTATAAAAATTTAATTCAAATCAAAAACATAACCAATGAAAATCTGGCTAAAATAGTGGGCAAAAGTGCAAGCCATGTTTCAAATATGTTAAGACTTTTGGAGTTGGAGGAAGGCATACAGGATATGTTAATAAATGGTGAGATCACTATGGGGCATGCAAGGGCGTTAATAGGTGTGCCTGATGCCTACCAGAAAGCAAAAGAGATAGTTAAAAAAAACCTCAGCGTTAGACAGGTTGAAAAAATAACATCACAATTTAAAAAATCAAAAAAAATTAACAACACAAAAGACGCAAATATTTTAGACTTAGAAAAAGAATTATCTAATAAAATTGGTTTAAAAACATCAATTCAATTTAATGAAAATGGCTCATCCGGATCCTTAACATTGTATTATAGTGATCTAAACCAATTAGACGACATTATGAAACGACTTAAGAAATAAAAATTTTTCTTAAATTTAGTAAAAACCTTAGGCCTAAAACTGTAGAAAAATTATTATTTTTTCTTATTAATCCTTCTGTCTTAAACATTAAATTAATTAAAAGCCTCTTCTTTTCTGATGTAATTTTTTTGAACATATTCAAAAAAATCTTCTTTTCACGAAACAAATACCTTGGAATATTTTTTTGAAAATCATCTTCATTATCAGATGTAATTATTAGGTTAATAAATTGTTTAATTGAAAAAAACATGTTGTTAACCTCAGTATGATTTGTTATTTTTTCATTATAGCTATTTATTATAAGTTCATTTTTCTCTAACAGCTTAAAGAAAATTTTATCATCTAGAGACACATTTTTTGAAATCAACTTATTTAAATTTTGGTAGCTAATGTCTTTGGCGTCAATTTCTCTAATTTTATGTAACTCTTTTTCTAACAAACCGTATTTATTATCTAATACCTCTACCAAATACCAAAACAAATTCTTGTCTAATTTTATATTATTATCATTTAGAAATTTATTTAATATTTTAGTCTTTGCAGTTTTGTCTAGTTCATAACATTCAACTAGTGAACAATTTTTTTGGTTTATAAACAACCTTTTGATAGAATTATTTTTTGTTGAATTTTCTGCAACAAATATAAAATAATCATCTTTTTCTAATAATAATTCTAAATATTCAACATTTAAACCATCAATCCTATTAATAACAAACAATCTTTTGTTAGAAAAAAGCTCTACATTTTCATCGACAGATTTAACGTTTTCGATTCTAATCACCTCTATTGAGTTATCAGTTCTAAAAGTTTCAATTAAAAAGTCTTTTATTTTTTCAATAAATGTTTTCTCATTCCCAGATATAAGAAAAACATTTGTATCTTTTTTAAAATCACTATTTAATAAAACACTTATAGGGTCAATTTTCATTGACAGGAATCTATATCAATATTTGACAAATAAAGTTCAAACTGTTGAAGGCTGTCATTAGCAGCTGTTTCATACAAAATATTTAAAGATTCATCTGATCCAAAGTTATAACCCGCAGCCTGTGGTTCAAATGTAAACCTAGACATAATTTCTTTCCTATTAATTAAACATTTTTTTTCAACAGAAAACAGCTCGTATACAAAAAATAATTTGTAATCGAGCTTTGAAACAGCTTGGTTTGATTGCACAGATCGTTTAATTTTTTCTTCTCTGGTATTTATTTTTAGCAAATATATTTTTTTATTATCTTCTCCAAAATATTTTATTGTTTTACTAAAAAAAAACGGAATATCTACACCAGACAACAATATTGTTGTTTTACCATACAATTCATTTTTTGAATTTATTTTGTCTTTATAGACATATTCTATTCTACCACATGAAATTAAAAGTAAAAACAAAGGTATGATTTTAATATACATTAAAGGACAAAGTTAATTATTTTATTAGACACGTATATTTCTTTTAATATTTTTTCATTTTTTAAATACTTATTTAATCTAATGTTATTTTTAACCATTATGATGACCTTTTCTTTTTCTATATCTTTTTCAATTTCAAGAACACCTCTTGTTTTACCATTTATTTGAACAGCAATATTTACTTTTGTTTCAATATTCTCAGTTTTCTCCACAGGCCAATCTTGATTTATGCACAAATCTTCTTTTTTTAAATTTAACCACATCTCTTCACTTAGGTGGGGAAGGAATGGTTGTAAAATAATAGAAAGTTTTTCTAAAGACCATTTAAGCTCATTGTTATTAATTTTTTTATTTTTTATTACATCGCTTAGTAAGTTTACATATTCATATATTTTGGCAACACTTTTATTAAATTGAAAATCTTCAATATATTTAGAAACATCATTAATTTTTATTTTAAGTTTATTAACTATTTCAGAATTAGGCATAGAATTTACTGAGTAATTTTCATATATTTCTAATAAACTCCATATTCTATTTACAAATTTAAAAGATGAGACAATCCCATTTTCAGTCCATTGTAGATCTCTTTCAGGCGGGCTATCAGACAACATAAACCATCTTGCTGTATCTGCACCATAAAGGTCAATTATATCGTTTGGATCAACAACATTTTTCTTTGATTTACTCATTTTTTCTGTTTTGCCGACAATTACCTCTTCATTATTTCCATCATAATACTTATCTTTTATCTGTTTAACTTCTGCTGGCTCAATCCACTCTTTTTTAATATTTTTAAAAGTTTGGTGTGTAACCATGCCCTGAGTGAACAGCCCAGTAAATGGCTCATCAAGATCAAAATAATCAAGATCTCTTAATACTTTTGTAAAAAATCTTGAATATAATAAATGAAGAATTGCATGCTCAATTCCACCAATATATTGATCAACTGGTAACCAATATTTAATATCATCATTATCAAAAGGTCTGTCTAATCTTGCATTACAATATCGAAAATAATACCAAGATGATTCAAAAAAAGTATCAAATGTATCAGTTTCTCTGTAAGCCTTCATTCCAGTTTCCGTACATTTTGTCTCAACCCAGCCATTAATATTTTTTAAAGCACTTGATGATTCATCAAATTTTTTTATCTCAGGTAGTTTAACTGGCAACTCTTTTTCATCAACAGCCTTAACTACCCCATCTTCCCGATAAATTATAGGTATCGGACACCCCCAAAAACGCTGTCTTGAAATACCCCAGTCCCTAAGTTTATAATTAGTTTTTTTTAACCCAATATTTTCTTTTTCTAATACCTCTATTATTTTGTTCTTTGCCTCTTTAGTTGAGAGACCGTTAAGAAAATCAGAATTAATTACCTCTCCCTCATCTGTATATGCTGTATCTTCTACTTTAAAGTCAGCATCCTGAATATTATTAGGCTTAACAACTGGTATTACTTCAATTCCGTATTTTTTTGCAAAATCTAAATCTCTTTGATCATGGGCCGGACATCCAAATATTGATCCTAATCCATATTCAGTAAGTACAAAATTTGCTATAAAAACAGGGATTTCTCTATTCTTAACAAATGGATGATTTACAAATAATTCAGTTTTAAAGCCAAGTTTTGCTTTATCAGAACTTACATCTTTGCATTTATCAATAAATTTTTTGGCCATTAGATTATTTTTAGATATTTGAACTGATAGTGGGTGATCTATTGATAGTGCCAAAAAAGTTGCACCATAAATTGTGTCTGGTCTTGTTGTAAAAACTTTTATTTTTCCTGTTTTATTAGTTAAAAGAAATTCAATTTCTGCTCCTACTGACTTACCTATCCAATTAGACTGCATGACTTTGACCTTGTTAGGCCAATCACTTAATTTTTCTAGATCTCTAAGAAGCTCTTCAGAATATTTGCTTATTTTAAGAAACCATTGAGATAATTTCTTTTTTTCAACAACCGCACCAGATCTCCAGCCTTTTCCATCAATTACCTGTTCGTTTGCAAGAACTGTTTTATCTACAGGGTCCCAATTAACTTCTGATTCTTTTTTATAAGCTAATCCAGCTTTATACATATCAATAAAAAACTTTTGTTCATGTTTATAATATTCTGGGTGACATGTAGCTATTTCTCTATCCCAATCTAAAGACAAACCCATTTGCATTAGTTGGTCTTTCATGACTTTTATATTTTTATAAGTCCATTCTTCAGGATGTTTTTTTTCTGTAATTGCTGCATTCTCTGCTGGCAGTCCAAATGCATCCCAACCCATAGGATGTAATACATTATAACCTCTCATTCTTTTATATCTTGCTATTACGTCTCCTAAAGTATAGTTCCTAACGTGGCCCATATGAATTTTTCCAGATGGATAAGGAAACATTTCTAAAACATAATATTTCTTTTTCTTAATATCTTTTATTGTAGAAAATATTTTTTTTTCATACCAAACCCTTTGCCATTTTTTTTCGATTATTTTATGATTGTATCTAGAAGACACTTTTTAACTTGATTGTAACTTTAATTTTTTGGCTTTATTTAGAATAGCATTTTCTATCTTGGTATTATTTTCGGATTCAACATCTGAATTTATCCACTTTCCATCTTCATAGTATTGGCAGAATGATGCCACTCTTAGGTTCTGAGTTTTTAATTCTGAACCTGTAATAAATATATTTAATTTACACCTTTCATTTTCTTTACTTTCTAACGAATACCAATCAGTTATAATCGTACCACCTATAGGGTCTGCAGAGCTAAGCGGCATAAAGCTTATTGTCTCTAATGATCCTTGCCATAGGTAAATATTAATTGTCATACCGATACCACTTATATTATTATTATTTTGACCTCGGCTTTGATCCAAAATACCTGCAACATTTATACCTTGTTTTCCAAACAAACCTCCGCCTGTCTGTAATCGCGTCCTAGCATCTCTTAGTGCCCCTTCTTTATTAAGTGCAGAATTCATTGGTGTACCAGACCTGTTTATAATTTCACCAGTTGTCTGAGCTTTTGACCAAAGCTCTTCCATTTCCTCATCAGACCTTCCGCTATTACAAGATGTTAAAATAGCAAAGGTAAATAAAATAAAAATTGTTCTGATTATAAACATTTGATCATAATTATTCTATGGAAACCTAATTGTAAAACATAAAAAAAAGGCACTATAAAATAGTGCCTTCTAATCATAAAAAATGATTTAATTAAAATGACATATTTGCACCGATGTACCAAGCTGATCCATCAGAAGATGCAACACCTTCGTCTTCAGAGTCTTTGTCTGAATAACCAAGTATAGCTGTTACACCAGAAGCAACTGCATATGAAACACTTGCAGAAACAGTATCTTCTGAGTCATCAGTTGTTCCAGCAGTACCAATAGTTGTACTATCTTTTGATGTACCTGCTGCAAACCCAACATTGAAAGTTAGATCTCCAGATACATACTTAATACCAGCAGCAGTATATTCACCGTCGTTTTGAGCTGTGTTAGTGCTTTCAATACTATCACCATCAGCAAAACCAACAGCAACAGTTAAGTCACCAGTTACAGCACTTAGACCAACATGATATCCACCTTCGTCATTTGTCATCTGAGCACCGTTTTTAGCACCATCAGAAGCTGAATAACCAAAACCAATTGTTACAGATGAATCACCTAATGAAGTTACATATGTTCCACCAACAGCTACATGGCTATCGATACCATATGTGCTGTTTGAAGCTGTATTATCATCAGTTGAAGCTGAGAATGACATTTTTAGACCTTCTGCTAAAAAGTCAGCTGCAGTATGATATTCAACACCATATACTGTGCTAGCTGTAGTAAAGTCTAAACCAGTTGGTGCATTGTTAGTAGCAGCAATAGTAATAGTCTCTGCACCAGCAGAACTAGGGATTGAAATATCGTGTGAACCAGATGCGTTACCTGCATTTATTAAATCTAATTTAGATCCATCAGTAAATGCTAAGCTAAATCCAGCGTCACCATCACCATTACCACCACCGTTTGATGCTTCGTTAACAAGCATAAAACTAGATGAAATAGTCATACCACCGTCAGTTGTTTCTGATAATGATACAGTAAAGTTGTTGTCATTTATTTGTGAAGTTTGATCTGATCCACTGTTAGGTGAAGAAAAGTTCAAACCAGTTTGGTGGTTACCACTCATTGTTGCAGTTACAGCTTCAGCTACTGAAGCAGCACCTAGCGTAGAAACAAGAGCAGTTCCCATTAATAGTTCTTTTTTCATAATTACTCCTTTTGAGTTAATGAATATTCATTAAATGTAAGAACAAACTTACATTGAGAAGTATTTATAAATAAATTGAATTAATTTCAAAAAAAGCATAGAAATATACAAATTATTTTAAGAAGTGTTGTTTTTTTACAACAAATAAGCATGTTCAACATTAAAAAATTCAATGAAATAAAGGAATTATTAAATAAAACGACGAAAAACTGCGAAATAATTGCAATTTCAAAGAACCATCCAGTAGAAAGCGTTGCAGAAGCAATTAGGGGAGGTGTAAGGATTTTTGGGGAAAATAGAGTGATCGAAGCAAAAACTAAGTTCAGCAATTTAAAAATTAATCACCCTGAAATAGAATTGCATTTAACGGGTCCTTTACAATCAAATAAGGTAAAATTAGCCTCAAATTTATTTGATGTCTTTCACACACTTGATCGTGAAAAAATAGCTAAAGAATTTTATAAATATTCTGAAGTTATACGAAATAAAAAATTTTTTGTACAAGTCAATACTGGTGAAGAAAAAACAAAAAGTGGAGTATATTCAAAATATTTAACCGAGTTTTTAAAGTTTTGTAGATATGATATGTCTTTAAATATTATAGGACTTATGTGTATTCCTCCAATTAATGAGAGTGCAAAAATTCATTTTAAAAGACTTAAAAATCTTGCTCTTAAAAATAATCTTAAACAAATCAGTATTGGAATGAGTTCAGATTATTTAGAAGCCGTTCCTTTTAATCCTTCATATATAAGACTAGGAACTATACTTTTTGGAAAAAGAAATTGAAAAAAAAATTAGTAATTTATTCTAGTCTTAAAAATTGTAATTTTTTTAAACAAATTTTACCAGAACATACTTTAATATTTAAACCATTAAGTCAGCTTTCTGAATATAGAAGTAATGATGATGGAGGAATAATTTTGGATACCCTAAATGCTCTTAAAATTAATTTCAATTCTCTTCAAAAAAATTACTTATTAATATCAAATAACAAAAAATTATATAAATTAAAAAAAAATATTAAAGTCATAAAGCCACCCTTATTTCCTTATCAGCTTAAAAACAACATAGAAATTTTTTTAAATAATAATTTATTAGAAGTTGGGGACCTTTCAATTTTTAATCAGAAAATGCAAAATATAAAAAATAATAAAAAATGTTCTTTAACCGAAATTGAAAACAAAATATTAATTTTTCTAATTAATAATAAGACTTGTACAAAAGAGCAAATTAAAGAAAAAATATTGAATATAAAATCATCCATTGAAACTAATTCAGTCGACACACACCTTACAAGAATTCGTAAAAAGTTTTATAAAGTTGAAACCCAGCTAAAAATCAAAACAAAAAACAGTCAGATATCAATAATTTTTAATTCAAAAGACTCGGGTTAATAAGTTTAAAAAATTTCTTATTAAATGTTTCATTGTATTTGTGATCAAATATTGATAAACTTAAATATTGATCATTAAAAAAAAACTCAATTTTTCTTATTACTAGTGGAGCGTTTTCAAAAAAAACATCTATTTTAAATCTAATATTTTGATTAATGCCTACTTTTTTTAAAATCAAATAATTTTCTTTTTTTATTAATTCAGCATCATTAAAAAATTCTAGACTATTGAACATATCATAAAGAAACCAGGCATTGGTGTCTTTTGGATTAAAAAACTCATCTTCATCAAGATCATAATTGTAGTACATAGCCTTATCTTTATCCAGAATAATTAAGATTTTTGATGGATTAATATATTCTACTCTCACCCTCTCGTTACCAATAAAAAATTTCCCCTCGCTGAGTGAACCATTATCACTTTGAATGAATGAGGCTGAAAATAATTTTAAATCACCTAGGTAATTTTTTATTGTTTCAATTTTTGCTTCTTTAGAAGCCAATGTTTTGTGGAGTAAAAATATAAAAAAAAAAATTAAATATAAATTATTTTTTCTTAAGTACATGTCTTTTCCCTGCATTATTAGCTTCAGTTATAATCCCATCTTCTTCCATTTTTTCAATTATTCTTGCTGCTCTGTTGTATCCAATTTGCAGGTATCTTTGTATAAAACTCGTAGAAACTTTTTGTTGCTTAACAATAATTTCTACAGCTTTATTATATAAGTCATCATTATTGTTAGAAATCAAATCACCAGAATTATCCTTACTAACCTCTGTTTCATTTAGAGTGATTTCATTTTTATAATCAAATGTAACTTGTTTTTTTATAGAGTTAACAACGTTTTCAACCTCCGCCTCAGAAACAAAACCTCCGTGCAATCTTTTAATGTTTGCTCCATTTTCTAAAAACAACATATCCCCACTACCTAGCAATTGTTCTGCTCCCATTTCATTTAAAATAGTTCTACTATCAAACTTACTCGCAACCTTATAACTTATTCTACTTGGAAAGTTTGCCTTAATAGTTCCAGTAATTACATCGACACTTGGTCTTTGTGTGGCAGTTATTAAATGAATTCCAGAGGCTCTTGCCATCTGTGCTAGTCTTTGCACAAGTGATTCCACTTCCTTTCCTGCAACCATCATTAAGTCAGCCATTTCATCTATCACAACAACGATGAATGGCATTTTTTCTAATTTTATCTCAATCTTTTCAATTATTGGTATTTTTGTATCTGGATCAAAACCTGTTTGAACTTCTCTAAATAATTTTCTACCTGATGAAATAGTTCTAACTACCTTATTATTGTAAGAAGAAATATTTTTAACATTTACAGAACTCATAAGCTTGTATCTATTTTCCATTTCACGAACTACCCATTTTAAAGCAAATACTGCTTTGTTTGGATTTGTAACTACTGGTGTTAATAAATGTGGTATATCTTCATAAATACTTAATTCTAACATCTTTGGGTCTATTAAAATTAATTTACATTCATTTGGTTTAAATTTGTATAATATGCTTAGTATCATGGTGTTTATACCTACTGATTTTCCAGATCCTGTTGTACCGGCTATTAATAAGTGAGGCATTTTTTCTAAATCAGCAAAAACCATTTCCCCTGCAATATTTTTTCCAAGTGCCAAAGTTAATGAGCTGTCATCCGCATTATATCTTTGATCATCTATTATATCTCCAAATAAAACCCCTTCTCTCTTTTGATTAGGTATTTCAATACCCATACTAGTCTTACCAGGCTGTGATGAAATTCTAGCAGACAAAGACGACATAGCTCTTGCAATATCTTCAGATAATCCAATAATTTTACTAGATTTAATTCCTGCATTGGGCACAAATTCAAATAATGTTACAATTGGACCAGTTTTGAAACCAATTACTTTACCTTCTACGCCATATTCAGAAAGTGTTTTTTCTAATTTAATTGAAAGATCACTATTAATTTTATTTAACTGTCTATCTATATTATTTTTAAATAATGAATTTTTTAAAAGATCCTTGCTTGGAAGAGTATATTTAAATTGTTCAATTTCAATTTGCTCACTTTGTTTGCTTTGAGTGTTAATATTTCTCTTTCTAGAAAATATATTATTTTTTTTAATTGTAGGCTCATTTCTAGATTTCACAATTCTTTTAGACGATTTATTTTTTAATAAAAACAATAAGGGAGAAACAAAATTTAGATATTTAATAAAACTTAAAAATCTTAAATAAGTTAGAATTTTTTTTATAAATTTATATTTTACTGAAAAAGATAAAACTATTAGGATAAAAGCAATAATAGTAATGAATATATTAACTAAATATATTAAAAAAATATTATTAATTCTATCAAATAAATAAAAATTAATTTGATCAAATAAAAACAATGAAATTAATCCTACTTTGAAAATTTGTATTTCAAAAAAATAAAAAGGGACGCCAATAAATAAAACACCAGATAAGTTTAGCAAAAACCTTATAATTATATTTTTGTTAACGATTCCAAGTAGAGTTTTAAGGCCCTCAAATAATAAAAATAAACCAATAAGATAAGACATACTGCCTATAATTACTATTGAGTAACTAGAGAGATACGATCCAAAAATACCGAAGTAGTTATAAATTTCCTGATTACCTTGAGTATTTGAAAAAGTTTTAAAACCAGGATCTTCTTCACTAAAGGTAAATAGACTAACAATATATACTATTGAAAAAATTGTTGCTAAACAGCCTAAAATAAACTTAATAATAAATTGTTTCAATGAACCATACTTGAACATATAGTTAGATTGTAATACATTTAGATTGTGGTAATTCGAAGAAAATTATGAAAGAAATTTATTCTAATATTAATATAATTGGAGGGGGTTTAATTGGAGCTCTTACTGCCTATTCTTTATCAAAAACTGGTTTTACTATTTCTTTAATTGAAAAAAAAGATGTTTATAGTGTCAAAAATAATTTAGATTACAGAACTGTTGCTATCTCAGAAGGCACGAAACTTTTTCTTGAAAAAATTGGTTTATGGTATGAGATTAATAAATACTCTCAACCAATAAAAAAAATTAAAATTATAGATAGGTTGCAATCGAATACCCTTGAATTTGATAACACTAGAAGAGAATCAAATCTTGGATATATAGTTAAAAACAAACACCTTCTTAATATTGTCTACAAAAAATTGAGACAAAAAAAGAATATCAAGATTTTTAATAATTCCAAAATAAAAGATTTTGAAAACACAAATGATTTTATTATAACTAATACAGAAAACTTCTCAGTTTTCTCAAGTCTTAACATTGCAGCTGATGGAAAAAATAGTTTTGTAAGAAAACACTATAAAATACCTTTGTTTACCAAAGATTATAATAAAAAAGCGTTAGTCATTACATTTTGTCATGAAAAAAATCATTACGGCGCGGCTTACGAGTTTTTTTACAAAAATGGTCCACTTGCTATACTTCCAATGAAATTTCAAAACCCTAATTTTGTTAGTTCAATTGTTTGGACCAATGAAAAAAATTATTTAGACGAAATAATGAAATTAAGTAATGAAAAGCTTATTTCAATTTTAAATAACGAATCACAGTATGTCGTAGGTAGAATTAAAAAAATTCTCACAAAACAATCATTCCACTTAACAGCCCATTTAAATACAAAATTTTATTCAGAAAGAACCATTTTTATTGGTGACTCTGCACACTCTTTTCATCCAATTGCTGGACAGGGGTGGAATTTAGGAATGAAAGACTTAGAAAATCTCTATTATTTAATTTTTAAGTATAGGGAACTCGGTATTGAAATTGGTGATCAATTATTTTGTAAGGAATACCATGATAACAATTACTTTAATTCTTACAGACTTTATCAAGTTACAGATAAACTCGATAATCTTTTTAAAATACAAAACCCAATTATTTCTCTTGGAAGATCTTTTGGTCTAAATATAATACAAAAAAACAAAACAATTAATAATTTTATTAGTGATTTTGCCATGGGTGTTAATTTATAGTTTTATTTTGAAAGTCTCCAATTAGTTCTAATTCAATTATTGATTTTAATTTACTATAAAAATCTAGTAAACTTTCTGTTTCAAGTAACGCTTGTTTATCAATATTTTTAAAAGGTGATACCATTGCAATAAACTTAATTATTTGATCAGTCTCAATATTATCGATTTCTTCAAGACTTAAATTAATGTTTTTATTTTTTATATATTTCCCATACAGTTTTAAAAGAGACTCTTTTTGATCTTTAGAAATCTCACCTTCTTTTTCATATAATTCAACTAAACTAGCATTAATTAATCTAAAACTATAATCTTGTTCAATTTCATTAATGATCTTAAAACATTTTATTCCATGTAGACTAATTAAATATCTTCCATCATTAGTTTCATTAAAACTGTTAATTTTCCCAACACATCCTACGTTGAAGAGTTCGTTTTTTTCATCAGTTTGTATCATACCTATTTTTCTATCTCGAGCTAAGGCATAATCAATCATTTCTATATACCTCGTTTCGAATATATTAAGCGGAAGACTTGTCCCTGGAAATAAAACAGCGCCATTAAGTGGAAAAATTGGTAGTTCCATATTAAGAAAACATTACTTGAGATAATTTTTTTCGGTACTTAACTGTATTCTCATTCCCATCCCCTAGTACTTCAAAAAATTGAACCATTTTACTTTTGACTTTATCTTTATGTTTGGAATAATTATCTAGTAGTAAATTCATACTTTTTTCATATTCTTGAATAGAAAAATATTTATCAGCGACTTCAATTATTAAATTAATATCATTTGGTTTTTTATGTAGTTTAACTATTAATTCATCAATATCAGGCCCAGATAGATTACTTTTTATTATTTCCATTTTTTTTATTATCTGTCTCACTTCGTCTTTGTTCTTAGAAGTATCGTCTAATGACTCGACAAATAATTCAACCTCTTCAAATAGCTTTAATTCTATAAGACAATCTAAGTAAAGATTAATAGCTTTAATTTCTTCAGGATGATTTGATATGAAGTCTAGCAAGATATCTTTGATTTTTTCAAAATTTTTCTCCTCAAAATCTTTTTTTATTTCTTTATAAAATTGACTGTGATCTTCATTAATTTTAGATCCCAAACATTTTTCTAAAAATTCAACAATCTGTTTTTCAGGTAGTAGACCTTGAAAAGCATTGGCTATTTGCTTATCTTTGAAAGCATAAATAGTTGGGATAGATTGTATTCGTAGTTGTGCTGCAATTTGTTGATTATCATCGATATTGATTTTAGCTAAAGTTATTTTATCAGATCCACTAATTATTTTTTCTAACAGAGGAGTTAATTGTTTACATGGTCCACACCAAGGAGCCCAAAAATCAACAACAATTAATTTATTTTCACTAGCATCAATGACCTTTTCATTAAAATCAGTTTCGTTAATATCAATTATATTGGTATTTTCATTCATAAATATTTAACTATACTATAACTATCTAAAGAAAAAATATTAATTTTTTTATTTTTTTCAAGAAGGAAGTTTATAAACTCTGCAGTTGTAACGGTTATAGTTGTTGTGTTTATCAATGGGTGGAAATTAATTATTTTACTATTATAAAGTTCTTCATCTAAATAAAATTTAACAACATTCTTCTCATCATTAAGTAGCGCAAATGGAGAGACTGATCCAGGTTTGATGTCTAAAAACTCTTCCAAATATTCAGCATTAGCAAAAGATAAATTTTTGGCATCGATTGATTTAGAAAATAGTTTTAAGTCAACCTTTGCATTTTCATCACAACTAAATAGAAAAAAATTATTTTTTTTATTCTTTAAAAATAAATTTTTTGTATGAGCACCTTTTATTTCACCCCTTAAATTTTCAGAATCTTCAACTGTAAACAAAGGTTCATGATCATGAATTTGAAAATCTATATTTTTTACCCTAAGTAATTCAAATAAATCTGTCTTTGTAAGCATAAATAATATTATATTTATTAAGAAATAAGGTATTTAAATACAATTACTAAATTAATAATGAGAAAAAAAGCAGTAGTTATAGGAAGTGGTTTTGGGGGCATAGCTATCAGTCTAAGATTAAAAAAACTTGGCTATGATACAACAATTATTGAAAAATTAGATAATATTGGAGGAAGAGCAAGAGTTTTTGAAGTAAATGGGTTTAAGCATGATGCTGGTCCAACAGTCATAACCGCACCATTTCTCTTTGATGAATTATTTAACTTATTTGGAAAAAAAAGGGAAGATCATCTAAATTTTGTTCCTCTTGAACCATGGTATAGATATTATTTTCATGACGGTAAGACTTTTGATTATTGTTCAACTGTTGAAAAAACGAACATCGAAATAAGTAAATTTGATAAGAATGATATCAGAGGATACTACAGGCTTTTAAATCAATCAAAGAAAATATTTGACGTAGGTTTCACACAGCTAGCAGACAAGCCCTTTATATCTTTTTTTAAAATGTTAGGTGTTATTCCCAACTTAATAATCCTAAAAAGTTACTTTACTGTATCTCAGCTTGTTAACAGTTATCTAAAAAACCCATATCTTAGAAAAGCATTTTCGATTCACCCACTTTTAGTTGGGGGTGATCCACATACAACTACATCGATTTATGCTTTAATTCATTATTTAGAGAGAAAATGGGGGGTGTTTTTTTGTATGGGTGGAACAGGAAAAATTGTATCTGAATTAAAGAAATTAATGATTAACTCTGGTATCAAGATTAAAACTAGTACTGAAGCAAAAGAGTTTATTGTTGAAAATAATAAAATCACAAAAATATTAACAAACAATGAAGAAATTACAGACCTAGACTTAGTTGTTTGTAATGCTGATCCACCTATGGTTTATTCCAAACTTTTAAAAAAACAAAATTTAAGCAGGCCTGTGTTGAAAGAAAAAAACTTGTTGTATTCTATGGGCCTCTTTGTTCTTTTTTTTGGCACAAAAAAACAATATCATGATGTTGCTCATCATACCATCTGGATGACAGAAAGATTTAAATCTCTATTAAATGACATATTTAAAAATAAAATTTTATCTGAAGATTTTTCTTTATATATACATAGACCTACTGCAACAGATAAGTCCTTCGCTCCAGAAGGTTGCGATAGTTTTTATGTTTTATGTCCAGTTCCTAATTTACAAGGTAACGTGGAATGGGATAGTGAATCAGAAAATCTTAAAGATAAAATAGTTAAAGAACTTTCAAAAACAATCATGCCAGATTTAGAGAAGAATATTACCGATGTATTTTGGATGAATCCCAAAGATTTTAAAAGTGATTATAATTCAATGCATGGCGCCGGGTTTTCTATAGCACCAATCTTCACCCAATCAGCTTGGTTTAGATACCACAATAAAGATAGAAAAATCAAAAACCTCTATTTTTCTGCTGCAGGTTCTCACCCAGGAGCAGGTATACCAGGAGTACTTTCCTCAGCTAAAGTCGTTGAAAATATTATTAAAGCTGAATTAAAATAATAATGATTGATCTAGAGCTTAATCCAACTACAGTTCTACGAAAAGAAGGTAAAAGTTTTTATTGGGCTAGTTTTTTTTTACCAAAAACGTCAAAAAAAAATGCAGGTATTCTCTACTCAATTTGTAGATATTTTGATGATATTGCTGATAAAAATAGTGAAGATAAAACTACTTATCTTAAAACATTAATTAATGAAATTAGAAATAATCAAAACAACAAAGTAAATCTTTTTCTACAAAAAAATAAAATTAACAACTTAATTCTTATTGATTTAATTGAGGGGTTAATCTTGGATCAGAAACAAATTAAAATTCAAAATAAAGAAGAGCTTATAAAATACTCATACCATGTAGCTGGTACTGTTGGTTTGATGATGTCTAAAATCATTGGAGTAAAACATGAGAAAGCAGCACAATCTGCAATAGATTTAGGTATAGCAATGCAGCTAACCAATATAGCGCGCGATGTTTATGAAGATTCAAAAATGAAAAGAATATATATACCTGCTAATTGGATCCCCAATATATCACTAAAAAATTTAAATGGTTTTAATGATATTAGTTTAGAAAAAGATGAAAGAATATCAAATGCAATTCTCAAGTTAATAAGTCTATCTGAGAAGTTTTATGAAAATGGTTTTGCTGGATTGAAATATATTCCTTTATCTACCAGACTAGGAATATACATCGCAGCTAATGTTTATAAAGGTATCGGCACTAAGATTAAATCTAATAAAAAAAAATATTTAAGAGAAAGAGTCTATTTAAATTCATTAGAAAAAATTTTAATTACAATGAAATCAGTTTTACTTTTTATTTTTATTCCATTGAGAAATTATAAATATCAAAAAATAAGGCACAATCTTCCAAATGAAAATTTATAAAGCTGCAATAATTGGTTTGGGACCAAGCGGTCTGGCAGTTAATAAAATTCTTTACGGAGATAGTTCTAGTGAAATTATTGCATTCGATAATGGAGATATACATAATAGGGATAATTTCTTTGGATTTTGGCTAACTGATTGGATGAAACCATTTGAAAATATTGTTGAAAAAAAATGGCACGAATGGACCATTGGAGATAAAAAAATTAATATAACACATACTAGTAGTGATAAACCTTATTGTGTAATTAGTTTTAAAAAGTGGAAAAATTACTGCTTAGATTCAAAAAATAAATTAGAAATAATAAATAAAAAAGTTATTCAATATTTTTCTCAGCAAAATTATTTCAAAATAATTACCGCTGACAACAATGAATATTATGCTGAAAAAATATATGATTCAAGATCTGCAAAAGAAAAAAAAGATGAGTTGATTCAACATTTCTTTGGAATTAATATCTCTGTAGCAGACAATACATTTAACGAAAACAAACTAACTTTAATGCATTTTACCGAAGAAAAAAACCTTTTACATTTTATTTATATTTTACCATTTAGTCACAATAAGGCTCTTGTTGAGTCTACAGTATTTTCAAAAGAGATTTTTAAAAGCTCATGGTACAGAGAGAAAATAATTAATTATTTAAGTCTAAAAAACGTAAGTAAATTTGAAGAAATCAGCACAGAAAAAGGAATTATACCAATGTTTTTCGTCGAAGAAAAAAGATCATCCAGTCCCAATATTTTTAATATTGGAATTAGAGGAGGTGCTTGCAAACCCTCAACCGGATATGCCTTCTCATTTCTCATAAAGCAAATTCAATTATTAAAAAATTCAAAAAACAACTATGTTGACATTCATAAATTTTTAGAAAGAAAGATGGATAAAATTTTTATCAATTATCTGAAAAATAATAATGAAAATGGACAATCTTTTATTAAACTCGCCTCTAACTTAAATGGAAATGAATTCCAAAGTTTTATGATGGGAGAGTCTAATTTACTTACCAAGTTAAAGATTATTAAAAGTATGCCCAAGTTACTATTTATAAAAGAATTATTGAAATAAGATGATTGCAGATCTTACAATTTTAAATATCATTTCCTTTTTATTAATTTTTTTTATTGGACTGCCTCATGGTTCATTTGATGGTGCAGTTGCTTCACTGGTTGGTTTTAGTAATAGAATTCAATTTTTGCAATTTCTTATTTATTACATTGCTTTATTTTTTATAGTAATAGTTTTTTGGTTATATTTTCCAATAGTAGCTTTATTTATTTTTATTACGATGACTATTGCTCACTTTGGATTATGTGATTGGACAAATTTTAGGATAAAGAAATACAAATATCCAGTAAGCTTTACTTATGGAATGACTATTATTTTTGGAATAATATTTTTTAATGAAAATCAATCTTTTTTAATATTTGAATACCTCACTAATGAAAAAATTTATTTATTTCAAAAATATTTTTATATCCCATATTTTTTGACTTTAATGTCTATAATTTATTTTATCTACATATCTATTTTTGAAAAGAAATTAAGAAAAGGTTTGGTTGAAATTTCATTTCTTTTATTCGTTTTTAATTTTTTTGATCCGCTTCTTAGTTTTGCAATATATTTTTGTTTTTTTCATACTTATAAGCATCTTAAACATTTGATTAAAAATATTTATTTAAACTTAAAAAATAAAAAATTTGTTATTTACTCAACATTAATTTTTACAGTAGTTTCATGGGTTTGTGGTTTAGGAATTGTTTATTATTTAGTTCAAAATTTATCATTATATGAGTCGATATTAAAAGTAATTTTTATTGGACTCGCAGCACTAACTCTTCCTCATATGTTGCTTGTTGATATTGTGTACAGAAAGAGATTTAAATGAATAGTTTTCTCAAATATTGACTTATGATTTCAAAGTGGTAATTGTGTAATATAAGCGGGCGTAGCTCAGGGGTAGAGCGCAACCTTGCCAAGGTTGAAGTCGAGGGTTCGAATCCCTTCGCCCGCTCCAAAAAAGAGCAAGCGAACACGAACCTCCGACACCTTTCCGTCTGTTTGGATCAAGTTTTATAAATCTTCTGTAACTATTTCCTTAAGCTCTTTGATTTTATAAAATTCTGAATAATTGAAAATCATAAGATTGCGATCATGATTATTATTTACTACATATGTATTATAATCAATTATAAAATTTTCTACAAAATCATTTAAAGATTTTTCTCTTAGATTTATCTCGTTAAAATCATTAAGTATATCTTTAAAATCTTTTGTAGTTTCAACTTTATTAATTTCTTTTTTTTGCTCAGAATCTTCGAAGTGAGAAACTCCTTTAGAAGTAAGTTCAATACTTCTTTGAGTATGTCTAAGTTTTGTAAGATAACCTCTGCTTTCTAAAGTTCTAATTGAATTATATACACTAGACACATTACTTGCTTTTACGTAGTCTTTAATCTCCTCTAGTGAGGGTGCATATTCGTTTTGTTTCCAAAAAATATATATCATTTCTAATATTTTACTTTGTCTTTGTGTCATTTAATTTTCCTTTAATTGTTCATAAATCTAACAATCACAATGTGAATAATTACAATAGACTTTTTTTTTATAAAATTTTATTCAATTAAAAAAAATATTCTTATTACAATGTTAATTACGTTGATAATTAATTTAATCGTTATTTATATCCGATACTATTCTGACACTTCGTAATAAAGTTTTCAAGAAGAAGCTAGACAATACTTTACAATTGAAGAAGCAAATTTATTTTGAGATCAAATTAATATTAAAACTTATGACTATGCGTTCATCATTAGATAAATTAGGGTTTACAGAGTGATCCAAATAACTTGGAAAAAGTACTAAACCACCTTCGACAGGAGTTACTGAATTAACCATAGCATTATAAGAGTTAGGTTTATTAGCTCTAGGATGAGAAAAAACAGGTGCAGGACGTGGATCATAAAAAACTATTTCACCACAGTTTTTTGGAGCTCTAACATAATAAGCTGCACTTATTGCACTATTACCGTGATGATGTCTTGCATTTGATGCACCACCAATATTAACAATTGCCCACATACTAGATATTCTAACTATTTGATTTTTAATATCCCAATCCATATCTTTTAGTACTTCATTAATATTTGGTGAAATATGATTTATAAATCTTACAACTTTGTTTTCCTTCAAATTAAAATCTTTTGAATGCCAGCCTTTAATATTACTTTTTATAAGCCCTGTGGTATCTTCAGATTGTAATTTTTTTATATAAGAAAATATCTCTTCATTCATTTCCTTATAATTTTCTAATTTAGAGACCCAAACTGGGGTTGGGAAAAAAAGATTTGGATTGCTCATGGTTTCTATATATTTAGAAATAAAATATATTTTAAATTATTCAAGTAAACAGAAAATGTTAACATCTAAGAAAAAAAATATTAAACTCTATCAATCCCATATTGAAGAAGGAATAAAAAAAGCAAATAATTCAAACTATGCCGAAGCAGAGACAGATTTTTTAAAAGCCATAGAACTTGACAATTCAAATCATATTGGTTTCATAAATTTATCTAATATTTATATCATTCAAAAAAAAATTGATCAATGTGTCAAGTTATTAATAGGATACATAATTAAAAATGATTTTCATCAAACAATCACATGTCATGCAATTAAAATTTTACATCACTATAATTACCATAAAGATTTATTAAAAATTTTTAACTTGATAAACTTAGATTCAAAAAAAAACTTTGATAACAAAAATTATCTATATTTCATTCAAGGCTTACACTATGAAATAGAAAAAAAATATAAAGAAGCAAAAGAAGCATTTTCTAAATCAATAAGTAGTAACAAATATTATTTTGATAGTTATGTAATGTTATTTAATTTATACGAGTCAACTAATGATTTCAAAAAATATAATAAATTATTAAATGAGAGCTTTAAAAACTTTGCTAACACTAAACATATTAAGACATTATTATTTTATCAAGCTTTATATCTTAATAGAGAAAAAAATTTTTTGAGTTCACAAAAAATTATTTTACAAAATGATTTAAATAATAGTTTAAAAAATAACACATCACTTCTTATTAAAATATTAGATTTAGAAGCAAAAAATAATGAAAAATTGAAAAATTATTCATTAGCTTTTAAAAAAATTGGGGAAAGAAATAGCATTATAGCCAATCTAGAAGAAAACAAAATATTTGATAGAAAAAAAATATATCACTCAATAGATAAATATAAAATTTTTTTTAATAAAAAAAATATTGGGAATATTAATTCTAAATTAACTTATCAAAATGATAAAAACTTAGTTTTTTTAATTGGGTTTCCAAGATCAGGGACAACTTTATTAGATAGTATACTCAGATCACATTCTAAAATTAATGTACTAGAAGAAAAGCCTTACTTATTAAATTTGAGACACGAATTTTTTAAGCAAAATAACAATAACCTAAACTCTCTATTAAATATTACACAAAATATAAAAGACAAAATTAGAAATAATTATTTCAAACATATTTCAAAAAAAATAAATCATAAAAAAATTATTGTCGATAAATTTCCTTTGACAATGATTGAACTAGGATTTGTAAAATGTATATTTCCAAATTCCAAAATTATTTTAGCTATGCGTCATCCCTGTGATGTAGTAACTAGTTGCTATTTTAGTTCATTTAAAATAAATGATGCAATGATTAATTTTCTTAACTGGAGAGATGCTATATATTTTTATGATAAAGTTTTTGGATTATTTGAACTTTATGAAAAGGAATTAAATTTACAATTTTTAACTGTCAAATATGAGGACATAATTAAAAATTTTAGTAAAAAAACTAAACAACTAACTGAATTTCTTGAATTAGACTACGATGATAATATGAAAAACTTCTTTGTTACTGCAAGAAATAGACAAAAAATATCTACACCAAGTTACAGTCAAGTCATTGATCCACTATACAATAGTTCAATAGATAGATGGAAAAAATATCCTTATGCTAAAGAAATGGAAAAAGCATTATATAAATGGATAAAAAAATTTAAATATTAATTTTTTTTATTAAAATATTTTTTTATCAAATTTATAGTTTCTACAATTTTATTTTGGTATTCATCAAAGTTTTTTCTTCCACTAACAATTTTTGGATTTTTTTTTATTAAATCCATAAGATAGTCAGGCATTTTTGTATTTTTTTTCAATGTTTAAATAGCCTATTCTTCATAAAATATAATGAAATATTATTACTATTTGCATATTCAATATTTTTATCATCATTAATTGAACCAAAAGGTTGCGCTACAATCCTGCATTTGTTTTTATTTAATATTTTTAAACTATCTATGAATGGAAAAAATCCATCAGAAACGCATACAAAATCCTTAGTACCAAAATTATCTTTTTTTCTTTTTAATGCTATATTCAAAGAATCAAACCTGTTTGTTTGACCAGCTCCTAAACCTATAGTTTGTTTATTTTTTGATAGAACTATTGCATTAGATTTTAAATGTTTTGCTATTTTTGCAGAAAATATCAAATCATCTAGAATTTTTTTTGAAACTTTTTTGTGGGAAACTAATTTAAAAAATTTTCTATTTATTTTTATGTTATCAATACTTTGATAAATTGTTCCAAATAAAGTTGACTTAAATTCTATTTTAGGAATTTTGAATTTATTAGTTTCCAGCAAAATCAAATTCTTTTTTTTACTTAATAATTTGATAGCTTCATTTTCAAAACTAGGCGCAACAATAACTTCTAAAAATATTTTTGATAGATATTCTGCAAGTTTTGCAGAAACCCTCCTATTAAAAAAAACAATTCCTCCAAATGCACTTTTACTATCTGCCATAAAAGCTTTTTTAAATGCAGTTTCTAAATTTACTGAACATCCTGCACCACAAGGATTATTATGTTTTACAATTATACAAGTTGGTTCATCAAACTCGCTTATACATTTAAGACCATTATCTACATCTATAATATTATTATAGCTGATTTGTTTGCCGTTAATTTGTAAATCAAAAATTGATTGTAACCCATTTTTTTCAATATATGATTTTTGACTAGGATTTTCACCATACCTAAGTTTTGTTTTTTTAGAATCTTCTCTATTTGAAAGCCATTTGTAAATTATCCTGTCATATTTAGATGTTAGTTCAAATGTTTTTTCTGCCATTTTTTTTCTAAATAGCAAATCAGTTACACCATTATTTTTATTTAAATTAGTTATCAGACTTTTATAATATTTTTTATGACAAATTGTAGTTATATATTTAAAATTTTTACTTGATGCTCTTATTAAACTTGGACCGCCAATATCAATCATCTCCAATATTTTACTTTTATCATTATGTTTAATAAATTTACTAAATGGATATAGATTTACGATGACGATATCAATCATCGGCATTTTTAAATTTTTGAATTCTCTTAAATTTTTTTTATCATCTCTTTTGAAAAGTATTGAACCAAACAATTTGTGATTAAGTGTTTTAACTCTTCCATCTAAAATTTCTTTAAATTTTGTTAATTTTGAAATTTCTAAACAATCAAAACCTAAACTTTTAATTTTTTTACAAGTAGAACCAGTTGAAATAAATTTATAATTGTTTTTTTTTAAATTTTTACAAAGATTTTCTAAATTAGACTTATCATAAACTGATATCAAGGCATATTTTATATTCATATTTTTTCTAATGACCATGTTCTAGTATCTTTCTTTTTATTAGTTATACCTTTTATAACTATTTGTTTTGTAGGTATTGTCGTATTCTTATCAACTATGATGCTGTCCTCAACTTCAAGCTCTACATCACTTTTAAAAATCCACATATTTTTAGAACTTGACCTTAGAATTATATTTTTTTTGTTATTTGTAAAACTAAAAACAAATCCATCTGTGAGATGAAACCTAATATGGTATATGATTTTAGACTCATTACTTTTAATAGATATTATAGAGTCTTCACCATAAATTTTATTGTCCTTATCACTAATTTTAAGCTTTCTTTTTATTATACGATTAAACCTCCTTTGATAACCATTGTGTGACCCTTCATAAATTTTATAACCTAAATAAGAATCTGATTGGAAGGTTACTGATTGAGGAAACTTTATATGAGGATTTTCTTCTTTTATCTCACTAATATTAGTATTTTGAAGAATAATAGTAGAGTGAGCAGCACTATATCTTAGATATTCAGGATTTTTACCATGCCCCTCTGATGCTCCGCAGTTAGTTATAATTTTTTCACCCATGCTACTGAACTCAAAAGACAATGTGCCAGCACTTAAGTTTTTGGAAATTTTTTCTTTATTAGGCTGAACCACATCAAAAAATAATTTTTTATCTTTATCTGAACAAAAAGCTATTCCATTATTTATTGAAGAAAAAGTTCTAGAAATAAGGTAATCATCTTTATTTAGAGACTTATATATAATTTTTGTATAATTATTATTTGCACCGTTAAACAGAGGTATTGATCCATCTAAATGGAAATATTCATTTAAAATTGAGCTCATTCTAATTATAGTATTCTCAATTTTTTTTGATATTTTAAAATTAAAGTACAGGAATATATTTTTTAGTTCGCATAGATTGTTTAAGTATTTTGCGTGTTCTAGTACATTGTACGATTTATGCATACCAAGTTTATCTATGTGTTTGGTAATTATTGACTCCATATAGGGCACGTGATTAGCAATATTTTTTTTTAAAATTAGATTTGATAAAGTGGTAGCAATTAAATCATAAGATGAAATTTCACTCATTCTTTTATATCCAAACTCTTTTAGAACTCTGTGAATGTGAATTAATGTAATTTTTTTTAAATTTTTAATTTCATTTTTATTAGATGAGGAAGTTATAAAGTCATAGTTATAAATAATATTTATTAATCTTCTTGAAGATAAATCATCTATCCAGGGATAAAATAATTTATTTTTATTATAAAAATACCAATTAATAATATTCTTTCTTGATAAACCTATCCCGATTTTACCACCTAAATTTTTTGAATAGTTTAAAAACTCGAATGTTGTCACATTCTTATTGTTAATCTTATAAAAATTTTTTTTAAAGATAAAAGACTTTATTTGCTTATAATTTGTAAAATCTAACCTTCTAAAATTTAAATCACTAAAATTAACTTCATTCTTTATTCTAATAAATTTTGATGAAATATAAACAAATAATATATTTTGAATTAAGTTCATTTAACTCCTTTTTTTAAATAAGCAGCAAAGTAACCATCAATATTATATTTATTTAATTGAGAAGGTAAAATTAACATTTGATCATTTTCTATAAACTGAAAATTATTATAATCACTAATTTCAAGACTAAAATTACTTAATTTAAACTGTTTATGTTTAGATAAAAAAATGTTGATTTGGTCAACGGTTTCAATTTTTAAAAAAGAGCAAACCATATATAAAATTATACCATTATCTTTTAATAATTCAGAGGCTGCATCCAACATTTCTCTTTGAACATTAACTAATCCATTAAAATCTGGTTCTTTTTTCCTATAAAAAATTTCTGGATTTTTTCTTATTGTACCAACTGCTGAACATGGAGCATCAACTATTATAAAGTCATATAAATTTTTTTTACTTATTTTCTTAAAATCAAAATTAGTTATAGTTGGATAAAAAGCTAATCTGGTTAAATTCTCTTTAAGAGTCATTATTCTTGTTTTACTTTTATCATTTAGAACTACATTTTTTTTTCTTGAAAGTATTTGAAATGATTTACCACCCGGTGCAGCACACATATCAAGGCATTTTTTTGCTATAATTTTATTATTTATATTATTTAAAGGGAAAGAAGATGAAAAATCTTGAACCCACCAATTGCCTCTTTTAAAAGATGCAATTTCCTCTATCCTTTGTTTTTTTACTAAAAAACCTGATTTTTCAGAAGTGATAAATAAATCTTTTTCAAACGATGATAGATATTTTTTACTTTTAAAAACCAAGTGTATATCTGGTTCTTTGTAAAAATTATCTATAAATAACTTAATTTGAAATTTATCCAAATTTTCTGTCTTTTTTTTAAACCATGATGGCAGTTCAGAATAATCTATATGTATCTTTTTTAATATTTCTTTTTCTTTAGATATTTTCCTTAAACAAGCATTTATATAACCAGGATACAACTTTAGTTTTTTAGATATTTCTACAGTTTCATTTATTACAGCATATTCCTTAAATTTTAAAAAAACAATTTGAGTAATAGCTGAGTATAGTAAAATTTCTTCATGTATCTTTGTTTTTTTTCTGGCATATTTTTTCAAAATTTTTTTTGAATGAAAAAAGTATCTCATTGTATTAAGTGAAACAGTATTGATAAACGCAATATCGCGTTTACTTGTCTTTTTATGTAAATATTTATTTAAAGCCGTATCAAATGTAATCTTGAGATTTTGGATATCATATAATATATTATGTACGATTAATCTAAGTTTATAGCCTGTATTCATAAAAAATAATAAATCTAATTACTTACTTTTAATTTTAAATATAATATACACAATAAGAAATACTTTAATTTATGAGAGGAAAATTAGAAACAATAGTTGGCGCTATGTTTGCTGGCAAAACTAGTGAATTATTAAAAAGAATATTATGGGCTAAACACCAAGACAAAAAAATAATAGTAATGAAGCCAAATATAGATAATAGATATTCTAACCAAAAAATTATTACTCATAATGACCTTAGTCATGATTGCTATCCTATGATTAATTGGAAAACTGCTTTGGAAGAATTTGAATTTAAGAAAAATAAAGTTGATGTTGTTTTTTTAGATGAAATTCAATTTATGGACACAAAAGATACAATTACCAATGTTGAGAATATCTTAAATCAAGGTATTGATGTTGTATGTGCAGGTTTAGATCAGGACTCTAGAGGGAAGCCTTGGGAAACATCTTCGATGCTATTAGGTCTCTCTGATAAAATTTTGAAAATATATGGATTCTGTAATGTTTGTGGCATTGAAGCAACTAAAACATTTAGAAAAACTGAGGGTGGAGAAAGAACAAAAGTAGGTGCTTCAAATATCTACGAACCCAGATGTTTGAAACATTGGGAGCCAAGATAATTAACGATTTTTTCTATTTTCAATCAAATCATTAACAACACTTGGATCAGCAAGTGTGGATGTATCACCTAAATCCTTATACTCATTACATGCAATTTTTCTTAATATCCTTCTCATTATTTTACCTGATCTTGTCTTTGGGAGTCCCGAGGTTATGTGAATAAAATCTGGACTTGCTATTGGTCCAATTTTTTGACGAATGGTATTTTTTAAATCAACAATTAAATCATCCGATACCTTTGTGTTAGAATTTAAAGTAATATAACAATATAGACCATTACCTTTAATTTCGTGAGGATACCCTACAACTGCTGCCTCAGCTACTTTTGGATGTGATACGAAAGCACTCTCAATTTCAGCAGTTCCTAAATTATGTCCAGATACAATTATTACATCATCTACTCTACCAGTTATCCAATAATATCCATCTTTATCTCTTCTGCACCCATCACCTGTAAAATATTTTCCATCAAATTGAGAAAAATATGTTTCAATAAATCTATTATGATCACCATAAACAGTTCTCATTTGACCAGGCCAAGATCTTTTCAAGCAGAGCATTCCTTCACATTCTCCACTTAGTTCATCTCCTTCTTTATTTACGATACATGGCTCAATTCCAAAAAAAGGTTTTGAGGCTGAACCGGGTTTAAGTTCTATTGCACCTGTTTGAGGAGAAATTAATATTCCTCCAGTTTCTGTTTGCCACCATGTATCGACAATAGGACAATTAGAGTTACCTGGCACTTCAAAATACCATTTCCAAGCTTCGGGATTTATTGGTTCTCCAACAGTACCTAAAAGTTTTAAGCTAGATCTATTTGTTTTTTTTACATAATCGTCACCCTCCCTCATTAGTGCTCTTATAGCAGTAGGCGCAGTATAAAAAATGTTTACATCATGCTTATCAATAATTTCCCAAAATCTTGAAAAATCTGGATAATTTGGAACTCCTTCAAACATAAGTGTCGTTGCATTGTTTGATAGCGGACCATAAATTATATAACTATGACCAGTTATCCAGCCTATATCGGCAGTGCACCAATAAATATCTCCGTCTTTATAATTAAATATATATTCATGAGTAATAGATGCATAAACAATATAACCCCCAGTTGTATGCATCACCCCTTTCGGCTTTCCAGTTGAGCCAGATGTGTACAATATAAAAAGTGGGTCTTCGGCATTCATTACTTCTGGTTGACAATAATCATTAACTTCATCTAATAATTCATCTAAGTAAATATCTCTGCCTTCCTTGATACTAACTTTATTTTTAGTTCTTTTAATTACCAAACATTTCTTTACGCTAGGACATTTTTCAAGAGCAATATCAGTCGTTTGTTTAAGTGGTATTATTTTTCCACCTCTGATCCCTTCATCAGCAGTAACAACAAATTCAGAATTGCAGTCTTGTATTCTTCCAGATATTGATTCAGCAGAAAAGCCACCAAATATAATGGAGTGAACTGCACCAATTCTTGCACAAGCAAGCATAACATAAGCAAGCTCAGGTATCATTGTTAAGTAAATTGTTACTCTATCCCCTTTTTTGACACCTATTTTTTTTAAAACATTTGCAGTTTTACATACATTATTTAATAATTCTTTATATGTAATTTTTATAGTGTCATCAGGACTGTCACCCTCCCAAATAATTGCTATCTTATCTGGATTTTTTTTGGCATGTCTGTCTATACAATTATATGATACATTTAAGTTTCCGTCTTGGTACCACTTAATATCTACATTTTTTTTTGAATATTTGACTTCCTTAATTTTAGTAAATTTTTTTATCCAATCAATTCTATCTGCTTGTTTTTTCCAAAAATTTTCATTATCAAAAATTGATTCTTCATACATCGAAATATACGTTTCCCTATTTATTTTTGCATCTTCAATCCACTTATTTTTAATCTTCATCATCATTAGATTAATTCGAAATCATTTAAACTTCAACTGATAACTTATATTTTAATGATTTCATTGTTTTCTTAAACTTATTTTCAATTGTTTTAATTTGATTAATACTCAACTTTTTCCTCCATTGATCCTTTTGACCAACAGAAAAAAACTTACTATTTACAGATGCCTCAGCAAAACCCTTATTTTCTTCATATTTCTTAAAAACATTAAATTCTGTTGTTTTTATAATGTTGGATATTTTTTGCTCTGCATTTTTAAAACTAAAATTATAATTTTTTTCAAAAAATAATATAATTTTTTTAAGTGTTTCTTTTTTTTCATAAACTAAATCTTCATATCTTAAAACTAGAAATGGGATTTTCCAATCTACCAATGTCCAAGATAAAAAATGTTTTTCCCAACTACTCATTAGAGATTTAGGTACTAATTTATTACTAAGAAATTCAATATCTTCTTTTTTTTGAATCCACTCAATATAAGCACTGTCATTTAACATCATTTTAATACTTTCATCATATGACATTCCATTATGTTTTGCATTAGATATACAAACGTCTCTTGGGTCTCTAACAATATAGATAAATCCTCTAGTATTATGAATTGTAGTAAATGGATTATCATCTATTTTAAATAATCCCGCATGAGTTTTTAGGAAAATAAAATCATTTTTAAAACCTAAAATCTCCTTTGATTGTAGTTTAACTATATATTTATAAAAAGTATTTATATTTCCAATTTTGTTATAATCTTCACCAAAAACTTTTTTATTTTTTTTTACAATAATTGCTTGATCAAACTGTGAGATATATTTGGATATATCAAATTTAAATTTTCCATCATTAGTAAAAAAAAGTGCGATTAACATATACCTTAAAAGAGTATTTCCACTTTTAGGATACGAAGTGATCCAAAAAATTTGTTTTTCCATTTATTTTGACATTTTAATAATTAAGTCCCATTCTGTCTTTTTAAGAGGCATTACTGACAATCTACTTTGTTTGATCAAGGCTATATCTTGTAAATTTTTGTTCTGTTTTATTTGGTTTAAAGAAACTGCATTTTTCAATTTTTTAACAGCTATGACATCCACTACTACAAACCGTCCTGTTTTATCAGTTGGGTCAATATAGAATTCTTTAACTACTTTTACGATTCCAATTACAGATTTTTCTAAAACACTATGATAAAAAAAACATAAATCATGTTTTTTCATTTTCTTTAAGTTATTTCTTGCCTGATAATTTCTAACGCCATCCCACATAGATGCACCTTCTTTTACTTGATCATCCCAAGACCATGTTCCTGGCTCTGATTTAAGTAACCAATACTTCATTAATTATATTTCTACCTTCATAAATTTCTATTAATTCTTAGTCTTGGTTCACATTTAAAAAAAATATTGTTTTTACTATTATTATAGTTTTTCAGGCAAGCCCATGCAATCATTGCAGAATTATCACTCATCATTTCTTTAATTGGATAATAAAGTTCAATATTTTTTCTATCAATTAAAATTTTAATATTTTTCTTAATATAATTATTGTTTGACACACCTCCCACAACAGAGAGAGCTTTAATATTTATATTTCTTTCATTTAAAATTTTAATACCAGCTTCAATTTTTGAAACGATTATATCCGAAATAGTCTTTTGAAATGATGCACATAAATTATTTATAAAAAAATCATTAATTTCACTTTTTTTAATCAAAAGATTAATATAAGTTTTTAATCCTGAAAAAGAGAAATTTAAATTTTTGTCATTTATCAATGGTTTTGGCAAAGAAAAAAATTTTTCATCTCCTTTGTTAGCTCTATTTTCTATTTCAAAACCACCAGGGTAGCCAAGGCCTAAGAGTTTTGCTGTTTTATCAAAAGCCTCCCCAATTGCATCGTCAACACTTTCTCCAAGTAATTCAACTTCTTTACTATTTTGCATTAAATAAAACTGTGTATGCCCACCTGTTAAAAGCAATACTAAATGTGGATATTTAATTTCATTATTAAAACTTGTTGAAAGTATATGGCCTTCTAAATGATTCATTGGAACAAACGGTCTTTTAACATTTAATGCTAATGATTTCACATATGTGGAACCAACTAGAAGGGCGCCTATTAATCCAGGACCACATGTAGCTGTAAAAATATCAATTTTTTTGGGCTCAATTTTATTTTTTTTAAAAATCTTTTGAGTAATTTCTTGAATTTTTTCTAAGTGCGACCGTGATGCAAGTTCGGGCACCACACCACCATGTATTTTGTGAATTTCTTGTGAAAATGTAATATGATCCACAATATTTTTATTTTTCATCAAACAAACTGAGGTTTCGTCGCACGAAGTTTCTGCTGCAAATACTAGCATAGTTGATCCGTACAATATTTTCTACTGTGAAACAACAATCTAATCGTGTTAAAAAAACCTATGAAAAAAATTTATGAAAAACTCTACCTATTTTCTAAATTTTCAGTTAGTTTTATTCTGCTAATTTGTCTAATTGGACTTTTATATGTTTTTCTAATTAATTATCAGAATGAAACTAAGCTTTCTCAAAATAATTCCTTAATACAAAACAATTTACAAAATGATGTTAATAAAAATCTTAATTTAATAAAAAATTTGTCTGAGGAACTTAAGCTTACGAGATCAACAATTGCAAAAATTCAAAATCTTTTAAAATTTTCTGATGATAAAAAAATAAAAAATGATATTTTAAAAATTAGTGAAAATATTAATATTTTAAACAATAATTTTAACCTTCTATCTAAAGAGATTGAAAACTTTAGAAACAATAATAATTTAACAAATAAAAATAATAACGATCAGCCAAGTATAATATACGAAGGAAGAAATGAAGTTATAAATTTAATTTTAATTAAATATGAAAATAATATCAATTTTGATCAAGAGCTTCAGTATTTAAAAACTATTTCTAATGAAAAGAAATTACCCATTTTTGAAAAAATTTTGTTGCTTAAACAAGACCCTTTCAAAGGATTCAAAAATCTAAAAAATATATTTAATAGTGAAACAAATTTATTTTTAAAAGAAAATATTATAAAAAAAGAAGACTCATTAATAAGTAAATTTTTATTACCTTATTTAAATATATCTCCCTCATCAGAAAATACTATTACAAATAATGAAATTTTAGCTTTAAGCAAAATTAGTAAAAATTTAGATAATAAAAATATTAGAAAAGCACTAGATAACTTTAAAGCTATTAATAATTATAAAATAAAATTCACCCAATCATTAGAAGAGATTAATAAATATCTAAAATTTGTAAATGAATTATATTTGGTAAAACAATGAAAAGATTAATTTTATTTAGTGTTCAATTAATTTTATTATTAACAATTATTAGTTTGATACTTTCCAATCCATTTTTAATATCCTTTGATATCAGTAATTTAAAATATACTTTTTCATCAAATATTTTTATTGGGACACTTATATTAATTTTTTTAATTATATTTATTTTGATTTATCTTTATTTTAAATCTAAATTTTCATTAGGAAACTATTTTCTTAGACATAGATATAAAAAATTAGAGAAAGGGTATCTTTATTTTGTTGATGCAATGATCGCAGTTGCTAATAAAGATTATAAAAATGCAATAAAATCTCATAAAAAAATGAATTTATATTTAAAAGACGATCCCTCACTTTCATTACTATTAAAATCTGAAGTATATAAGATCGACAAAAATTATTCTGAACTTTCTAATGTGTATGAAATGATGATTCAATCTAAGAAAACTGAAGCATTGGGTTACAGAGGTTTAATGGAACAAAATCTTAATAATCAGGATTTCCATCATGCTTTTATATATGGTGAAAAACTATTCAATATTAATCCATCAATTGAAAAACTTTATGAAACATTAACATATGTTATCGCAAAAACAAAAAACTGGAATCAATTAGCAAAGATTACTGATCAAGCATATTCAAAAAAGATTATAGATAAAAATATAGCACAAGAAAATAAATCAATAGCTCTATATGAAATTGCAAAAATTCAATCAAGTTCAGATGTTAAAGAAGCATTGAAATCTATATCTAAAGCACTTAATTTAAAAAATAATTTTCCACCCTATTTAAATCTATATTTAGAACTAGTATCTAAATCAAATAATTTAAGTTTATTAAAAAAAATGATTAAAAAATATTGGTCTTTAAATCCAAATTTTATATTTAGATCTATGTTAATAAAAATTATTTTAAATAATAAATTAGATAACTTGAATTTTATAAATCAGATAATAAAAAATAATAAAGAAAATAATGAATCTAAAAAATTATTAATATTTTTTGCAATTAAAAATAGTGATTGGAAAACGGCCAGAGAAATAATCACAGGTCTGATAGGTCCCAATCCAAGTAGAGAGGTTTGTTTATTCATGGCTGATATTGAATTGGGTGAAAATAATGATAAACAAAAAAGTGATGCTTGGATTATGAGGTCAGAAAACTCATTATTAGAAGGTTATTGGATTTGTAAGATCACTAAGCAAACTCAATATGAATGGAGTAGCCTGTCAAACTCTGGATATTTTAATTCACTAGTTCTTAATACCTCAAAAATGATATCGAACTAAAAGCCAGTCGTTATAACAACTGGCTAAAAAATTGTGTGTTAGTTATCTTCTTTGTCCAAATAATTGGAGCAGCAAAATAAATAAATTTATAAAGTCCAAATAGAGTTTTAATGCTCCCATCAAAGCTTTTTTAGCACCTATTTCCTCACTATCTCCACCATAGTACATATTTTTAATATTCTGTGTATCGTATGCTGTTAGACCAACAAAAACCAATACTCCTATTACAGATATTGCAAATGATAATGGGCCACTTTGGAAGAAGAAATTTGCTATACTTGCAATTATAATGCCTATCAAACCCATAAATAAAAAACCACCAAGTTTTGTGAGGTCTCTTTTTGTAGTATATCCGTAAATACTCATTGCTCCAAATGTTCCAGCTGTAATAAAAAACACTCTTGCAATAGAAGTTCCAGTAAACTGAATAAAAATTGAAGCCATAGACAATCCCATAATAGATGCAAATAGCCAAAAAGTTGTTTGTGCCGCTGAAGCGGACATTTTATTTATTCTTGCGCTTAAATAAAAAACAAAACCCAACGGTGCAAGCATTATCACCCATGAAAGAGGTGATCCAAATAATGCAGCGCCAAGTTGAGTGAAACCTAAAACTTGACCTGTTTCTGATGTTACAATTGAAGCCTTGCCAAAAAAATAGGCAATAAAACCAGTAAGTACCAATCCAGTGGTCATATAGTTGTAAACCCTAAGCATGTAAGCTCTCAAGCCTTCATCAATAGCTGCTTGATCTACTGTTTTTGAAAAAGATCTTTGATTAAAGTCTAAAGCCATAATTTCTCCTTTTAATTAATACTAATATCGCTATAAATCTGTCAAATTCAAGATCTTTTAATAAATTAAGATGAGATATAGAAAATTAGGAAATACAGATATTGAAGTAAGTGTAATTTGTCTTGGTACGATGACTTATGGTGAACAAAATAGTCAAGAGGAGGCTTTTCAGCAAATGGACTATTCCTTAGAAAGAGGAGTAAATTTCTTTGATACCGCTGAACTTTATGCCGTTATGCCAAGAAAAGAAACATATGGAAAAACTGAGGAAATAGTTGGTAACTGGCTTAAAGTAAGGAATAATAGAGAAAAGATAATTTTAGCATCTAAAATTGCTTCAAAAGCTGAAAATGATCTTGAGTGGATTAGACAAGGATCAACAAGTTTAGGTTTTGATAAAAAAAATATGGATATCGCAATTGATAATAGTCTTAAAAGATTACAAACAGATTACATTGATCTTTATCAATTACATTGGCCAGAGAGAAAAGTTCCAAAGTTTGGTATCCTTGATTTTGAATTTGATCCTTCTGATAATGAATGGACAGCAATCGAAGAGGTCTTAGAAAACCTCAACACATTAGTAAAGGCAGGTAAAATTAGATATGTTGGTTTATCAAACGAAACGCCGTGGGGTGTTATGAAGTTTCTTCAAATTGCGAAAGATAAAAATTTACCTAGAATGGTTTCTATTCAAAACGTTTATAGTTTAGTAAATAGAGTTTTTGATATTGCTAATTCAGAGGTTTCGATCAGAGAACAATGTGGTTTACTAGCTTACTCGCCTTTAGCAGGTGGAAGATTGAGTGGTAAATATATAGGTGATAAAAAACCTCAAAATGCTCGATATACTATATGGCCAAGAAGATTTAGTCGTCATCATACAAAAAGAGGTGAGCTAGCAATAGAGTCTTATTTTAAATTATCTAAAAAATATGGAATTCCTCCATCAACTTTTGCGAACGCCTTTGTCAATGATAGACCTTTTGTAACCAGTAACATAATTGGTGCAACTTCGATGCCTCAACTCAAAGAAAATATTGATAGTATAGACATTAAATTAACTGATGATGTCCTAAGGGAAATTGAGGACATTCACTTGTCTGATCCTAACCCTTGTGTTTAAAAGATACTAGACCTTGATTTTCTTTAATAATTTCTCGACGTTATGAATATAACTCCTATCCCACAAATAAACGTTTAGCAAAGAATAATAAAGCTGATAGACAGGTTCATAATCAAGATATTTTTTATCAATCTCTATTATTTCATTGTATCTCTCTAGAAAATTATTTCCTAAGAAACTAGGGTTAAACCATCTTAAATATGCAAGCTCTAGCTCATTATGACCATAGAAAGATCCCGGATCAATAAGGCCAACTAAGTGATTATTTTTAAACAATATATTTCCCTCCCATAAATCTCCATGTAATAAGTTTGAGCTTGGATTTCTGGGTATATAGTTATTTAAATTTTTTAATAGTAACTCAATTCTTTTATTAATTGAGTCATCCATCTTGTTAAATTTATTAATAATTTCATAAATATATCTGAGCCTATAATTAGCATAAAAATTAATCCAGTTATCACTTTTTTTGTTTTGTTGTTTTAATCCACCGTGCTGTGTATCAAAAGCAAACCCATAAAAATTATTTTTATTTTTATGAATATTTGTTAGTGCATTTAAAAAGGATTGTGAAATACCATCTGCTTGTAAAGGCTCATTATCAATATACGACATTATTAAATAATGATCATTACTATTTGAGTTTACTTTTGGAAAATAATTTAATTTCAATTTTTTTAGAAATTTTAAATTTGCTATTTCCGATTTGATAGCATTAAATCCATTAATTTTTCTATTATAAAATTTTGCAATATAAATTTTGTTGTCATTTGTTGAAAATTTAATACAATTTATATTAAATGAATCTGATAATAACTTCTTTTGCAAAATTTTCTTACCTATTAATTCTTCAATATCCCTAATACTCTTGTTATTAACCATTTATAGATGTTTCAAAAAACTAATTTTCAATATATTTTTTCTTATCTTGGATTAATTCCTTTTATTATAATCTTAACTAATAAATATTATTTTTTTATAATTGATGATCACTTTTCAGTCAATTTTACAATTTATTATACAATTATAATAATTGTGTTTATCGGTTCGACTAATTGGAATTTGAATAGTAACATTGATATAAAAATTGTAATTTATGGTTTTTTACCGAGTATGTTTTCTGTGGTAATTGTACTTTTAAATCTAGCTAATATTAACTCTAAATATTTAATAATTTTTTTATCTTTATTTTTATTTTTACAATTAATATTAGATTATTATTTCATATATTCTAAGTTAAAAGTTAAAACTGCATTTTATTATGTAAGATTGCCACTAACTATTTTTATAGTTTTTACTTTGTTGCAAATAGCTATAATTTAGCTGAAACACTACCCACTTTAATTTTTGCATGATTAATTATTTTAAAGTTACAAAATTTTTCTAATTTATTTAGTTCTCTATTTGATAATAAACTAAATTTCTTTATTAGATTGTACATTATTATCGGTATTGCCCTTTCATTACCATCTGCAACCTTAATTACTCCTGTAATATTTTTAGAGAGACTTGCAAAAAGAAAGACTCCCTCTGCACCACCTTTACAAAATATTTTTTTATTTGCTACGGACATTATGTTAGAGTCTAAACTATCAGTACCTCCAATATATTTGGGATATGCTAATATTGAATCAACTAATTTTTTTATCTCCTTTGAATACTGAATATTATTATTATACTTATTTAATAAATTATTAAGCATATTTGAAAGCGCACTTATTTTAAATGCATATTGGGGGGCACTACATCCGTCAATGCCATAATTTTTTTTCAAAATTTTTGTATTTGAAAAATTTTCAAATACATTTCTAATTTTTTGTTGATGAGGATGATTAAAATCTAAATAATTATTAGTACTATAGTTTTTTACTAAACAGCTTGAAATCATCGCTAAATGCTTACCAGCACAGTTATTGTAAATTTGATTAATTTTTGTATTGGAGCGCAACATCATTTGTTTTGCTTTCTCATTAAGTGGATAATGGAAACCACATTTTAAATCACTATTTTTAATGTTAATTTTCTTAATCCATTTTTTTAATTCATTTATATGAATCTTTTCGCCTCTATGTGATGAACATGCCAAACTAATTATTTTCGAGTTTAGCTTGTAGTCATTTATTGCACCTGATTCAACAAATGGAATTGCTTGAAAAACTTTAACTGAAGACCTTGGGTAAATTAGATCCTTATTATTGCCAGTACTAAATAAAACTCTACCGTTGGATTTTGTTATTAAGATTTTAACAAGATGACTGCTTTCTGCTATCTTTGATCTGTAGAATGTAGCTTTTACTTTATGCACTCACCCAATATAGAATAAGTATTTAATAATTACTTAAAAAAAGAGCGAATAAAAGTAAATAAATTGAGGAATGAACCGAAACTACCAAAGAAAATTACTTCTTTTTCAGTTATTGTTAAACAGAGACAACCTTCTTTCTCACTAGCGATGGGTGTATGTTTTATTTTTTGATCATTAATTTGAATATCTCCTTTGGTATACTTGCCATGTTCATCGCAGAAACTGCCATCCAATACTAAAATGTATTCTCTACCTCCATGTGAATGTAAAGGTACAGAAGTTCCAGGATCCATTTTGATTAGTTTAAGTTCGTCTTTATCACCAATTTTGGTTGAAAATTCTTTGAAACCCTTATAAATTTGCTTCCATTCGATATTATCTAATGAACCTACAACTCTAGACAGAGGACCAAATTGACTTTTATCTATTTTTCTTGATACCACCTTACTTGATAAACAATCCGAAAACTTTAGATTTGAGGTAGGTGTGTCCTTATTTTCCAATAGTGAATCCCCGTGGAGGTTTTCAAATGCAGAACTTATATTTGCCGCTTTTGAGTTTAAGAAGAGATAAGTCGCAGCAAAAATTGATTTGGATGCATTCAATTTCCCAGATGCAAATTCGAGTATTAATTCATTTTTTACCAAGGTTCCGTTCATAATATTCTCTGCAATTTTGTTAAAATATGCCTTATTCTTGATTTAACTGTGCCTAAAGGAATTTCAAGCTCTTGAGCGATTTTTTTATGACTTTTACTCTCAAAAAAGTTCATTTTGATTATTTTTTTTTGATTGATGTCTAATTCCTCATTTATTTTATCAACCTGATCTTTAATATCATTTTGTGTTAAAGTGTTTTGCTGTATTTCATCGTAAATAAATTCTCTTATATCGTCCTCATTTATTTTAATTTTCATGTTTTTCCTGTAAAAATCTATCTTTTTATTTCTTGCAATTGTATAGATCCATGTTGAAACTGCTGACTTTGACTCATCATATTTGTCTGATTTCGTCCATATTACGCTCATCACCTCTTGTGTTAATTCTTCTGCATTATCTGATGTTAGGCCATTCTGAAGAAAATAAGTATTTATCTTAGGTGCAATAAAATCAAATAAGTCTGAGAAAGCCATTTCGTCGCGGTCTTCTGTAATTTTAATCATAATATTTGTTAATTCTGATTTGTTCATTTTAATTTAATTTAGCATACTTCACTTAATGACTCTTAACTAATTGTATAAGATATACTAAAAGGTAAAATAGATGAAAATATTTTTAGGACTTTTTTTCTCACTATTTCTATTTTTTTCTACGCAATTAAAATCACTAGAAAAAGGTAAATGGAGTTTTGTAAAAACAGATGAGTATTGTTATATTGGCAGTTTAGCTACTAAAAGTGACTTGCCTTCAAATAAGAGTAGAGGCGAATACTACATATTGGTTTATAAAAATATAGGTAACCCAGAAACAGTTATTCAAATAGAAGCAGGATACAATTACAAAATAGGTTCTGATGTTATTGTAAAAATAGATAATGGAAAATATGATTTTTATACTAATGAAAATATGCCTACAGCAAGTTGGACTGATGATGACAACAGGGTGATTTTTGCAATGAAAAAAGGACTTGAGCTAACAATAACTGGGGAGTCTTCTAGAGGTACTATTACCAATGATAACTATACTTTAAATGGTTTTACAGCCGCATATAATAAACTTACTTCAGATTGTTAATGAAAAAAATTGTTTTAGCTTATTCAGGTGGCCTAGATACAAGTGTTATTTTAAAATGGTTACAAAATGAATATAATTGTCCAGTTGTTACTTTTACAGCTGATATTGGCCAAGGAGCCGAATTAAAAACTGTTGAGACAAAAGCAAAAAATTTAGGAGTTAATGAAATTTTTATTGAAGATCTTCAGGAAGATTTTGTTAAGAATTATGTTTTTCCTATGTTTAGAGCCAACACTCTTTATGAAGGTACATATTTATTAGGTACAGCAATAGCAAGACCACTTATTGCAAAAAGACAAATTGAAATAGCTAAGGAAGTGGGTGCAGATGCAGTTGCTCATGGTGCTACTGGTAAAGGCAATGATCAGGTTAGATTTGAGTTAGGTTATTATGCAAACGACCCAAATATTAAAGTAATTGCACCTTGGAGAGATTGGGATTTTGTATCTAGAAATGATTTAATTCAATTTGCAGAAAAGAATCAAATACCAATATCAAAAGATAGTATCGGTGAACCACCGTTTAGTACTGATGCAAATTTATTGCATACTTCATCAGAAGGTAAGGTTTTAGAAGACCCATGGATTGAAGCCCCAGATTATGTGTATACTAGAACTCAAGATATTAAAGACTCCCCTGATCAGCCAGAAATTATTAATATTGAATATCAAAATGGTGATCCAATTAAAATTAATGGAAAAAAACTTAAAGGATACGAAATACTATCTCAGTTAAATCAGATAGCTGGAAAACATGGTGTTGGTAGAATAGACATAGTCGAAAATAGATTTGTTGGAATTAAATCAAGAGGAATTTATGAAACTCCAGGAGGCACTATTCTCTTACATGCACATAGAGCTATTGAAAGTATAACCCTAGATAGAGGAGAATCGCATATAAAAGATGAGTTAATGCCAAAATACTCAGAGATTATTTATAATGGTTTATGGTTTTCATCAGAGCGAATTGCAATACAAAAATTAATTGATTCTACTCAGACTAAAGTAAATGGAGAGGTTAGGATTAAAATTTTTAAAGGTAATACAATTGTTGTTGGAAGAAGATCAAATAATAGTCTTTATGATGCAACGTTAGTCTCATTTGATGAAAAAGGAGACTATAATCAAAAAGATGCCGAAGGGTTTATAAAAATTAATTCTATTCGTTTAAAGAAAAACAAAAAATTTGATAATTGATTATTCTATAAAATTTCAATTAGATAATATTAACTTAAACTATTTTTAAAGGCTATAAGAGTATTTCTTAGTAGACACGCAATTGTCATTGGACCAACTCCTCCGGGTACAGGAGAAATTGCACTTACTTTATGTTCTACGTCACTAAATAAAACATCACCTACTAATTTTGATTTTTCTTCATTTATTTTAATTCGATTTATACCCACATCGATAATAATAGCACCTTCCTTAACCCAATCCTTATTTACAAACTCAGGCTTACCAATCGCTGCTATTAAAATATCAGCTTTTTTGCAAATACTTTCAATATTTATAGTTTTTGAATGAACTGTTGTAACAGTACAAGACTCTTTTAATAATAATTGTGCCATAGGCTTTCCAACTATGTTTGATCTTCCTATTACAACCGCATTTTTACCAGCTAAATTAGTATTAAGATCTCTTAGAAGTAACAGGCAACCATAAGGAGTGCATGGTATCATTAGATTTTCATCATTTTTTGGGCTTATTGATAGTTTCCCAACATTTAATGGATGAAACCCATCAGCATCTTTTTCATGTGCTATACTATTTAAGACCACTTCTTCATTTATAGTTTTAGGTAAAGGCAGTTGGACAAGAATACCATTTACATTATCATTTTTGTTTAATTTACTAATTAAATTGATCAAATCGTTTTGATTTGTGGATTCCTCTAAGTGATGATCAATTACATCAATCCCTACTTCTTTTGCTGCTTTTGTTTTAGCTTTTACATACACACTACTTGCAGCAACGTCTCCCACTTGAATAACTGCAAGTCCAGGTACACGATTAGATTTTATTTTTATACTTTTAATTTCAATTTTTAACTGATCTTTTAAATTTTGTGCTATTTTTTTTCCATCTAATATATGCGGCATAATTATCTTGGCCAGTATTCTATTAATAAACTTTTTATAAACCACAAACCAAGATAAACAACTATTGGAGATAAATCTATTGCACCAAAAGTAGGTAAATACCTTCTTACAAAATTTAAACTTGGTTCACATAATCTGTATAACGCATCAAGGATACTATAAACAAATCGATTACTAGTATTAATTATATTAAAATTTACTAGCCATGTTAGAATTATATAAATTATAAGAACAAACTGAAATAAGTTTATAATTTGAATAATTAAATACAAAAGTGAATTCATTATAATTTTTTATTTAATATCTATTATGCATTATGGCTGTAATTTAATCAAAAAAAAAGCGGTCTTTAAGACCGCTTTTATTAAAATTAAATTTGATTTACATTGAGATATCTCTACCAAACCACTCTTTAGTTATTTCAGCAGTAGTTCCATCTTTAGACATTTCTGCAATAGCGGCATTCCACATCTCTAATATATCTGTATCTTCTTTTCTAACTGCTCCACCAACACCATCACCGAAGACTCCACCAGAAAAAGTTGGACCGGTAAATGCAACATCAACACCACCATCGGATTCCATAAAATCAATAATTGATCCTACATCAGCTAGAACCGCATCACATCTTCCAGCAGCTAAATCTAAATTATGATCGTCAACTGCTTGATACAGTTTAACATCGACTGCACCGGACATGTGTTTCTCTAAGAAATTTTGGTGAATTGTTGAAGATTGAACACAGACAGTTTTACCATCCATTGCAGCAATTAACTGACCTATTGCAGCCTGTTCCTTTCCACCTGCATTATTAAGATTAACTTTAGCCATACCAGCAATATTTAAATTTGCTAAACCACTATTTTTTAAAACAGCAAATCTTGCACCATCAGTCATATATCCAGTAGTAAAATTAACTTTTTCTTTTCTCTCTTCGGTAATAGACATCCCAGCAATTATAATGTCATATTTTCCTTGAAGAAGGGCAGGAATTATACCATCCCAATCTTGAGTTACCCATTCACATGTAACACCCATTCGTTCACAAGCTTCATTACCAAAGTCTATTTCTGCCCCTTCTAGTTCACCAGCAGAGTTTAAATTATTCCATGGCGGATAAGCACCTTCTGTACCAATTCTTATTGTCTGCGAATTTGCTATTGAAGCAGCTCCAAAAACACCAACTGATAATAAATATATTATAAATTTTTTCACGTTTCCTCCTTGAAGAAGTATTTCTAAATTATTAAGAAACCATATAAGCTAAATAAAAAAAAACAAAATAAATTGTTCAAACCTTTTTTGTTTTGATCTTAATTAATACAAAAAATAAGCCAAATATTAGTAATATAAAAGGAAAACTCCAAAGAAAAATATTATTATAATTCATTAGTGGTCTAAAAAGAATGTATTCACCATATCTGTCAACTAAAAATATCTTTATATCTCTCTCACTTTTACCTTCAAGTAATTTTTGTTTAACTATTTTTTTGATATCATTTGAGAATTCAGCATCCGAGTCATAAATACTTTGGTTCTGACAAGTCATACATCGTAACTCTAGAGTTAAGTTTTTAACTCTTTCATCAGTATTCTCAAGTGCATATATTTTGAAAGAAACAAACATAAAACTTAAAATTGTCATATGTAAAATTCTAAAGAAGTGGCTCGATTTCATTTTTTAAAACATCAGTTGTTATTGGACCCATGAATTTAAAGACTATCTTACCATTCTCATTAATTAAATATGTTTCTGGAAGTCCAAATACACCAAATTCTAAAGCAATTAATCCATCAGCATCTACACCAACAAAATCATATGGATTTCCATCGTCCTCCAAATATTTTTTAGCCTGTGAAGTTGGATCTTTATGATTAAACCCCAACAAATATAATTCAGGGTATTTTTCACTTATCTCAAAAAAAAGTGGATGCTCTATTTTACAAGGACTACACCAGGAAGCAAAAAAATTAATCAAAGTTTTTTTATTTTTTATGTCTATTGTTCTAATTATTTCCTTAGAATTGTATAAAGAACTACTTTCAAAAATAGGAACATCTTTATTTAAGAGTGCACTTGGTGGTTTATTGGGATCTTTACCACTTAATAAATAAGTTAGTGAAAAAATACATATTACTAAAAGTATAATTAAAGGTGTTAAAATTACTATTTTATTCATCTTCTTGTAACTGCTATTAATCCTGAATACATCATTATTATTACTCCAAGCCATATAAAACTAACAAATGGATTAATTAAAACTTTTACAAACCACTCATTATTTTTTTGATCACCAAGGATAAAGTATATGTCTTTATTCCATTGGTGTAAAATACCAGCTTCAGATGTAATCATCTTAGACACAGGATAATAATTTTTTCCAGCTTCTATTTTTCTTGATTCATCTTTTTCAATATCAAACAAAAATTTTCCCCTCAAAGACTGAAAATTAATTTGATTAGTGGTTGCTATTTCTTCAAACAAAACCATTTTACCATTTACGTTAAACTTGTCTCCCTCATTAAGATTAAAATCTAGCTCAGTTTGAAAAATACTTGAGCAGGTTATACCAATTATAGCAATCCCTACCCCGATATGAGCTATGTGAGGATTAATTATTTGAAAAAACTTAATAGTAAATTTAACTTTATAAGAAGAACATATTGCAATTATTGACGCTAATATTATCCAAAAACCTAAAAGAAGTCCAACAAGTCCCCATGTATTAAATTCTAAAAAAAATGATTGAATTAAAACTAAAATACTCAATATAATAAAACCTAGAGCATATTTTTTTGAATTTATTATTTTATTTGTTTGCCAAGATAAAATTGGTGCAATGCTCATTAGTAAGAAACCAGGTATCATTATAGGTATAACTGTTGAATTAAAATAAGGACCTCCTACTGATATTCTTTTATTATACAAAACTTCAATTATGATTGGATATATAGTGCCTAAAAGTATAGTTAAGGTTGCTATAATCATTAAAATATTATTTATAACTAGGGCAGAAACCTTATTGATGAATAATAAGTTTAAAGAGTTTGATTTTTTTGGTTCTTTTAACAAGAAAACCAAAAAACCAAATCCTGTTACTATAAAAAAAATTAGTAATATAAATATACCTCTAGAGGCATCTGCAGCAAAAGAATGTACACTTGTTAGGATTCCAGATCTTACCAAAAATGTTCCAAATACACTTAACGAGAAGCATAAAATAGATAAAAAGACTATCCACTTTTTAATAGCTTGTTCACCTCTTACCATCATAAGAGAATGAACTAATGCAAGTCCAGCAATCCAAGGCATTAGTGAAATATTTTCTACAGGATCCCAAAACCACCAACCACCCCAGCCTAGTTCATAATATGCCCAATACGAACCAAGAGCTATTCCACCAGTTAAAAAAGTCCAGCTAATTAATGACCATTTTTTTGCAACATAAAGCCATTCATCATCTTTATTTTGAAACAAACCTGCAATTGCTATACTGAAAACTATAGAATAACCAATATAACCTGCATACAAAACTGGAGGATGAACAGCTAATCCTGGATCTTGTAAAATAGGATTTAAGCCTAAACCCTCATTTACTAATATTGAGTTAACGAGAAATGGATTAGATGTAAAAATTATGAAAAGACTAAATAAAATATGAAGAAAAGATTGAATAATTAAAGTTAATTTTTTGAAATCATCTTCTATATTCTTCGTAAAAGAAAAAAAGAAACTAAAAATAGACAACGTACTGAGCCACAAAAGCATTGAACCCTCATGATTCCCCCAAGTACCTGAAATTTTATAAATTAACGGTTTATTTGAATGAGAGTTTTGAAAAACATTATAGTTTGAAAAATCTGATATTATGTAAGCATACATCAATGAAAAAAAAGATAGTAAAGTCAATAATGATGACAAACGAATAAAAAAGTTAAATCTCTGACTTTGAAATCTAAGTATATATCTAGAAAAAAATAAGTAAAAATTGATACCTGTTGCAAAAATTAAACTTAAAAATCCAAATAATGAACTCATTTGTAGTTTTTATTCCAATAACCCGTATCTTTTAAGCTTTCTTTTATTGATTTAGGCATATAATTTTCATCATGTTTTGCAAAAACATTCGTAGCGTTAAAAATATTATTATCACTAAAACTACCTTCTATAACTGCACCTTGTCCTTCTCTAAATAAATCTGGCAGTATCCCATCATAAGCTACAAGTATAGATGCCTTCTCATCTGTAATTCTAAATTTAAATGAACTTGAAGAAATTTTATTGAAACTATTTTTTTCAACAAAACCACCTATTCTTATAATTTTTTTTGTTAACATATCAGATTCATCAATTTCAGATGGCGTATAGAAGTATGACACGTTTTCTCTAGTATTATACAAAATTAGTAAAACAGCACTAAAAATTATTATTAAAGTAAGTAAAATTAAGAGCAATCTTTGAAATCGTAAACTCATTTGTCTTTTATTTTTCTATATTTTAAATAACTAAAAAAAAATAATAAAAAAATTAAAAAAAAAGCTGTGATATAACTTCCAAAAATAAACCAAAAATACATATTTTCTAATATCAAAAATATTTAAGAAAGATACTTAATCAAAAGGACCAAAGGTCACAAATTACCTTAAATTTGATTTTCTTGATATTATTTCTGTCTTTATCCTCAAAATAGCAATCGATATTCCAATCATTATAAATGCAAATGTCATAATGATTAATGGTGTCATCATTGAAGGGTCAATACTAGGCTTAGATAACTTACTTATTGTTGCTGGTTGATGTAAGGTATTCCACCAATCTACAGAAAATTTAACTATTGGCAGGTTTATAGATCCAACAAGAATAAATATTGCAATTACTTTCTCTTTTACAATCCTGTTTTCAAAAGATAAATTCATAAAAATAATTATAAGGTAAATTATAAAAAGTAATGCAACTGATGTTAAGCGTGCATCCCATACCCACCAGGTTCCCCACATTGGTTTTCCCCATAAAGATCCGCTAATTATACAAATTAAAGTATATACTGCCCCTATTGGAGCTATTGCAGAATTAACTATAAATCCAAAAGGTATTCTAAAGGCAAGGGCTGCAACACTATACAGAGTCATTATTGCATAAGTCATGAGAGATAACCAAGCACTTGGAACATGCACATACATAATTCGCACTGTTGTTCCTTGCTGGTAATCATCTGGTGACAAAAACAAAGAATACAATAATCCAAAAGAAAATAATATAATTGAAAGAAACAAAATAGGTTTAAATAAGTAATCAGCAGTCTTATTAAATTTGTAAGGATTAAATAAAAACATCATTTTAATTATTTTCTAATGAAAGCTTAAGACACAAACCACTTGCCCAGGGATTAATCGAAAAAACTATTAATAATATTCCAACTAACACACTCATAAGAGAATAAAAGTTTTTTTCCATATTGATAATGCCTACAGAAAAAATAATAATTGGCACACTAAATATCATAACTATCAGACTTCCAAGTAAAAAATTTCTTTGGTTCATAAGGTTCATTGATGATGAAATTGAACCCAAGCAAGATAAAATTAAAGAACCAATTGCAAAGCTTGCAAATAGGTAAACTACTTTATCATTTGCAATATTTAATAAAATACATGCAATTGGTATTGACAGTAGAAAAGGTACTTGAACAAATAAAAAATGTGAAAATGTTTTTAAAATAGATATAAAACCATAACTAAATCCATTTAAACGCATAAGTAATAAGTTTCCATTTTCAAAATCATCTTGATAAAATTTCCTTAGAGAAAGAGTTGAGCTTAATAATAATAATGTCCATACGATTCCTACTCCTATTAACGAAATCGTTTCTTTTTCTGGCCCAATAGAAAAAATAAATATAAATATTGATACAAAGAAAAAAATAATGTTTGTCAAAATATCTTGAAAACCACTTAGGTTTAATTTGTATTCTCTGTAATAAAACGATCCAATCTTACTTAAAAAACTAATCATTTATAATATAACTTCTTCAGTCACATTTATTACAGTATCTTGATGGGAGCTAAAAATTATTGAACCTTCTTTTGCGCAATGATCTTCAAAAGTTTGTTCTACGACATTGATTGTTTCTTTATCTAAATTAGATAAAGGTTCATCTAAAATCCAAATTTTTTTGTTTTCTATTATTAATCTTAAAAGTTCTAACTTCTTTATTTCACCAAAAGACAATGAATTTACTTTTTGACCTAAATAAAAATCTAGCTTTAAAATTTTTAAAATATTTTCAATATTAGATTTACCAATTTTTGATAAAAAGATTTTTTTCCAAATATTTATATTATCTTGAACGGTTAATTTTCTTAGACTCGTTGTTTTATCAGCTATGTATGTAACATGATTATAAAAATCATTTAAATTTTTATTTAGTAATTTACCTTTCCAATATATTGACCCAGATGTTGGCTCTATCAAATTAAGAATAGATTTTAATAAGGTTGTTTTGCCTGAGCCATTCTCCCCTTTTAAGATTATAATTTTTCCGGTCCCAAGAGATAGATTAACATTTTCAAATATTTTTTTATTGGATCTCTCAATTGACAAATCTTTAACAAGTATCATTATTTATGATCTAGTCACTTTTGGTATTAAAACAATAAAAAAACGGGGCAGTACCCCGTTTTATCTTTTGGAAAAAGATAAGAAAAAGAAAACTTCATAAAAAAGTTTTCGTGAAAAGATGTAGTTGTACTATCTTTTCTTTTTCTTTTTCTTAGCAGCTTTTTTCTTTTTCTTAGGTGCTGCTTTTTTCTTTTTCTTAGGAGCAGCTTTTTTCTTTTTTTTCTTTGGAGCTGCTTTTTTCTTTTTCTTAGTAGCTGCTTTTTTCTTTTTCTTTGGAGCAGCTTTCTTTTTCTTCTTAGCCATAAAATACTCCTTGTATTTTGTTACCCCGGAGGAACCTCCCTCCAAAATCACTAAACAGTGATATTAATAAAAGGCTGCACTTTTATTCCCAAAACTTACGGTTAAAGTCAACAATATACCATTGATTAAATAAACTTAAAAAAATTATCATTTTATTTATTTTAAAATAATTTTATTTTTTAAATGAATTTTAATTTTATTTCTGATTTTTCGCAGAAATCATGTAATAAATTCATATTTCCTGCATCTCTTGTATAACTAAATGTGCCATTATCTTTATAACGTCCTGCTCTACCAGCTATTTGACCTATTTCACTAGACGTAAGATTTCTTCTGTATCTTCCATCAAACTTTTCTAAAGATGTAAAACAAACATGATTTATGCTCAAGTTTAAGCCCATGCCTATTGCATCAGTTGCAACTAAATAATCAACTTTATTATTTTCATAAATTTGCACTTGAGAATTTCTAGTTCTTGGACTTAATGAACCTAAAACAACAGCTGCCCCACCCTTATGAGTTCTAATATTTTCAGCAATCTCGTAAACTTTATTAATATTAAATGCGATTATAGCCGATCTTGGTTTTAACTTAGAAAAATTCTGTTTTGGTAGAAATGAAAGGTTTGAGAAACGTTCCTTATATTGAATTTTTATCTGTGGAAATAATTTTTTTAATATTGTTTTAATTGTCAATGAACCTAAAAAAATTGTTTCATATGTACCTCTTAAGTTTAGAATTCTATCGGTAAAAACATGACCTCTTTCATAATCAGCGGCAAGTTGCACTTCATCAATTACTACACAGTCTACATGTTTATCTGTTGGCATTGACTCAACAGTACAAAAAAAATATTTTGCCTCTCTTGGAACAATTTTTTCCTCACCTGTAATGAGGGCGATATAATTTAATCCATATTGGTGTACTGCTTTATCATAATTTTCTCTAGCTAATAATCTTAGAGGAAAACCAAATATTCCAGATGAGTATGAGAATAATCTTTCAAAAGCTGAATGAGTTTTACCAGTATTAGTTGGTCCAAGTATAGCGAGTAAATTCCCGTTATTTTGATCCATTTAAATTATGCAGCATTAGAAATAATTTCGTTTAATACAAAATTTAAAATTCCACCTGCTTTATAATAATCAAGTTCTTTATTTGTATCTATTCTGCATTTTAAATTTATTTCATTAATGTTTTCACCTTTTAGTTTACATTTAAGTATTTTGTTAGGATATAAATCCGATATTCCACTAATAAATATTTTTTCACTACCACTAAGTTTCAGATTGTTTCTATTGTTATTATCCATAAACTCTAAAGGTAAAACACCCATACCAATTAAGTTTGACCTATGTATTCTTTCAAAACTCTCTGCAATAACAGCTTTGACCCCAAGCAGCTTTGTACCTTTAGCCGCCCAGTCTCTTGAAGAACCAGTGCCGTATTCTTTTCCAGCAATAATCACAGTATCAATTTCGTTTTCAATATATTCTTGAGATGCATCGTAAATTGGCATAGATTTGTTAGAAAAGAAGGATTTTGTTATTCCTCCTTCAGTGCCTGGCAATATTTCATTTTTAATTCTTATATTGGCAAAGGTTCCTCTCATCATTATTTCATGATTACCTCTTCTTGAACCATAAGAATTAAAGTTTTTTACATTTACTTGACGATCTTTTAAGTATTTTCCAGCAGGACTGTCTTCTTTTATACTTCCTGCTGGCGATATATGATCAGTTGTAACACTGTCACCAAGCATAGCAAGTATATGAGCATTCTCTATGTCTTTGAGAGTAATTTTTTTATTTTCCTCAAAAAAAGGTGGATGTTTTATATAAGTGCTTGAATCGTTCCAACTAAATGTTGTGTTTTTATCACTTTGAATTAATTGCCAATTCTTATCACCTTCATAAATCTCTTGATATCTTTTTTTAAACAAATCTGGTGAAAGGCTTGAATTTAATAAATTATTAATTTCTTCATTAGTAGGCCATAAGTCTCTAAGGTATATTTCTTTTCCATCCATATTTTTTGATATAGGGTCTGTTGTTAAATTGATTTTAATGTTTCCAGCTAAAGCGTAAGCAACAACAAGCGGAGGTGAAGCTAGGAAATTTGCCTTAACTTCTTGATGAACTCTTCCTTCAAAATTTCTATTTCCAGAAAGAACAGAGCAAACTGTCAAGTTATTTGAATTAATTCGTTCAGATATCCACGCATCAAGTGGTCCAGAGTTACCAATACAAGTTGTACAACCATAACCTACAGTATTAAAACCTAGTTTGTTCAAGTATGTTGTTAATTCAGCTTTATCCAAATAATCAGTTACTACTTTACTGCCAGGGGCAAGGCTTGTCTTAACCCATGGTTTAACATTGAGTCCAAATTCTACTGCTTTTTTAGCCAACAAACCTGCTGCAATCATTACACTGGGGTTTGAAGTGTTAGTGCAACTAGTAATAGCAGCTATTACTATATCTCCTGTGTTTAATTTATTTTTGTTGTCTGACAGACTTCTGTCAATTTTGTTGAACTCATCTGGTATATTTTTAAGTAAGATTTTATCTTGAGGTCTCTTAGGACCAGCTAATGATGGCTCAATGGTCGCAAGGTCTAACTTTATTTTTTTAGAAAAAATTGGATTATAGCTGGAATCAGCCCACATTAATTGTTTTTTTGAATATTCGGTTATGATATCTAAATGCTGTTCATCTTTGCCAGTTAGTCTTAAATAATTAATTGTTTCTTGATCAGTTGGAAAAAAACCGCATGTAGCTCCATACTCTGGAGCCATGTTAGAAATAGTAGCTCTATCGGCTAGTGATAAATTTGACAGGCCATTACCAAAAAATTCAACAAATTTACCTACAACTCCGCTTTCTCTAAGCATTTTAGTAATTGTTAATACTAAGTCTGTAGCTGTAATCCCTTCGTTTAATAATCCATTTAATTCAAAGCCTACTACTTCAGGAACATTCATTGATATAGGCTGTCCCAACATAGCCGCTTCTGCTTCTATACCACCCACACCCCAACCTAATACCGAAAGTGAATTAACCATTGTAGTATGGCTATCAGTGCCTACAACTGAGTCAGGAAAAATATATTCTTTTTCATTAAATTTTTTTACCCAAACTGTTTTAGCTATATTCTCTAGATTGACTTGATGACAAATGCCAGCACCTGGAGGAACTAAGAAGAAATTATCAAAAGAATTTTGACCCCATTTCAAAAATTGATACCTCTCTTTGTTTCTTTCAAACTCTTTGTTTACATTTATATCAAGTGAATCATTGTTTTTATAACTATCTACCATTACTGAGTGATCAATAATTAGATCAACTCTTGAAAGAGGGTTAATTATTTTTGGCTCTAATCCTCTTTTTTTTAATGCATTCCTCATAGCCGCTAAATCTGCCACAGCTGGTACACCTGTAAAATCTTGCATTAATACTCTTGTTGGGGAAAAAACTATTTCTAGGTTGTCACTTTTATTTTCTTGAGCGAGTGAATGAAAAATTTTTGCAATCATGTCCTCAGTTACAGTTTCACCATCCTCATTTCGCAATAGATTTTCAAGTATAATCTTTATTGTTATTGGTACTTTAGAGAGGTTAATTTTGAACTTATCAGCAACAATATTAAGGTCAAAATAGTTGTATACTGACTTACTAATA
>CACAAZ010000006.1 GCA_902530685.1 uncultured Alphaproteobacteria bacterium | reverse complement strand
CCTAAAGAAATTGAATTAATAGAAGAAGCATTTCCTGCGGTTCCAAATTCTTGTAATCTACTTTTAACAACATCTTTCATAGCATCTTTAGAAAATAATAAATATTTGCGAGGATCAAATTGTGAAGGACTCTCATGGAAGTATTTTCTTACTGCAGCAGTAGCAGCTAATCTTAAATCAGTATCAACGTTAACTTTTCTTACACCATGTTTTATACCTTCTTGAATTTCGGAAACCGGTACACCGTATGTCTCTTTAATTTTTCCACCATATTCATTAATAGTTTTTATTAAATCTTGTGGAACCGAAGATGAGCCATGCATCACTAGATGTGTATTTGGAAGTCTTGAATGTATTTCTTTTATTCTATCTATTGCTAAAATATCTCCAGTTGGTGGTCTAGAAAATTTATAAGCACCGTGGCTTGTGCCAATAGCAATTGCCAGTGCATCAACATTTGTAGCTTTTACAAAGTCTGAAGCTTCATCAGGATCAGTTAATAGCTGATCATGATCAAGTTTACCTTCAGCACCAACTCCATCCTCTTTTTCACCTGTTCCAGTCTCTAAAGAGCCTAAACAGCCTATCTCCCCTTCGACTGAAACTCCTAATGCATGAGCCATATCAGTTGTTTCTTTTGTAACTCTTACATTATATTCAAAATCTGAAGGAGTTTTTTGGTCATCTAATAGCGAACCATCCATCATCACAGATGTAAAACCAAGTTCTATGCAATTTTTACAATCTTTTGGAGAACCACCATGGTCTTGGTGCAAAACTGTTGGAATTTCTGAAAATTCATCCATTGCTGCTTCAACTAGTTTTTTCACAAAGATTGGTCCAGCATATTTACGTGCAGCACCTGAAGCTTGAAGTATTACTGGACTATTCAATTCTTTAGCCCCTTCCATTATTGCTCTAATTGCTTCTAAATTATTTACATTGAATGCAGGTACACCATAATTATTTTCAGCTGCGTGATCTAAGAGTTGTCTAAGAGAAATTAAAGACATTGAGTTCTTTTATATTTTAACAATTCAAATGCAACTAATTATCCTTTAACTGCACCAAAAGTTAAACCCATTATAAAATGTCTTTGCATTGCAAAAAACATTATTACTGGAGGTAAGGCTGCTAAAACTGAACCTGCTGCAATTAAATTGTATGTAGCAACCCATTGTCCTCTAAGCATATCTAATCCAATAGTGATCGGCTTAACATTATCTCCTTGTGTTAATATTAATGCCCAAAAATAATCATTCCAAATAAAAGTAAATTCTAGAACTCCAAGAGCCGCTAAAGAAGGAGTCAGTAAAGGTAAAATTATTTTTCTATAAATTAGCCACTCTGAAGCACCATCAGCTCTAGCAGCTTCAATTAATTCAAATGGTAACTCTTTAATAAAATTTCTTAAGAAGAATGTACAAAATCCAGTCTGAAAAGCAATATGAAAAATAATTAACCCAAAGTGTGAGTTATAAATGCCTAAATCTATTGTAAGCATTCTTACAGGTATCATTAAAATTTGAAATGGAACAAAATTACCAGCTATAAACATACAAAAAAGAAGAAGATTTAATTTAAATTTATGAACTGCTAGTGAATATCCTGCCATAGAACTAAGAAACAAAGTACCAAAAACTGTTGGTAAGGTTATTATGACACTATTCAAAAAAAATCTCGACATTTTACCACTTTCAAAAATAGCAGTATAATTTGAAATTATTGCAGTTTCTTCTGGCCAACTCCAATAATCTCCAACCAAAATATCTTCAAATGTTCTAATTGAAGTTAACATCACGGCTATTAATGGAAGCAGCCATATGAAAAGTGTAATTCCTAGTAAAATTCTATAAATTATATTTGTTGTTAATGAATAGTTTTGAATAGGTGTTGGAAACATTATTTTTCACCTTTTTCTTGTTTAAACAATCTATATAAAAACCAAGCTATATAAATACTCATTAATAAAAAAAGTATCACTGCTATTGCAGCACCATATCCCATACGAAAATTAAATAATGCTTCTTCATACATTTTGTATGCTAAAACTTTAGTACTACCCCAGGGACCTCCAAGCGTCATTACAGCAATTAAATCAAAACTTCTTAAAGCTCCGACAATAGTAACAACAACAGCAATTAAAGTTGCTGGCCTTAACTGAGGTATGATTATGTGCCATAACATTGTTAAGCCTGAAGCACCGTCTATTCTTCCTGCCTCTACCATCTCCTTACTTACAGATGTCAAACCAGTTATGTATAATATCATTGTGTATGCTATTCCTGGGAAAAATGATGCAGCAATTATTCCGTAGGTTGCTAAAACTTCATCTGAAAGAACAGGTATCGGATCTAATCCGAAAATATTTAGTAGGTAGGCTAACGAACCATATTTAGGATTATAAAACCATGAAAATATTACACCTATAACAACAGCATTAATTACAAAGGGGAAATAAAAAAAAGATTTAATGTACCTCATCCCAAAAATATTTTGATTTAAGAATAGGGCCAACAATAAGCCTAATGGAATTGCAAGTAAGCTAAATATAAACCACTTAAGATTGTTTAATAAAGAAACATAAAATTCATCATCGTAAGTAAATAAATCAATATAGTTTTGAAAACCAACCCATTTAAAGTTTTTGTAAGTACCATCTTCATTAAGTGCATATCTTGCAACTCCAGACCAATCATGAAAACTTACCCAAATTGAGTCAATAATTGGATATATAACAAAAAGTAAAAAAAGACTTACCGCTGGTGTTAAAAATAAAAAAGGTGCTAATTTTAACTGATTTCTTTCCCAAAAACTCATAATTACTATCTTTATTAAAAATTAAAATAATCAATGCTAAATATAAATATTAATACAGAGAGGCGAAATTTTATTCGCCTCTCAATTTTATTTTTATAGAGATCCGTGGATACGTTCTCTCTCTCTTTCAAGTCTAGCTCTGATCTTAGCCTCTCTGTCTGGTTTAACCATGAATTCCTGGAAACCTTCCATTGCAGTTTTAGCCATATCAGGGTTAGCATCTCTATCAAAGAATTGAGCAATACCACTAGCTTCATTTAAAACTTTGAAGCCCATCTTTTGAAATCTATCAGATGGAGGTTCAGCATTTGCATTTGGACTTAAGAAACTTCTAGATTTAGCCCATTTAGATGCTGCTTCTGGGTTAGACATAAAACCTAAGAATTTTTTAGCATCTTCAATGTTTTTTGCTCCTGCAGGAATATGCATAGTATCAGTAGGTGCATCTTCAGCCATTCCTACTCCATCGTAAATTTTTGGAAATTGGAAATAGTCTACTTTATCTAACATTTCTGCAGCTTTAAAGTTTCCTGTAATAAAGTTACCTAGTAAATACATTGCTGATTCACCATTAATCATTGTTGATTGAGCATCTTGCCAAGAATAAGAAGCGTGGTCTTCTAAGAAACAACCTCCATTTACAAGCTCAGCCCATTTATCAAATACGTCATCTAGTCTTGGATCTTCATAGCTAACTTTTCCAGCTGTAAGGTCCATATGAAACTGATAACCATTGATTCTAAGGTTTAAATAATCAAACCAACCTGCAGCGGTCCAAAGAAATTTCGTACCAATTGCTATAGGAGCATAATTATTTTTTTTAAGCATAGCACATACCCACTTTAATTCATCAAAATCACGAGGTGTGTTTATGCCTAACTCATCAAAGATATCTTTTCTATAGTACATTCCCCACTGATAATATCCCCATGGAACACCATATTGTTTTCCATCTACTGTCAGTGAACCTTTTGATGAAGCCATAGATTCATTTAATCCATATTCTGACCAAACATCAGATACGTCTGCAAATAAACCTTGATCCACAAAATACTTCATTCTGTTTCCTGCAAACCAGATAGCAACATCAGGAACTTCTGATGTTAAAAAATTTCTGATTGCAACCTTGTAAGCTTCGTGTTCGAATTCATTTACAACAACTGTAACTTCTGGATGAGCTGCAGAAAAATCTGCAACATATTGATCAAAAGCTGCTTTAGCATCTTCACCTGACTGATTTGAATTAATAACTAACGTACCAGCAGTGGCTATAGTTGAGGTAAATAAAATTACTAAAGTTAATAATTTTTTCATTTTTCCTCCCGAAAATTAATAGGTTTTAGTAACATATCGGGGTATTTTTAAAATACTTAATTTAAACTAATAACCGAAATATGGTGGGCCCTCAGGGACTTGAACCCCGGACCACCCCGTTATGAGCGGGGCGCTCTAACCAACTGAGCTAAGAGCCCTAAAAGTGCTAATACATCTCAATATTATAAGTTTCAATTAAATAATGCTATATTCTTATTTTCAAAAGATCTTTTCCAATAATGGGATTTTTTCCAAAATCTCTCTTAACTGTTTTTTTCAGTTTGATTTCATTAAATACAGTTGGAACTAAATGAGTTAACACTAATTTTTTACATTTTGTTAGCTGTCCAACCTTGCCAACTATTGTTGAAGGCGTGTGATAGCTTCTTACATTATGTAATGTTTTGTTTGTTCTCATTTTATTTGTTTTTTTGAGCTCTCCATCTATAAAGACTTCATGAAGTAGGACATCAGCATTTTGAGCTCTTCTGATTAAATTTTCACACGGTCTAGTATCTCCACTTATTGTAAGTTTTTTGTTTTTATTGAAAAAACTAAAACCATAAGCATATTTTACTGGTCTATGATCGACTTCAAAATATTCAATATTTAAATCTTTAATTTTAATTTTGCCATATGATTTAAATTCATTAACTAAAATTTTAAATGCTTTTGTTGATGATCTAGATTCATATTTAATTCTTAAATTTCTTTCATTTTTAAAAGCATCCATTACTTTCATTACAAATTTTTTTGTCCCTTTGGGTCCAAATATTTTCCATGGTTTTATTCTATAGGAGTGCCATGATGATATTATGAGTTGATATAAGTCGACCACATGATCTGAGTGAAGATGTGTTAAAAATAATGCATCTATATCTGCAGAAGAAACTTTTAATTGATCTAACCTTTGAGTAACTCCAGAACCACAATCAATCAAAATTTTCGCGTCTATAGTTGATAATAAATTAGATGGTCCAAATCTTTTATAATCAACTTTAGGACATCCAGTTCCTAAAAGAGTCAATTCCATCTATTCATCTAAGAATGTTTTAAGCTTTCTTGCCCTGGTTGGATGTTTTAATTTTCTAAGCGCTTTGGCCTCTATCTGTCTTATTCTTTCTCTAGTAACACTAAACTGCTGACCTACCTCCTCTAATGTGTGGTCACTGTTCATGCCAATTCCAAATCTCATCCTTAATACTCTTTCTTCTCTTGGTGTTAGAGAAGATAGAATTCTTGTCGTTGTATCTCTTAAAGAACTTTTTACGGCTGCATCAATTGGAATTAATGCATTTTTATCTTCTATAAAATCACCTAAAGAACTGTCCTCTTCATCCCCAACAGGTGTTTCTAGGCTTATTGGTTCTTTTGCTATTTTCAAAACTTTTTTAACTTTATCCAAGGGCATATGCAAACGATCAGCTAGCTCATTTGGTGTTGGTTCTCTTCCTATTTCAGACATAATCTGTCTTGTTGTCCTAACTATTTTATTAATTGTCTCAATCATATGAACTGGTATTCTAATGGTACGTGCTTGATCTGCAATAGATCTAGTTATCGCCTGCCTAATCCACCAGGTTGCGTAAGTTGAAAATTTATAACCTCTTCTATATTCAAACTTATCTACTGCTTTCATTAAACCAATGTTACCCTCCTGAATTAAATCCAGAAATTGCAGTCCTCTATTAGTGTATTTTTTTGCAATTGAAATAACTAACCTCAAGTTAGATTCTATCATCTCCTTCTTAGCTCTATTCGCTGATCTTTCACCATGCTGAACAGTGCTTACAATTCTTCTAAATTCAGGTAGAGGAAGTTCAGATGCTAATTGTATCTCTTTTATTTCATCAACTATTTTATTAATTTCTAAATGATTTCTATTTACAAATTTTTCCCAATTTTTATCTTTTAAAGATAATAAGTTTTGTATCCAATTTTTTTCAAAATTAAAACTCAAATATTGTTCTACAAAATTTTCTCTTTTTACACCTGAGTTAATTGCCATTCTAAGCATTTTGCCTTCGCGAAGAAGAAGTTTTTTATTTAATTCATACAAAGCTTCCATTAATGCCTCAATAGTAGAAGAATTAAAATGTACTGCTTTCATTGCTGAGACCATTTCTTTTTGTATTTTTTTGTATTTCTTTTCATGTGTTAAATAATTTTTATTATTTTTTTTATCTGAACTAATTAATTCATTGCTGTATTTTTGAAGTTTTTTGAATAATTTTGTTATCTCATTGAAATCATCTAAAACTTTAGGTTTTAATTTTTCCTCCATTGCTGCAAGAGAAACATTAAGCCCATCGTCTTCATCTTCATCAGAATTTTGGTTTTCAATTTCAGTATCATTTTCATTAATAACTTTTTTTTGATCTTTAGTTTTTTTTTCTTCTTTATTATCTGATCCTTCAATTAACTTAAATGTATCTTCTAATTTATTATCAGATATATCTGACATATCGTAGGTAGCTTCTAAATCAACAATATCTCGTAAAAGCATTGTTCCATCTTTAATTGATTCTTTCCAATTTATAATAGATCTTATGGTCATTGGACTTTCACAAATTGCACCAATCATTTTTTCTCTACCAGCCTCAATCCTTTTTGCAATTGCAATCTCACCTTCTCTACTTAGTAATTCAACGGCGCCCATGTCTCTTAGATACAATCTTACTGGATCATCTGTTTTACCAGTTTGTTTTTTCTCAGTATCCTCAGATCCTTCATCGGATTTATTAGTTTCACCCTTTGCAATACTTAGAAGTTCCTTGGCCTCTTCTTCGGTATAAATTTTTATATTTGATTTTAAAATTAATGATTCCAGTTTTTTGATGTTATCATTCTCTCTAAATTTTTTTGGAATAGCTTTTTCAATTATTTTAAGTGTGTAAATACCATCAACTTTGTTTTTATTTATTAATTTTTCAAATATTTCATTTATTTTATCATCAAAAGTTATTTTATTTTTTTTAACTTTTTCATTATTATTTTTTGAAATTTTGGAGTCATTTTTATTTTTTTTAATATCAGAAGTTTGTGATAATTTTTTTCTGCTTGTAGCTTTTGATCTATCACTATTAAATATATTTTTTGTTTTTGCTTTAGTGATTATTTTATTTTTATTTTTTTTAGAAGTTTTAGTTGTTTTTATTCTAGCTACCTTTTTTTTTATGATTTTCTTTTTTGATACTTTCTTTTTGGAATTATTTTTTTTAATTTGTTTCTTTTTTTTCATACTAGATCTCAAATTCATTCTTCTCTATATTCGTGAACCTCTGAAGTAAGATTTCTTAATTCATTCCACGATAATGAAGAATTATTATCCTCAAATTCATTTAGGCTTTTATTTATTTTTTTCAAATTTGAAAGTCTTGTATTTAAATTTTTTACACTTTCTCTGATTTCTTCTAAGGTTTGAACAGATTTGTTATCTTTACTAGAATACGGAAATAACTGTAAAAGCTGAGAATCCATAATTTTTTCAGTCAAATTTGTCATTTCATCAAATATTGTTAATTTTCTAATATCTACAATTGCAGTTTCTTTATATTGTGACTTTTGAAAGTAATTTAGAAAATTTAATTGCTCATTATTTAATAATTCACTTTTATTTAATATTTTTGAAAGATCGTCTCTAATATTTGGGTGATTTAGATAAGCTAGTAAAAAAGAATTAATCTGTTTATCAAATAATGATTTCGCAATTACTGGGTTATTCATTTTAGTTACTCTGTTTTGAAATTTTAATTTGTTAAAAAATAATTTTTTAAATTCATTTCTGTAAAAGTATTTTATTTTTTTATCTTTAATAGTATTTACTATATCATCCAAATATTTATCATATGATATTTTGTTATCAGGTTTATTTAAATCAACTGTTGATGATGATTGTTCAAATATAAAATTAATTATTGGTATTGGTGCTTTAAGTATCTTAATTAATTCATTTACAGAAAAGCTTTTAATAAAAGAATCAGGATCATAACCATTAGGTAGTTTGATAAATTGTAGATAATTATTCGGTGATAAATAAGATAAAGCCATAAGTGCAGTTTTATAAGCTGCCTTTAAACCAGAATTGTCACTATCAAACATTATAGTTGGTTTATCTACAAATTTCCAAGCTTGAACTAATTGTGACTCAGTTAGTGCAGTACCAAGAGGTGCTACAGCTGATTTTATATTATTTTCATAAAGAGTGATAACATCCATATAACCTTCACAAACTAACATATTTTTTTTTGACCTTATTGTTTGTTTAGCGTTAAAAAGATTATACAAAATATTTCTTTTTTTAAAAAAGACACTTTCAGGTGAATTAATATATTTGGGATTAGAATTATCTAATACTCTTCCTCCAAATCCAACAATTTTTCCATATTCATTTGTAATTGGAAACATAAGTCTATTGTAAAAAAAATCACGTACCCTATTATTTTTATCTATTTTTACCACATTACTTTCAAGAAGTTCTTTATCTTCAAAACCTTTTTCTTTTAGAAATTGATAAAGAGTTTGTTTTGAACTAGAAGAAAATCCTAACTTAAAAAATTTAATAGTCTCATCTGATAAATTTCTTTTATTTAAATATCTTTGACAATCTTTATTTGCCTCTAGATTATCTTGAAACCATTTTGTCGAAATTTCTAAAATTTTATAAATTTTATCATTTTTTTTATTAATATTTGAATCAAAATTATCAACTATTCTAATACCAACTCTTTGAGCTAATTCTTTTACTGCTTCTGGGAATGAAAAATTATAAAGCTCTGTATATATTGTAAATATATCTCCTTTTGCTCCACATCCAAAACAGTAATAAGAACCTATATCATCATTTATCTTGCAAGATGGAGTTTTTTCATCATGAAATGGACAACAACACCAACTATCCTTTCCTTTTTTTATGACTTTTGTTTTTTTTTCTATTTCTTGTGAAAGAAGAATTTTTGATTTTATTAATTCAAGATCATTTTTTGAAAATGACATCAATTGCCTAGTAAAGATTTAGCTATTTTTCCTACTAAACCCATATCTACTTTTCCAGTATAGTTTTCCTTAATTATTTTCATAAGGGCACCCATTTCTTTGATTGATGTATAATTATTCTCTTGAATAATATTTTTTAGGATCAATGTTGTTTCATCTTCATCCATTTGTTTTGGTAAAAACATTTCTATTACTTTGATTTCATTTAGTTCACTTTCAACAAGATCATTCCGATTCGCTTTTTCAAAAGCATCTATTGAGTCTTTTCTTTGTTTTACTAAACTTTGAAGTAAACTTAAGATATCAGAATCGGTCAAAGCGTCTTGCTTACCTCTAAGAGAAATTTCTTTATCTTTAATAGCACTCTTTATTAATCTTAAAGTATTGATGGAATTACTATCTTTTTCTTTGATAGAATTGTTATAATAACTTTCAATTTTATCCTTTAAGCTCATATTTTTTCACTTTCTAATAAATTTAATTTAATAATATAATTCTTCTTTTTAATTTCAACTAATCCTTGACTACATTGTTATAAATGCCTACTAACTATCATTTTGCTTCATCTAAATATAATGGAAGTTTTAAAAAAAGAACCACATATACACAATAAAACTGCAGCTCTTGTGTTAGAAAATGGTGAAATTTTATGGGGTTATGGATTAGGTGAGAAAAAGGCAGCTGTAGGTGAGCTCTGTTTTAATACCTCTCAAACAGGTTATCAAGAGGCATTATCTGATCCCTCTTATACAAAACAAATCATTACATTTACTTTTCCACATGTTGGAATTGTGGGAACAAATCAAGAAGATCAAGAATCAAAAAAAATCTACGCTGATGGTTGTGTAATAAATCAGCCATTATCAAAATATTCAAATTGGAGGGCAGAAAATGACTTAAATTCATATTTTGTAAAAAACAAAATTCCATGTATTTTTGGAATTGATACTAGATACTTAACTAAGAAATTATCTGTTGAGGGAGCTAAGAAAGCTGCAATTATTCACTTTGGAGAAAATGAAAATAAAATTGAAAAACTTAAAACTCAAATAAATTATTGGAAAGGTCTTCAAAATTTAGATTTGGCGGGGATAGTGTCGACTGAGCAAAACTATAATTGGAAAAAAGGAATATGGAAAAGTGATAAATTAATTAAAAACAAATTTAAATATAATGTCACTTGCTTAGACTTTGGTATCAAAAATAACATTTTAAGAAATCTAAATGAATTTAATCTTAACCCAACTGTATTAAACTTATTTTCAAGCTACGAAGAAATAATAGAAACTGACCCTTCAGGAATTTTTTTATCAAACGGCCCTGGTGATCCTTATGCTACAGGCAGTAAAATAGTTGATGTGATTAAAAAATTAATTGATGATAATATTCCAATATTTGGAATATGTTTAGGCCATCAAATTTTAGGATTAGCATTAAATGCAAAAACTAAAAAAATGTTTCAGGGTCACAGAGGTTCAAACCATCCTGTCAAAAACCTTACTACAGGCATTGTTGAAATTACTTCACAAAATCATGGCTTTGAGGTTGATAGAGATAGTTTTAGCAAAGATATAATTGAAACTCATGTTTCACTATTTGACGGGACTAATGAAGGTTTAAGACATAAGCATTTACCAGTATTTAGTGTTCAATATCATCCAGAGGCGTCACCTGGTCCACATGATAGTCATTATTTATTTGAAGAATTTTATAAACTTATAGAGAAAAATGCCAAAAAGAACTGACATAAATAAAATATTAATAGTAGGTGCAGGCCCTATAGTTATTGGTCAAGCTTGTGAATTTGATTACTCGGGTGCTCAGGCATGTAAGTCTCTTAAGGATGAGGGTTACAAAATTGTATTAATTAATTCAAATCCTGCAACAATAATGACTGATCCAGAATTAGCTGATCAAACTTACATTGAACCTATAACCAAAGAATTTGTGGAAAAAATAATCGAAATCGAAAAACCAGATGCCCTTCTACCAACTATGGGAGGTCAAACTGCTTTAAACGTTTCAATGGAGCTTTTTAATAATCGTATACTTGAAAAACACGGAGTAAAAATGATTGGTGCTAATCCAACAGCAATAGAATTAGCTGAGGATAGGCAAAAATTTAAAGATGCCATGAAAGAAATTGGTCTAAGCTGTCCTAAAAGTTATGTGGTTAACACTATTGAAGAGTCAAAAAGAGTAAAAAATGAATTAAACTTACCTCTTGTGATAAGACCAAGTTTTACACTTGGAGGTACCGGAGGTGGTGTTGCCTATGATGATGAGGGTTTTATTGATTTATGTAATAGGGGTTTAAATGCTAGCCCAACAAATCAGATACTTATTGAAAAATCTGTTTCAGGTTGGAAAGAATTTGAGATGGAAGTTGTTAGAGATAATAAAGATAATTGTATTATTGTTTGCTCAATTGAAAATGTTGATCCAATGGGCGTTCATACTGGAGATAGCATTACAGTAGCTCCATCCTTAACATTAACTGATAAAGAGTATCAAATTTTAAGAAATGCTAGCATTAAGGTTCTCAGAAAAATAGGCGTCGATACCGGTGGATCAAATGTTCAATTTGCAATTAATCCTAAAGATGGAGAAATTAATGTAATTGAAATGAATCCAAGAGTTAGTAGATCTTCTGCGTTAGCATCAAAAGCTACAGGTTTTCCAATAGCAAAAATTGCTGCAAAATTAGCCGTAGGTTATACTTTGGATGAACTTGAAAATGATATTACTACGACAACACCAGCAAGTTTTGAGCCAACAATAGATTATATTGTAACTAAAATTCCAAGATTTACTTTTGAAAAATTTGTTGGTGCTAATTCTGACTTAACGACATCCATGAAATCTGTTGGTGAAGCAATGAGTATAGGTAGATCTTTTAATGAATCAATCCAAAAGGGGTTTAATTCTCTTGAGTACGGTCTAACTGGTTTTGACAAACCAAAACTTAGGTCAAATGATAAAAATACAATTTTGAATGAACTCAAAATACAATCTTCTCAACGCTTGTTAGTTGTAGGAGAAGCCCTTAGGATTGGATTAACAGTTGATGAAATAAATCAAACTACAAAATATGATAAATGGTTTTTATATCAAATTAAAACAATAATTGATTTTGAAAAAATATTAAAAGAAAAAGGCCTCAACAAAGATATAATCTTATATGCTAAGAAAATAGGGTTCTCAGATAGTAAAATCTCATCAATATTAAGTATTAAAGAAAAAGAATTAAGAAAATTTAGAAATAATAACTATATTAATCCTGTATTCAGACTAGTGGATACTTGTGCAGGTGAATTTAGTTCTAAAACTCCGTATCTTTATTCTACTTACGATTGGGATTTTGAAAATACTAAATTCTGTGAAGCAAATCCTACATCAAAAGACAAAGTAATAATTCTTGGAGGTGGACCTAATAGAATAGGTCAAGGCATTGAATTTGATTATTGCTGTGTACATGCTGTTTATGCATTAAAAGAAAAGGGCATTGAAACAATAATGATAAATTGTAACCCAGAAACAGTTTCAACTGACTATGATACTGCTGATAGACTTTATTTTGAACCACTTTCAACTGAAAGTGTTATTGAAATTTACAATAAAGAAAAAAGTAATGGAAATGTTCTTGGTGTGTTAGTTCAATTTGGAGGTCAGACTCCTTTAAAAATTGCAAAAGAATTAGAAGAGGCTGGAATAAAAGTTATAGGAACTTCAACTGAGGCAATAGATTTAGCTGAAGATAGAGATAGATTCAGTGAAATATTAATGAAACTAAAAATTGCTCAACCAAAAAATGCTTTCGCAAATACTGTAGCTCAAACTTTAGAAAAAGCTGAAAAAATTGGATATCCTGTTTTAGTTAGACCTTCATATGTACTTGGAGGAAGAGCTATGCAAATAGCATACGATAAAAATAATTTAGAATCATTTTCTACTGAAGCTCTTGCAGTTTCTTCAAATAATATAATTTTAATTGATGAGTATCTTGAGAATGCCAAAGAAATAGATGTGGATATAATTAGGGATAAAAATGGAGAAATATTTGTAGCTGGGATTATGGAACACATCGAAGAGGCAGGAATTCATTCTGGAGATAGTGCTTGTTCCTTACCTCCCTATTCAGTTAGTAAAAAAACTCAGAATAAAATAATTGAATGGGTATCAAAAATTGCCAATGAAATTAATGTTGTTGGATTAATGAATACTCAATTAGCAATTAAAGATAAAAAAATATATGTTTTAGAAGTAAACCCAAGAGCCAGTAGAACTGTACCATTTGTGGCAAAATCAAAAGGTATCCCAATCGCAAAAATTGCAGCAAAAGTAATGGTCGGCGAAAATCTTAATTCAATTTTGAATAATTATAAAATTAATGAATTAAAAAACTTTAATGTAAAAGAATCTGTTTTTCCTTTCAATAAATTTGATGGAGTTGATCTAATATTAGGTCCTGAAATGAAATCTACGGGAGAAGTTATGGGAATAGATGAAACCTTTTTATCTTCCTATATAAAGAGCCAAATAGCCTGTGGTAATATTCTTCCATCTAAAGGAACGGTATTTATCTCAATAGATAATGATAATAAAAAGTTCATTAATGAGATAGCACAAAAGCTAAAAGAATTAGATTTTAAATTACTTGCAACTAAAGGGACTGCTGAATACTTAAATACTAATAATATTAAGACCAAAATAGTAAATAAAGTAAAAGAAGGTAATCCTCATGTAGTTAACTCATTAATTAATAATGAAATTCAGCTAGTAATTAATACAACAAAAACTCAATCATCTATTAGAGATAGCTATAGTATTAGAAGGACATCATTAATGTACAACATTCCATATTATACTACTATAGCCGGAGCAAAAGTTGCTGTAGATGCTATTGAACATATGAAAAGTCAAGAATTCACGATAAAAAGTCTTCAAACTATAAATTAATTTTATTGACTATAAAAAGTAAATAAATCATCATGATCTTATGAATAAAATTCCTATGACTGCTGAAGGTTATACAAAATTACAAGATGAATTGAAAAAATTAACCTCTGAAGATAGACCAAAAATAATTGAAGCAATAGCGGAGGCTAGAAGTCATGGTGATCTGTCTGAAAATGCAGAATATCAATATGCTAAAGAACAACAAAGTTTAATTGAGGGAAGAATTATAGATTTGGAAAGTGCTATTAGTAAATCAGAGGTAATAGATGTTAAATCAATTGCAGGTGATGATATAAAATTTGGTGCAACTGTTGAAATAGAAGATGATGATAGTGGAGAAAAACAAAAGTATCAAATTGTTGGAGAATATGAATCTGATATTGAAAATAAAAAACTTTCAATTTCAAGTCCTTTAGCTAGAGGTCTAATTGGCAAAACAGAAGGAGAAAATGTTGAAATCAATAGCCCTAAAGGTTTGAAAAGTTATACAATTTTATCAGTAAAATACATTTGATAATAGACAATCTTAAAATTTGGACATTAACTGATGGTTCACAAGGTATGATAAGTCAGACTAAAGGTCTGGCAAATGAATTGAGTGTAAATATAAAAGAACTTAAAACTGAAATAATCTTTCCTTGGAATAAATTACAGCCTGGGATACTACCTATTTTTAGTTGGATATTTAAAAATAAGTTACCTGCAAACGAAATACCTAATTTGGTTATTAGTTGTGGAAGAAAAAGTGTTTACTTATCAATCTATCTTAAAAAAAAATATCCAAATATAATTAATATTCATATTCAAAACCCAAAAATTTCTTCAAGATACTTTTCATTTGTTATTGCTCCAAATCATGACTCTTTATTTGGAAAAAATATAATTAACTCAACAGGGGCGATACATCATTTTAAAAAAACTAATAGTTTAAGAAATCATTATAAAATTAATACAAAAAATTTGATTACATGTATTATTGGAGGTGAAAATAATCACTATAATTTCTCAAAAGAAAATACTTTGGATCTTTGTGAAAGAATAAAAAAAATAAAGGGCTATAATAATAAAGAAATTTTAGTTATTACCTCAAGAAGAACTAATCAAGAAATTAAAAATATTTTAAAAAAAGAATTGAACTCTATATCTACCTTATGGTTAGGGAACGGAGACAATCCGTACGAATTTGCTCTTTATAATTCTAGTTATTTTATTATAACTTCTGACTCAACCTCTATGATTTCTGAGGCAAGTATATCTGGTAAGCCAATTTATGTTTATCAATTACCAATGAAGAGAAAAAGTAAAAGATTTATAAGATTTCATCAAGAATTTAAAAAAATGAATATAACAAGAGATTTAAATACTTTAGAGAAATTAGAAAACTGGACATATAAAAAACTAGAGGAAAGCAAAAGAATCGCTGGAATTATAAAAAAAAGAATTATAGAAAGGAATAATGAATCTTGAGAACTTAACTCATGCAGATTTTCCCTTTAATCACTGGGTATTTAGTAATTGCTTAGAAGAAGGTGCATTAAATGAAATTTCTTTTAGTAATATTCCATCAGGAGATAGAATGTACGATGGAACAAGAGCTGCCGATTATACAGGACAAGGGGTTGATGGTAAATTAAGACTTTTTATAACAAAAGATAATTGTCAAAGTTTTCCATATTTAACAGAATTAATTAAATCTTTACAAAGTAAAAAAATGGTTAATAAAATATCAAAAATAATTAATAAAGATTTATCAAATTCATATGTCAGGCTGGAAGTAATTGGAGATAAAAAAGGATTTTGGCTTAAACCACATAAAGATATCTCAGAAAAATTAATGACAATGATGGTTTGGGCAAACCCATATAATGAAGCATCAAATTTAGGTACAGATCTGTATGATAAAAATTTTAAATTAGTTAAAACAATTGAGTATATTCATAATAGTGGTTATTTTTTTTCTTCAGGAGATGATACTTGGCATGGACTTGAATTAAAAGAAATTCAAAAAGAGCGAAGATGTGTTCAAATAAATTATGTTACTTTTAATACAGATTGGCCAGTTGAAAAAAGTGACTAGTCTATTAGTTTAATCATATATGACTGAAAAAATAGAAAATGATGTCTTAATTATAGGATCTGGACCAGCAGGCTATACAGCTGCAATTTATGCAGCAAGAGCAAATTTAAAACCACATTTAGTTTCGGGTTTAGAACCAGGAGGTCAACTAACAATCACTACAGATGTAGAAAACTATCCAGGATTTGAAAATGTTATTCAGGGTCCTTGGCTTATGGAACAAATGAAAGAACAAGCTGTTAAAGTAGGAACTATTTTTCATAACGATATTGTAACTTCAGTTGATTTTGAAAAAAATCCATTTATTTCCAAAACTGAGTCAGGGAAAGAATTTGTATCCAAATCAATAATTATTGCAACAGGTGCTCAAGCAAGATGGTTGAATTTAGAAAGTGAAAAAAAATTTAAAGGATTTGGTATTTCTGCCTGTGCAACTTGCGATGGATTTTTCTTCAAAGATCAGCAAGTAGCAGTAATAGGTGGAGGCAATAGTGCAGTAGAGGAAGCAATATTTTTGACTAAATTTGCTTCAAAAGTTTTACTAATTCATAGAAGAGATAGTTTGCGAGCTGAAAAAATTTTACAAGAAAGACTGTTTAACAATAAAAAAATTGAAGTAATTTGGAACAGTAAAGTTTCTGAGTTTGTTGGAGATGAAAATCCAAATACATTAAAAAAAATTATTTTAGAGAACACGTTAGATAGCAGCAAAACAACTATAGATGTAAATGGTGCATTTATAGCTATAGGACATGATCCTGCTACTTCACTTTTTATTAATAAGTTAAAAATGGATGAGGAAAATTATATAATTACTAAACCTGATAGTACTGAGACAAGTATTAAGGGAGTTTTTGCAGCTGGTGACGTGAAAGATAAAATTTATAGACAGGCTGTGACTGCTGCTGGAATGGGTTGTATGGCTGCTTTAGAAGCTGAAAAGTATATAGCAGAAAATTAATTAACCTTGTCTTGCTTTCATTCTAGGGTTTTTCTTGTTAATCACATAAATTCTGCCTTTTCTTCGAACAACTTTGCAATCCTTATCTCTAGTTTTGGCAGTTTTTAGTGAACATTTAACTTTCATAAAAAGCGCTTTAAATTCTGGGATTTGTTTTGTCAAACATATATTGTCTGAATTAATATGAGAAAGTTATCTTACCCTGGAAGATCTAATGTTTTAGCTCAAAATGGCATGGTGGCAACATCAAATCCATTAAGCTCTATTGTAGCAATTAACGTACTTCAAAAAGGTGGTAATGCCGTTGATGCTGCTATCGCAGCTTCGGCTGTTCAATCTGTAGTATGTCCTAGTGCAACAGGAATTGGTGGAGATTGTTTCGCAATTATTTCTATGAATGGGAAAAAACCAATTGCTGTAAATGGGTCTGGAATTGCTCCAAAAAAAGCAAATCTACAGTTTTATAAAGATAATAATATAAAAAGTATTGGTTTAACAAGTCCGCATTCGGTTACTATTCCTGGAGCTGTTCATGCATGGTGTTCTATGCATGAAAAATTTGGAAGAATTGATTTTAAAGAAGTTTTATCTGGTGCAGAAAATTTTGCTAGAAATGGATTTCCTATTCATGAAGTTGAAGCCATTGCGTGGAAAGAGAATGAACAAAAACTTAAAAAAAATCCTAATTCAAATAGAATATTTTTAAATAAAAATGTTAGTTATAGTTTTGGCGAAGTATTTAAAAATCTTCCTTTAGCAAATACTTTAAAAGTCATTTCAAAAAATAAAATTAAAGGATTTTATCAAAGTGAAATAACTAAAGATATGGTCAAGACACTAAATAAACTTGGTGGGCTGCATACAGAAGAGGATTTCTATAATCAAAAAACATTATTTTCAAGAACAATCACAAATTCATATAGAAATTTAAAGATCCATCAATGTCCTCTAAATAGTCCGGGATTAGTTGTCTTGATGATGATGGCAATGATTGAGAAATTAAATATCAAAAAATACAATCCTTCAAGTTTTGAAAGGTATCATCTTCAAGCTGAAATTTCAAAAATATGTTTTGAAGTTAAAGAAACATTATTTGGTGATCCTAATTTTAATAATATTAATATTAAAGATTATTTAAGTAATGAATACATAAGCTCTTTATGTTCTAGAATTAATATAAATAAAATTTACTCTTCAAAAAAAGGCTATGTAACTTCTCATCCTGAAACAATATATTTAAGTGTTGTAGATAGAGATTTGAATTCAGTATCTTTTATTAACTCTATATGTCATGGCTTTGGAAGTGGAATTACAAGTAATAGAACAGGAATTCTTTTTCAAAATAGAGGTGTAAATTTCAGATTACAAGATGGCCACCCAAACTCGATTGATAGTCAAAAAAGGCCACTTCATACAATAATCCCTGGCCTAATAACTAATAAGTATGATGAGAGCTTATATTCTTATGGGGTAATGGGAGGGCAATATCAACCAATTGGTCAATCTCATTTGATTCAAAATATAATCGACTACAATATGTCAGTACAAGAAAGTTTAGATTTACCTCGAGCATTTGCTCTTAATGGCAGATTAAATGTTGAAAATTCATTAGATGACAAAATTGTAAAAAAATTAGTGAATATTGGTCATAAAATTAAAATAAATGAAAATGCTATTGGTGGTGGTCAATGTATAAAAATAGATAGAAAAAATGGTGTGCTTATTGGGGGGTCAGATCCACGCAAGGATGGTATGGCAATAGGCTACTAGTCTATACTTTACCAAAAGTGTCATTATACTGATTATTTACTCTTACAAATGTTGTACATTTACTAAGCTGCTTTAATGATGATGCACCTACGTATGTACAACTACTTCGCACTCCTCCAAGAATATCTCTGATTGTGCTATCTAACGAATGTTTCATTCTTATTTTTACTTTTTTACCTTCAGATGATCTATAATTTGCAAGACCGCCATAATGTTTTTCATTAGCTTCTACAGAACTGGATCCATAAAACTCAATGTATTTACTTCCATTTTCTTCAATTATATCACCTCCACCTTCCTTGTGACCAGCTAACATTCCACCTAGCATAACAAAATCTGCACCAGCACCAAATCCCTTTGCAACATCACCAGGACAAGTACAACCTCCATCAGCAATAATATGTGCTCCTAATCCATGTGCTGCATCGGCGCATTCCATTACTGCACTTAGTTGAGGATATCCTACTCCTGTTTGTATTCTTGTAGTACAAACACTTCCAGGACCAATACCAACTTTTACAATATCTGCTCCACTTAATACTAATTCCTGAGTCATATCTGCAGTTACAACATTACCCGCTATAATAGTTTTTTTTGGATATTTTTTTCTTACTTCTGAAACAAAATTACTAAAATTTTCTGAATATCCATTTGCAACATCTATGCATATAAATTTAAATTTTGGGTATTTTTTTAAAATTGAAATTAACCTATAGTAACTATCTTTACTTGTGCCACAACTTAGAGAAATAGAATCAAAAAATATATTTTTTTTATATACAGTTCCTAGTTGATTAATATCATGTTGTTTTGTTAAGGCAGTCATTAATTTGTGAGAAGTTAATTTTTTTGCAACATCTATTTCGCCAACTCCATCCATATTAGAGGCTATTATTGGAATTCCTTTCCATGATAATTTAGAATGTTTAAAAGTATATTTTCTATTCAAATCAACATCTTTCCTACTTTTCAAGGTACTTCTTTTTGGTCTAAAAAGGACATCTGAGTAGTCAAGTTTTATTTCTTCTTCAATTCTCATAAATATATTCGTATAATTGTATTAAATAATTTAGAAATTAAAACAAATATAAATTGTTATCTATGAACTTAAATACGTTAATAAATGTAAATAAAAAAAAATTTGATATTAAATTTAAAAAACTTCTAAAAAATAAATTAGATCAATCTAGTTTATCAAAAGCGATGTTTTATGCCTCAATGAATGGAGGAAAAAGAATAAGGCCATTTTTAGTAATGGAGTCTGCTAAAATAGCAAAAATTTCATCATATGATGCATTCATCATAGCCTCATGTATTGAATGTATACATTCGTACTCTTTAATTCATGATGATTTACCATCAATGGATGATGATGATTATAGAAGAGGTAAATTAAGTACTCATAAAAAATTTAATGAAGCTACTGCAATTTTAGCAGGAGATGCTTTACACGATTTAGCATTTGAATTAATTTCAGGAAATATCAATAAGAAAAATAATTCTACTAAATTAAAATTAATAAATTATCTTTCTTTATGTATTGGACACAAAGGACTAGCTCTTGGCCAAGCTTTAGATTTAGAATTTGAAAATAAAAAATTATCAAAAAATAAAATTTTAGATATGTATTCTAGAAAAACTGGTAAATTATTTGAATTCTCTTTTTCTGCGCCTTTTATATTAAAAGATAATAACAAAAAAAATATTCAATTTGCCAAAGAGTTTGGAATGTTGTTTGGTTTAATCTTTCAAGTAATAGATGACTTAATCGATGAGATTGGAACTTTTAAAAAAATTGGGAAAACACCAGGTAAAGATGTTGAGCAAGGCAAAAGTACTTTACTACAATTAATTGGTAAAAAACAAGTTATTGATTTATGTAATAATAAAATTAATACTTTTATAAAAAAAAATAAAAATAAATTAAATCAAAACCCTATCTTAATAAAAATGCTAGAATTTGGAATGGATCGACTAAATTAAATATGTACTATTTTTTTTGCTAAATATAATCCAGAGGTAGCTGATACAGCTGTCAATGAACCACCCCAAAACATGTCTACAAAAGTAACAGTTGGTGACCACCCTTTAAGAACAGCCATATTCGTCAAGTTGTATGTGCCGTAAGCAACCAAGCCAAAAATGAAACCTGTGTACAATGTGCGCATTAAGTTACCTGATTCAACGCACGGTTGAATTACAACCAAAGCTATACCAAAGACATATAGTATGTAGAAAAGAGCAGCAGCCCACATTACAGGCTTTTCTGCTAATAAATTACCAATTAGTGGTCTATAGAAAGATTTTGTAGCAAAACTTAGCCAAATTATGTCTATTATTAGGAAGATTAATGAGGCAATTAACGTAGCTACTAGTAAACATTTGAACATGTAATATAAATATATCATATTATTAAATTTCAAGAATATTTATTAAAATTTCTATGGTGGGTGTGACAGGGATTGAACCTGTGACCCCTGCCGTGTCGAGGCAGTGCTCTACCGCTGAGCTACACACCCAAATGGTTTAATTTTATAAAAATAGTATTACGGAATATAATGACTTTTATAGCTAAAGCAATGTTTGTAAAATTATATGAGATTTTAAATTTTACTTAATTTAACCTTTTTTATCATTAATTATGCAAATAAATTATAAACATATTGATGAATTTTTTATTAAATAATAATCAGAGTTTAGAATTACTTATTCAATTTAATACTGAAACTAGGCGATAAATGAAGGTAAAAAAAAATAATTTTAGGAAAAATGAAATCTCTAAGGCTCTAAAAATATATAATTATTTTATCGAAAATTCATTATCTAATTTTGAAGAAAAAAAATTATCTATATCAACATTTAATTTATTATTAGAAAAAATTAAAAAAAATAAGTTACCATTTATTCTAGCAATTGAAGATAATGAAGTTATTGGATTAGCATTTGTAAATCAATTTAGAGAAAAAAGTGGGTATAGATTTTCATATGAACATTCAATCTATGTTGATCCAGATTTCATTAACAATGGTTATGGCAATAAAATACTAAAAGAACTTGTTAAAATATGTAAAAAAATTACAAAGATTAAAAATTTAATAGCAGTAATTGGTGGAAAAAATAATTTTGCTTCTATAAAAATTCATAAAAACAATGGATTTCGATATATTGGCACTATAAAGAAGGCCGGTTTTAAAAAAAATAAGTGGGTTGATTCAATTTATATGCAGAAAAGATTATGAAAAAAGTAAATATTAAAAATTTTAAAAAAACTCTAAGTAAATTCTCAACTGGAATTACTGTTATATGTATTAAAAATAATAATACAATCTACGGAAAGACTGTAAACTCATTTAATTCACTTTCATTAAACCCTCCAATGGTTTTGTTTTCTTTAGGAAATTACTCGTCATCAATAAATAAATTTTTGAAAACAAAGTTTTTATCAATAAATATTTTATCTAATAAACAAAAAAAATTATCAGATAATTTCGCCTCTAGCATACCAAAATTAGAAAATATAAACTTTATTGAAGGAAAAAATAAAACTGCAATCATACCCAATTGTATAGCAAATCTTGAGTGCAAACTAATAGATAAAATCAAAAAGGGAGATCATATAATTTTTGTTTGTGAAATATTAGAATTACAATCTAATGATAAATTGAAACCACTTGTATATTTTAATTCAAAATATAATTAGGTGTTTAAAATTCTAAGATATCTAATTTTAATGTCTTTAATATCAGCAGGATATTATTTATTTTTATCTGAATACTTTAACTTATCAGGTAAAAAATTTTTAAATGAAGACGTAATAAAAAAAGTAATAGTTGAGGATATTAAAGAAATTCAAGAAAAAAAAGAAAATATTACTTCACCAAAAATTAAAAAAAATATTGATACTGAAAAATATGTTCAGAAAAAAATTGAAATTTTAAAAGGCGATACTTTTGTTTCTATTTTGAAAAATTTAAACTTTAAACAAAAAAATATTTATGAAATTATAAGTAAAATAAAAAACACTTTTGATTTAAAGAAAATCAAAACTGGTGAAATTATAACTGTTTTTGAAAATGGTTTCGGAGAAATAAAAAAAATTGAATTTTTTAAAGACACAGAAACTATTATCTCTGTTGACTTAGATAAAGAAATTAATTTAAATATACGACAATTAGAAAAGGAAACATTTGTTGAATCTAGAGAATATACAATTATAGATTCATTATTTTCAGATGGTATTAAAAATGGAGTATCTCCTGATATTTTAGTAAAAATTATAAGACTTTTTAGTTTTGATTTAGACTTTCAAAGAGATATAAGGGTTGATACTGTGGTTTCTGTTTCATATGAATATGATATGATTTCTGAAACTAACAAATTAGAATTTAAAGATATAAAATATGCTTCGATAAAAATTGATGGAAAACAAATAGAATATTTTAAATTTATTACAGATGATGGATATGTAGATTATTTTAATAGAGAAGGAAAAAATGTTAAAAAATCAATTTTAAAAACTCCTTTGGATGGTGCTAGAATATCATCAAATTATGGTATGAGAAAACATCCTATATCAGGTTTTAATAAAATGCATAAAGGAGTTGATTTTGCTGCTCCAACAGGTACGCCAATTTATGCAGGAGGTAATGGAGTTATTGAATACATTGGAAGAAATGGTGGTTATGGAAAATATATTAGAATAAGACATAATAATGAGTATAAAACTGCATATGCTCATCTATCAAATTATAAAAAGGGAATTTCAAAAGGTGTTAGAGTTAATCAAGGTGATATTATTGGCTATGTAGGTAACACAGGTAATTCTACAGGCCCTCATCTTCATTATGAAATAATTTATCAAAATAAGCATATTAATCCTTTAAAATTAAAACTTGCTTCTGGGAAAGTACTTAAAGGTAATGAATTAAGTAAGTTTATTGAAGAATATAAAGTAATTTATGCTGATCACTTAAATCTATTATACGAATGATTTTACTTTGAAACTTTTGTTTTCTTTTCTTTTGTATCTTCGGCAATAAAAGGGATGGTGTCTATAGATTGATCGTCTACCTTGTTTTCATCATTACTCTCATTAATTGAATTTTCATTTGATAACCCATCTTGATCAGTAGAATTAATTTCATTATTTTGAACATTTTCTTCAACATTAATTCCCATTTCAATCATTAATCTATAGTAATGATCCATGAATTGATAGTAATACTCAGACTGTATTCTATCACCAGATCTAAAAGCTTCTTTAGCAAGTTTAAGATATTTGTTGTATTGCTGAGATATATTACCTTTATTTCTTGCTTTAAAATTTTGGAAACCACCAGCTTTCTTGTAAGTTGGCCTTCTACTTGTTTTATACAACGTTCTACCGTTATTTTTTTTATACATAAGATTTTTGGAAATTAAAATTTAATTAAAACAAATATAATTAAATACTTTAATTTTTTTTTATATTAATATACTTTTACCTCAATTACAACTCATATCTTAACAAAAGTAAGAGTTCTATCAATTTTTTGTATGTCTTTTGATATTTTCTTTAATTTTAAATTAGTATTATTGAAAATTTTAATACATTCATCTAGTTGATTATTACCTATTTCAAAAATAAAATAAGAATTTTTTTTCATAATATTTTCTATTTTTTTTGAAAAGCTTTTATAAAAACTATATCCATTATCATTTGCGATTAATGCAATTTTAGGTTCATATTTTTTAATTTCAGGTTGTACTTTATTATATTCATATTCAGATAAATAGGGTGGATTTGTAACTATAACATCATAGTAATCATTTATATCATCCAAGCTACCTAGTTTAGTCTTAACTTGTGTTGAAACATTATTTAAAACAATATTTTTGTTTGCTACTTGTAAAGCTTTTTTAGATATGTCAATTGCGGTAATATTTGAATTTGGGAATTCTTTAGCAAGTGAAATTGAAATACAACCAGAACCTGTTCCGATATCTAATATTTTAAATTTTTTATTTTTATTTTCATAAATATTTAAAACTTCTTCAATAATTAATTCTGTTTCAGGCCTAGGATCCATTACATCAAAATTTACAAAAAATTCACTTTTCCAAAAGGATTTTTTATTTGTAATTTTAGATACAGGTTGATCGGCTAATCTCTTTAAAATAAGAGAGTTAAAAAATTCTAAATCAATGTCATTAATATCTAGGTTGTTTAAAAATATATTTTTTCTTTTCTTTGATGCAAATGATAGCAAAAGTCTGATATCTAATTCTGGATTTGGTATTTTTTTTTCTTTAAATTTTTGTAAACAATTATTAATAAAATTATTCATTTTTCATACCAGCAAGTTTTTTACTCTCTTCTTCAGCAATTAATGGGTCAATCAAATCTTCTATTTTGCCATCAAGAATTTCATTTAGGTTGTATAAAGTCAAATTAATTCTATGATCAGACACTCTACCTTGAGGAAAATTATATGTTCTAATTCTTTCTGACCTATCACCTGATCCAACTTGAATTTTTCTTTGCTCGGATCTTTCTTTATTTTTTTGTTGTATTTCATTATCTAATAATCTAGATCTTAATATCTTCATTGCCTTTGCTTTATTTTTATGTTGTGATTTTTCATCTTGTTGAGAAACAACAATACCTGATGGAATGTGAGTAATTCTAACAGCACTATCAGTTGTGTTAACTGACTGTCCACCTGGACCACTAGATCTGAAAACATCAATTCTCAAATCTCTTTCTTCTATGTTTACATCAATTTCTTCTGCCTCTGGAAGTACTGCTACTGTTGCTGCGGAGGTATGAACTCGTCCACTACTTTCTGTTGTTGGTACTCTTTGAACCCTATGCACTCCAGATTCAAATTTAAGCTTAGAAAAGACATTCATACCTGAAATATTACAAATTACCTCTTTGACGCCCTTTAAACCTGTCTCAGAAATAGACAGAATTTCAAATTTCCATTTATTTGTATCTGCATATTTTTGGTACATATTTAATAAATCAGATGCAAATAATGACGCCTCGTCCCCACCTGTACCAGCCCTTATTTCTAAAATTGAATTTTTAGTATCATTTGCATCTCTTGGTATAAGAAGTTTTAATAATTCATTTTCTAAATTTATGATATTGTTCTTTTTTTCTTGTAATTCAATATCTGCTATTTTAATAATTTCCTTATCATTATCTTTAAGCAAATCGTTTAAATTTTCAATATCTGTTTGTTCTTTTTTGTACTCTTCTATTTTATCAACCAAAGGTTTTAAATCTGAATATTCTTTATTCATTTTAATCAAGTCTTCAGAATTAAGCTTTTCTGTTTTGTTGAGAGCTTCCTGAACATTTTTATATTTTTCTAAAATTTTTGAAAATTGAATATTAAAATTTACCATTAAATATATTTTTTATTTCAGAAACTTCTACTCTGGATTGATTGCCAGTATTTAAATTTCTAATAGTTAAATAATTATTGATGTACTCATGTTCTCCAATAATTATTACATATTCTATATTGTTAGAATTTGCATATGATAATGATTTTTTTAAATTATATTTGTAGTTCCAATAAAAAGGAATATTATTTTTTTTTAAGTGATTAATAATATTGAGAATATGCTCTACATATTTTTTATCTGAAATTGCTAAATGGATTATATTATTTGATTTTTCAATTTCATTCATAAGAATTGAAATTCTTTCAACACCAGCTGCCCAACCAACACCAGGTATATCAGGTCCTCCCAAGGTATTTATTAGCCCATCATACCTGCCACCTCCTAAAAGTGTATCTTGAGTTCCTAATTCAGACGTCTTAAATTCAAATACAGTGCTGCAATAATAATCTAAACCTCTTACTAATTTATGATTTTCTTTAAAATTAATGTTAAAAAAATTTAATCCTTTCTTGAGTTCATTAAAATTATTTTTTTCTTCTTTAGAAATAATATCAAAAATTTTTGGTGCATTATTAGAAATTTTTATGTCATAATCATTTTTTGAATCAAGTATTCGTAATGGGTTAGAGTAAATTTTTTCTTTACTTTCATTTGATAATTTATCTTTATGATCACTAAAATATTTACTAAGCTTAACTTTATATTCACTTAAATTATTTTTTTGACCCAAATTATTTATATTTAATGTAAAGTTTATATTAGGTAGAATTGACACTAAAATTTCGTTGGCAATAATAATTAATTCTAAATCTGCTAAAAAATTATTTGAACCAAATATTTCAAAATTAATTTGATTAAATTGTCTATATCTACCTTTTTGTGGCCTCTCTCTCCTAAACATAGGACCTATACCGAATAATTTAAGAGGTAATTGACTTAATAAATTATTTGTAATAGCAGCTCTAATCATTGGTGTTGTATACTCTGGTCGTAAGGTTAACATTTCTTCATTTCTATCCTTAAATGAATACATTTCTTTTAAAACAACGTCTGATTGTTCCCCAAGAGGCTTAGAAAAAATTTCAGAGAATTCAAAAATTGGAGTCTCTAATCTGTTGAAAGAATGTAATTCAGCATTTTTACAAACTATTTTTTCTATTTTATTGTATTTTTTTATATGTTGCCCATAAATGTCGTGCGTACCTCTAACTGATCTTAATTTCATATTATTCAACTATTTGTAGTTCCTTAGACCTTTCTCGAATAAGTTTTTCAAGATAATTCTCTAAATCAACATTTTTAACTATATTATTTTTTTTACCATTAAGATAAATCATATGGGTATCATTGCCACCTCCAGTAATTCCAATATCGGTCATTGTGGCCTCACCAGGTCCATTGACTACACACCCAATTATTGAAACAGTCATTGGCGTTGTAATGTCATCCAATCTTTTTTCCAAACTTTTTACTGTATCAATAACTTGAAACTGCTGTCTTGCACAAGAAGGACATGAAATAATTTTAACACCTCTGTTTCTTAATCCTAAACTTTTTAGAATTTCAAAGCCTACCCGAACCTCCTCTTCAGGTTCATCTGATAATGAAACACGAATAGTGTCACCAATACCCTGTAAAAGTAAATTACCTATGCCAATTGATGATTTTATAGATCCAGACCTCCTACCCCCAGCTTCAGTAATTCCTAAGTGCAAAGGATAATCACAAAGTTTTGCAAGATCTTGATATGCCTTTACAGACATAAAAATATCTGAAGATTTCACACTAATTTTAAAATTAGTAAAATCATTATCTTCAAGAATTTTTATATTTAATATTGCGCTCTCAACGAGGGCATCTGGATTCGGTTCTGAGTATTTATCAAGAACTTGTTTTTCTAAACTTCCAGCATTTACACCTACCCTTATTGAACAATTATTGCTTTTTGCTGCTTTAATAACTTCTTTTATTCTATCTTGTGAACCTATGTTTCCTGGATTGATACGTATACAAGATGCGCCATTGTCTGCTGCTTCTATTGCTCTTTTATAATGAAAATGAATATCAGCAATTATTGGAACAGAACAATGTTTTACAATTTCTTTCAAGGAAGTAGAAGAGTCTTTATCAGGAACTGATACTCTTACAACATCTGCGCCAATTTTGGCAGCTCTTTCAATCTGATTTAATGTTTCCTTAGCATTTGATGTCAAAGTATTTGTCATTGTTTGAACAGCAATTGGATTACTTCCTCCAATTTTAATTTTTCCAATATTAATAATACGTGATTTTCTTCTATTTATTTTTTGATATGATCTTAGCATTTTGCTAGTTTTTAAAATTAGTATCTATAATTATTGAGTCTATTACTTCTCCATATTTTCCAATTTTTCCAACAACATTTTTATTAACAATAACTAATATATTTCCAGCATTACCAGCTGTTATATTATATTGAAGCGATGCTCTATAGGTATATTCATCATCCTTATCCATTAGTTTACTTAAAATGATATTGTCAGAAGTATCTCTAATTTGTAGCCAAGTTGCGTTTAATAATTTAAGAGTAATTGTATCAGTATCAGCATCTTGATTGATTTTATTTGACGCAATGACGCTTGAAAAATTAAAACTTTCTTTTTTAAATTTATTGCTAATATTCTGACCAGCATTAGTTTTGCTTTTATTGTTGATACTTTCTTTTTCAATTGTCGGTAAGTACATCTCTGGCAGGTCTGGAACAGAAGCAAATTCTCTTTGAGGATTATTATCTTTAATAAATAAAAAATAAAAACTTGTAAATATAAGTATAGTTAATGTGACTGGAAAAATATTTTTAATATTTTTATTACTTTCTCTAAATGAGATTTTTGGTAATTCATTATTAATTGTATTTTTTTTAAAAGATATTTGCTTTTTAAATCTTTCAACTATTGCGTCAGCATCCATACCTAAAAATTTACAATATGTTCTTATGTGGCCTATGTAAAAAACTATATCTGGATTAGAAGAAATATTATCCTTTTCAATCATTTCAATTATATTTTTTGAAATTTTAAGATGATAAGCTATTTCAGCTATATTGATTTTTTTTGAAATTCTTAATGATCTTATCTCTTCCCCTACACTATTCATTATTCTTCTCTAAATTATAAGCATTATGCAAAGATTGAACAGCTATATTTGTATACTTTTCGTCAATTAAAACACTAATTTTAATTTCTGAAGTTGAAATTGCCAAAATATTTATTGAATTATTAGCTAATGTTTTAAACATTTTTTGCGCAACCCCAGATTGTGACATCATACCCATGCCAATAACAGAAATTTTTGAAACATTTTTATCTGTTTTTAATGACTGATAACCAATGGTGTTTAAACTATTTTGTAACAATTTTTTTGCAGCAAATATCTCATCATTTTGGACTGTAAATGTTATATTTGCAGTAATTCCATCTTGTGAAATATTTTGGACAATCATATCTACATTTATGTTTTTAGCAGCCAGGAGTCCAAATATTTTTGCTGATATTCCAGGTTTATCTGGGATGCCAGATATAGTTATCTTAGATTCATTTTTACTATAACTAACTCCGCTAACAATTTCTTTTTCAATTAATTTTTTTTCATCGAGAATTAATGTCCCAGGTTTATTTACTATCGATGATAAAACTTGTAATACTAAATTATTTTTCATTGCCAACTCAACTGAACGAGTGTGCAGAACTTTTGCACCACTTGAAGACATTTCTAACATTTCTTCAAAAGCTAGTTTTGAAATTTTTTTTGCTTGTGGGACGATATTTGGATCTGCACTATAGACTCCTTCAACATCTGTATAAATGTCACATCTATCAGCTGAAACAGCTGAAGCAATTGCAACTGCAGTTGTATCAGAGCCTCCTCTGCCTAATGAAGTAATATAGCCCTTAGTATTAATACCTTGAAATCCAGCTAACACTATAACATCATAATTTGAGAAAAATTGTTTGATCCTATTATTATCAATATTTAAAATTTTTGCTTTTTGATGATAATCATCAGTTATGATTGGAATTTGCCAACCCAGCAATGGTATAGATTTAATCTTTTTCTTTTTTAATATTGCTGATAAAATTGCAATTGTGATGTTCTCGCCTGATGTCAATAATAAATCATTCTCAATATTTTCCTTGGACTCAATTTCATCTATATACTTTTGCATTTGATTGGTCACTCCTGCCATTGCAGATAACACAACAATTAACTTATTGTTAATTGATTCATTAGCCACCAAATTAGCAACATTATTTATTTTTTTAATGTCAGCTACTGAAGTACCCCCAAATTTCATTACTATTAGACTCATTGACTTAGACCTTTTTTATATTATTTCTGGTAATATAATTATTAGACTAAAAAACAACAAGTTTTATGAAATCAAAAATAAAAAATAAAGAATATGATTTATTTAATAGTTTGTCAGATGAATGGTGGAATGAAAATGGTAAATTTAAAATACTTCATCAAATAAGACCAATAAGAATTAAATATATAATTGATCAAATTAATAATAAAAATTTAAAAAATTTGGATATTTTAGACCTTGGCTGTGGAGGAGGTTTAGTTAGTGAATCACTTAGTAGATTAGGAGGTAATGTTACAGGAATAGATTTTGTAAAAAAAAATATTGAGGTAGCTAAATATCATTCTATAAAAAAAAAATTGAAAATTATTTATAAACATGAAGATATTGAAAATTTTAAGATTAATAAAAAATATGATATAATAATAATGTATGAAATTCTAGAGCATTTAAATGATTGGAGATATTTATTAAAAAATATAATAAGAAATCTTAATTCAAATGGAACAATAATTATATCTACAATCAATAGAAATATATTTTCAAGATTTACTGCAATTTTTTTAGCTGAAAATGTCTTAAGATGGATACCACAAGGTACTCATTTTTATGATAAGTTGATTAAACCTGAAGAAATTATAGATTTAATGAAAAAAAATAATTTTGAACTAAAAAACTTAAAAGGGTTAACATTTAATCCTGTAGAAATGAGGTGGCTATTATCTGATTTTACCAAGGTTAATTACTTTTGTAGCTTTCAAAAATCTAATTAGTTTTTTTAGATGAAAAAGGCAAAGGTAAAATATCTATATTTTCCTCAATAAGTTCTTTTGTCTGTTCAATTGTTGCTTCTCCATAGATTGATCTCTCTTTAGTTTCTCCATATTTTATCTTCTTTGCTTCTTCCGTAAAATTATCGCCAACATAATCAAAATTTTGTTCTATAATTTTTTTTAATTTAGTAATATTGGATGCTACTGTTCTTTTTTTGCTAAGCTTCTTTGAATTACTTTTTTTACCAAGATTTGGAGTCATTAACCCTTTGTTAATTTTGTGACTATCACAAGATGGACAGTTAATTAAATTTTTCTTTTTTTGATTAGAATATTCTTTAGAACTGTCAAACCAACCTTCAAATTCATATTCACAATCTATACAAATTAAATTAAATGAAATCATATATATTATATTGTGCTTTCTTCTAATTTGTCAACGTTAAGTAATTTATCTCTAGACCCTATCTCTAAGACAACAGAAGTTTTAGGGTACTTGAATGAGCACTTTGAGCCTTCTGGAATAATAATACCAGTCATCTCAATGCATTTATAGTGAAAAATTTTTTTAGTTTTAATATTTTCTATATCAATTTTTATATCTTGTTTTAAACTTATAATAAGTTGTTTTTTATTAGCTAAATAATTCAAATTTATAAACGGTAATTTAAACGAAATTAATTTAAAAATAATTTCATGAAACTCATCTTCAAATAAACCCTCTTCTTTAAAATCAATAATATCTTCATCAACATAATTCAAATTATTGATTTTCATTCTATCTATTAACTTATACTTTAAAGTTTCTAATAAAACTGTACTCGTTATTTTATTATTAATAAGAGCTAATTCTTCTTTAATAATATTCTTAATTTGTTTAAATTGATTTTTCATAAGTATATATTACACTCAAAAAAAAAATGATAAATAAAAAATATTTACAATTAATGAGATCATATCACAAAAATGATATGAATAATTTTATTTACAACAAAATTGCAGAAAGAATTATAGATTCTCTAGATTTACTTAGTATTAAAGTTAGAAAAGCTCTCGAAATAGGTTTAAACGATAATTTGACTTATAATTTTTTGAAAAATAAATTTTTAAAAAGTGAAGTTGATGGATGTGATTTAATTGAATGTAATAGAAGTATAAATAGAGACTCAGTTTCTTTTGAAATTGATATTGATAAAATTGTTATAAAAGAGAATTATTACGATCTTATATATAGTAATTCTTTTTTGCATATATCTAACAATTTTCAAAAAACCTTAGAAAATATATTCAAAAATATGTGCTCCAATGGTTTTTTTATTTCAATAATACCTTGTACTGACAATATGTTTCAGCTTTCAAATTCAATGTTTGAAACTGATTTATTTTATTACAATGGAGCCTTTCAAAGATTTAATCCTACAATAGAAATAGATAATATATTACCAATTATGAAAAATTTAAACTTTGATACTCCAAGCATACATACTGACAATATAATTATTGAATACCAAAATTTTGAAAGATTATTAAAAGATGTTAAAAATATGAATATTTCATATTCTTTAGTTGATAAAAAACAAAATTTTGAAAATAAAAATTATTTTAAAAAATTAGAAGAGGTCTACAAAAAAAAATATTTTAATGGATATTATGTTTTAGATATTAAAATTAATATTATTTGTGCTTGGAAAAAATAAGTATTCATGACCTATAATCTGCATTTATTCTGATATACTCATGAGATAAATCGTTGCCATATACTGTATGGTTTACAAAACCATTATTTAAAATAACAGAAATTTCAATAGTTTTATTTTTCATATATTTTTCAAGATATTTTGAATTTATATTTTTATTTACTGAACCGTTTTCACAAACTAAATTTTTTCCAAAAAATACTTTAATTTTATTTTGATTTAATTTTTCTTGTGATTTTCCAATAGCAGCAATAACTCTACCCCAATTAGCATCTTCACCTGAAACAGCAGTTTTAACTAATGGTGAATTGACAATAGAAAAACCAATATTTTTTGCTTGTTTCTTTGATTTACTCTTTAAAATATTAATTTTTATTAATTTGTTTATTCCCTCACCATCCTTAACGACTTGCTGTGAAAGATCGTGCATTAATTCAAACATTGATAAGGTTAAAATTTCATAGTTTTTATTAATATTCCAATTTATTTTTTTATTACTTGTTGAAAATAATGCTAAAGTATCACTTGTTGAAGTATCACTATCATTTGAAATTGAATTGAAAGTGTCCTCTAAGTTATCTGATAACAATTTTTTTAATATTTTTTTTGATAAATCTGCCTCAATGAAAATATAAACTAACATTGTACCCATTTTAGGATTTATCATTCCAGAACCTTTACAAATGCCATAAATTTTTAAAGAATTATTTTTTAATCTTACTGTTTTAATTGCTATTTTTGGATAAGTATCTGTAGTCATTATAGCTTTTGCCGCATCAAGTATTGTTTTTTTAGATTTTTTATTAATTTTATTTATTTGGTTTTTTATAATTTTAGAATGAAACATCTCACCAATAATACCAGTTGATGAAACTAATATTTCACTTTTTTTGCATCCTATATATTTTGACATATAATTAGCGTATTCATTAATAGTTTTAATTCCAATTTTTCCTGTATGAGCATTAGCATTTCCAGAGTTGACTATAAGTACTCTGACGTATCCTTTGTTATTAATCTTATCCCATATAATAGGTGCAGAGGGCATAGATGTTTTAGAATAAACTGTGGTTGTGCGAACTGGGCGATCAAAAATTACTATTAAAAGATCATCAAGTTTTTTTTTAAAACCAGCATGAAAAGTATAGATTTCAAAATTTTTAGGCTTTAAATTTCTGTATTTTTTTGGTGCAAAAAAAGATTTATTTTTTAGTGATAATCTTTCGTTGCTACTTAAGCCTAAATCCTTTGTAGAAGATTTCTTTCTCATATGTTAACAGCAATTTAACATATTATGGTTAATTTTGTTAATAAACTTTTTGGATCACTTGGTTCAAATTCTCTAAAAAAATACAACAATTTTGTTGATCACGTTAACCGATTTGAGAATGATATTAAAGAATTGTCTGATCTAGAACTTAAAAATAAAACTGCTTTTTTTAGAGATCAATTAAAAAGCAAAAATATTAATAAAATTCTACCAGAAGTATTTGCTGTTGTGAGAGAGGTAGCTAGTAGAACTGTTAATATGAGGCATTTTGATGTCCAATTAATTGGTGGAAAAGTTCTGCATGATGGAAAAATTGCTGAAATGAAAACAGGAGAAGGAAAGACACTTGTAGCAACGCTCGCTGCTTATGCAAACGCCTTGGATAATAAATCTGTTCATATAGTAACAGTAAATGATTATTTAGCAAAAAGAGATTCAGAGTGGATGGGTGCTATATATTCATTTCTTGGTCTAACTGTGGGTTGTGTTACTTCAGAGACAGAACATAAGCTGAGACCAACTCAATACGATTGTGATATAGTTTATGCTACAAATAATGAAATTGGTTTTGATTACTTAAGAGATAATTTAAAAAATGATTTTGAAACTCTTTGTTTTAAAAAAGATGCATTCGCAATAGTTGATGAAGTTGATAGTATTCTTATAGATGAGGCAAGAACACCATTAGTAATTTCTGCTGAGGCAAACACAGATATTAGTTTATATCCAAAAATTAACAATATAGTTAAATTTTTTAATGAACAAGATTTTGAAATTAATGAGGAAAGTAAAAGTATTCTATTGACAACAAAGGGTATGGAATTGGCTGAAAAACTATTAAAAAATGAAAATATAATTAGTAAAGGTACACTTCAAGATTTAGAAAATATCACATTAAATCATAATATAATTCAAGCCTTAAGAGCACAAAAAATTTTTATAAAAGATAAGGATTATATACTTAAGGATAAGCAAATTATTATTATAGATGAACTTACTGGAAGACCAATGGATGGTAGGAGATATGGAGATGGATTACATCAAGCTATTGAGGCTAAAGAAGGTCTTAATATTCAGAAAGAGAATCAAACAATAGCATCTATAACTTATCAAAATTTCTTTCGAAATTATGAAAAATTGAGTGGGATGACAGGTACTGCAATCACTGAGGCAAAAGAATTTGAAGGAATATATAATCTTGAGGTGGTTGACATACCTCCAAATATTAAAATTAATAGAATTGATCAAAATGATCAAATATATATGACAAAGAGAGAGAAATATGATGCTGTTATTAAATTAGTAAAAGAAAGAAATAAAATTAATCAACCAATTTTGATTGGCACTACATCTGTTGAAAATTCAGAAACAATTTCAAGATTACTTAATAAAGAAAATATTAAACATAAAGTTCTCAATGCCAAAAATCACAAAATGGAGGCAGACATTATTCTTCAGGCTGGTATACCAGGTAATGTTACTATTTCTACAAATATGGCAGGAAGAGGTACAGATATTAAATTAGGTAATGGCAAATCTGAATTAAAAAAACAATCAATAGAATCTGGTGGTCTTTTAGTAATTGGGACTGAAAGACATGAAAGTAGAAGAATTGATAATCAACTCAGAGGAAGGTCTGGTCGACAAGGAGATATTGGAGAAAGTATCTTTTTTTTATCTCTTGAAGATGATCTAATGAGAATTTTTGGTTCAAAAACTCTTGAAAATGTTCTTAATAAAATTGGCCTTAAAGAAGGAGAGGTAATAACTCATTCAATGATTTCAAAATCATTAGAAAGAGCTCAACAAAAAGTTGAATCTCATAATTATGATATGAGAAAACAAATTTTAAAGTTTGATGATATTTTAAATGATCAAAGACAAATTATTTATCAAAATAGAAAAGAAATTTTAACTACAAAAGATCAATCAAGTATAATCAAAGATATGATTGATGATTTTTTAGATAAACTTGTTCAAGATTGTATTCCACCAAAGAAATATAGTTCAGAATGGAACAATGAACTTATGAAAGAAAAAATAAAAGAAATATTTAGCTTAGAACTTCCAATTGATAAATGGTTTGACGAGGAAGGAGTTGATGAAGATGAAATAAAAAAAAGACTATTCGATGAAGTTGAACAAAAATATAATGAGAAAAAATATAAATATTCAGAAGAATTATTAAAGTTTGCACAAAAGAGAGTAATGCTCTTTCAAATTGATAAAGATTGGAGAGATCACTTAGCAGCTATGGATACACTGAGGGGAAGTGTTAATCTAAGAGCTATGGGAGGAAAAGATCCATTTTATGAATACAAAAGAGAATCTTTTGATTATTTTGACGAAATGTTATCTAATCAGAATGAGAAGGTTCTGAAGACTTTCTTTAGTATTGAATTAATAAGTAACAATCAAAATACTAATAATAATCAAACTGAAAAAACAGATGATGCAAGGAAAATTATATCAAAAAAGGTTGGAAGGAATGAACCGTGTCCCTGCGGTTCAGGAAAAAAATACAAACAGTGTCATGGAAGTTAAATATCTGAAGTAATATTAATATATTTATTTTTTCTTTTTTTTATTAAGTCTTGTAATGGTATTTTTTTTAAATCTTCAATACACTCAAAAATATACTTTTTTACAATTTCTGCTTGGGAAATTGGATTTCTGTGTGCGCCACCAGGTAACTCTGGTACTATGTCATCTATTATTTTATAATTTTTACAGTCATCTGAGGTTAATTTCAGAGTATTTGCAGCCTCTCTTGAATAATTTGTACTTCGCCATAAAATGGAAGCACATCCCTCCGGTGATATAACAGAGTATGTTGAGTGTTCTAACATTAGGACCTTGTCGGAAGTAGCTATTCCAATTGCACCACCAGATCCTCCTTCACCAATTATTATTGAGACTGTTGGAGTTTTTACTTTTAAGAAAGATAAAATAGAAGAAGCTATTGATTCAGATTGTCCTCTTTCCTCAGCATCTTTGCCAGGAAAAGCTCCTGCTGTGTCAACAAACGTTACAACTGGAAGTCTAAATTTTTCTGCAAGTTTGACTAATCTTTGTGATTTTCTATATCCTTCAGGCTTTGCCATTCCAAAATTATGTTTTATTCTAGTATCCATTGTATTTCCTTTTTCTGTACCAATAAAAATAATTGAATGATTATTCAATTTTGCAAAGCCTCCAATAATAGCAGTATCATCTGCATATTTTTTATCACCATGTAAGAATATTATATCTTCAAATATATTATTTATATAATTAATAGTGTGCGGCCTTTCATTATGTCGTGAAACTTGTACTTTTTGCCAAGGATTTAAATTTGAATATATTTTTTCTAATTTCTTATTTTTTTCGAAATTAAGCCTCTCTATTTTTGAGATATCATTTGTATTATTAGGATTTAATTGTTTAATGTATTGATCTATTTTCTCGATATCCTTCTCAAATTCAAAATAATTTATCATTATATCAATTGATAATTTTCAAATATTTCTAATATAATTTCTTTTATGATTGATCCATTTTTATAAATTAAAAAACCCTCCAATAATAACTTCAAATGAGACGGTGGTATTTCTTTCCACTGCATATTATTCAAGGAAATAATTGAATAAATTAAGAATTTGTTTTGGTCAGAGTTCTTAATAGCGCTTTCAATATTTTCTGAAATAAACAAAGATATTGTTGGTCTACTATCAAAAATATTTTCAAAATCTTCAACAAGTTTTTTTTGATTATTCTGATCAAAAATTGAATATAGGACAAAAAATAGTTCTTCATTATTTTTTCCTTTAAATTGAATTAGTGTTTCATAATTTAAATTAATACTGTCAATAATTGTGCTTACTTCATTTGTTGAGTTTATATTGATTAAAAGTTTTACAAACGTACTACGATCATCAACACCATTATTTTTTTCATAAAAATCGATCCATTTTGTTGCTTTTTCTAAATTTTTATTATTAATGTATGAAATAGCTATTTGAGGAGAATAGTCTAAGTGATCTTGCTTAATTTCTATTGAATCAATTATTTTATTAGAAAGTGAGTAAGCAATATTTTCTATTTTATTTACTTTAGCAAAATCCCAAAAATCAATTAAAGCTTTTAGTCTCTCAGTTGGAAAAATTTGAATATTTATATATTGAAAATGATACGCCATGATAAGCTCTACTTTATCTGATAGTTTTTTTATTGTTTCGTTTGGATTGTTCAATTCATTTGAATTGAAATCGACAGATTGATAAAGAGCTGCAAGACTATCTATAGATATTAAATTATTAATAAAGCTATGATTTGCAGCTTTTAATCTTAAGTTAATAGGAGTTGACTTATTTAATATTATTGGAATAGCTAGATTCAGTGGATCAACTTTTAAAAATTCTTTGTTTAAAGGTATTTCTGCTATTCTAGCCATAGCACTATATAAAAACACTAAATCAAAATTTAAATTGTCTAAGGATAAATATTGATCTGAATTTGCGTATCCATTTTCATCAATCAATACTGACATAAGATTTTGAAAATTTTGATCAAGAGACGCTTCTGTTTCCAACATTATCGAATTAAGAAGATTGGCTTCAGATTTTTTACCTTCTAAAATTAAACAAAATATTTCAATTTTATCAATGTAATTATTGAATGAATTCAGATCTGTACTGATTATTTCTTTAAAGTTACAGGCATTTTCTAATTGCGATGTAGATAATAAATAATTAATTTCTAAGAAGTGGTAGAAATTAATATTCTCATCATCTTCAATATTTCTCGATTTAATTAGAGAGTAGGATTTTGAAATATCTCCAATCTTATAATAATAATCAACTATATGAAAAAATATATTTCTGTCATTTTCCTTCTCATAATCTAATTCTAAATTAAATATAAAATCGTTTAATTCATTTTGTAGTAATTTAGATTTAATATTTGTTAAATTGTTGAGGATTTTATTTACTTGATCAGAAGTATAATTATCTAAAAATGTTTTTTCTTCTTCTATTTCTATCACCTCAATATTATCATTTTCACTTGAAGTTATTTGATTTTGATTTGTTTCTACTGGTACATCAGAATCAAGTATTTCTATATCTTCTTCTTTTTCTATTTTATTACCACTAATTTCATCAAGAACCATTTGATCAATGCTTTTATTTAGATGCAGATCTATTACTTCAACAGCTTTTAAATAAAAAGTTAAAGGAAAAAAAATTAAAAAAATTATAAGAGTTTTCATTTTAAATTTATTGTATACTTTTCAATTATAGTAGTACTAGGCGCAGGAATATGAATAAAATAAAGTCCAATAGAAAAAATTAAGACGATCGTTAAAGAAAAATATAAAAAGTATTTGTTTTTCATATATATTTTTTAAAAATAAGACTAATATAGAATTATATAATTTTTTTAAGTCATTTCTTAATGTAATACAACTTTGTCAATAATAAGAAGATTATAAAAAATGTTAAATTTTAAAAAGAAAACTGTTAAAAACCTCTGTTTGATTGGTCTTATGGGTTCTGGTAAATCTGTAATTGGTAGAGATTTAAGTAGGGCTTTAAATACAAATTTTATTGACACAGATTATGAAATTGAAAAAGAAGCTGGTGTGAGCATAAATTCAATATTTAAAAAATATGGTGAAGTCTATTTTAGAAACTTAGAGGAAAAAATCTGTGTTAAAGTGCTTAAAAAAATAGACTGCGTAATTTCTCTGGGAGGTGGAAGTATATTAAATAAAAATATTAGAAATACTATTAAAGAAAATTCTTGTTCAATTTTTTTGAATGTTGATATTGATATAATTTTAAATAGGATTAAACATTCAAATAAAAGGCCATTATTAGATAATAAAGATAAAAAAAAGACATTAGAAAACTTATATAAAGAAAGAATTAAGTACTATAAAAAATGTGATTTAGTATTAAGTAATAATCTTGATAGAAAAGAATTAGTTAGAAAAATAAAGTCAGAAATAATAAGATATGAATAACAAAATTAAATTTAAAAATGATTTCTCAAATACTAGCATTATTATTAAAAAAAACTTTACATCAAAATATCTTAAATTATTATCTAATCAAAATAGAAAAGTTTTTTATGTTATCGATATAAATGTAAAAAAATTATTAAACATTCAATTAAATGAAAATACTAATCTAATTTACTTAAAGTGTGGTGAAAATATTAAAAATATTAACTTTTATCAAAAAATTTGTGAAAAGTTACTAATTAAAAATATTGATAGAAATTGTATTTTAGTTTGTATTGGAGGGGGAACTCTTGGAGATCTTTGTGGTTTTGTTGCAAGCACAATACTAAGAGGTATCGATTATAAATTAATTCCAACAACACTTTTATCCCAAGTGGATAGCTCAATCGGTGGTAAAAATGGAGTTAATTCAAAGTATGGAAAAAATTTGATAGGCACATTCTATAATCCAAGTGAAGTAATAATTGATGTAAATTTTTTAAAAACCTTGCCGAAAAGAGAAATTAAGTCAGGTTATGTAGAAATCATAAAGCATGCATTAATCAGAGATATTAAGTTTTTTAAATGGCTCGAAAATAATTATATTAAAATTTTTAATCTAAATACCCCAATTTTAGAAAAGGCAATTTTTAGATCTTTAAAGATCAAATTATGGTATGTACAAAAAGACTCGAGAGAAAATTTAATTAATAAAAATTCTAGAGCAATGTTAAATTTTGGACATAGTATTGGGCATTCTCTAGAAACCTTTTATAATTATAAAAAAATAAACCATGGTGAAGCTGTTTCAATAGGCATAGTAACTGAAGCAAAGATCTCAAATAAGTTGGGATATTTATCAAAAAATGATTTGATTAAAATTTTGGAACATTTTAAAAAAGCAGAATTAAAAATTTTAGATAAAAATATTTATAATAAAAAATTAATTTCAATTATACAAAAAGATAAAAAAAATTTACATGGTAAATTGAATTTGGTTTTATTAAAAAACATTGGTAGATCTTTCTTTGCAAGAAATATCGACATTAGATTAGTTAACAAAATAATTCAAAACATTTAATCTGTGACATCTTTAATTTTATTATTTCTTTTAATATTACTAATAATTCTTTCAGGTTTTTTATCTGGATCTGAAACAGCAATTACAGCAACTTCTAAAGCAAGAATTCTTTATAAGAAAAAAAAAGGTAGTAAAAGAGCAGGTTATGTACTTGAACTGCTTGATAAAAAAGACAATGTAATATCGACATTACTACTATCAAACAATTTGGTTAATATTTTAGCATCGTCATTAGCCACAGCATTTTTTTATGACCTTTTTGGAGTAGAAGGTATTTTTTATGCGACGCTGATAATGACAGTTGTTATTGTAATATTTGCTGAAGTTCTACCTAAAACTTATGCTATCAATAGACCAAATAGAACCGCATTATTAATTTCTCCTATTATTTATTATTTAAATAAAATTTTATTTATATTTGTATTTGTAATTAATTTAATTGTTAGATTAATTTTTAGAAAAAATGAAAATGATATAAAAAATAATGATCTTCAATCAGAAGAAGAATTAAAAGGTGTAATTGATCTGTATAAGACTTCAAATCCAGATTATGAACAAGAAAAAGATATGCTACAAAGCATACTTCAATTAAATGATATAGCAGTTGAAGAAATTTTTACTCATAGAAAAAATATTTACTCAATAGACTCATCTTTAAATACTAACGAGATAATTAATAAAATAAATAATTCTAGGTATACACGTATTCCATTTTGGAAAGATAATCCTGAAAATATAATTGGTTTATTGAATGTTAGAACTTTAAATGTAGATTTAAAAAATCATAATGAATCAAAAGAAATTATTTTTGATAAAATTTCTAATCCATGGTTTATTCCTGAAACTACAAATCTATTAGAACAATTAGTAGAATTTAAAAAAAGAAAAGAGCACTTAGCATTTGTTGTTGATGAATTTGGTGAATTACTTGGATTAATAACCTTAGAGGATATTATTGAAGAAATAGTTGGAGAAATTGTAGATGAAATTGATGTGCCAGAAAATGATTTTAAACTAAATAACTATGGTAAGATGATAATTAATGGTGAAAAAAATATTAGAGATTTGTATAAAAGTTTTGATTTAGATCCACCAGAAATTGAGTCTTCTACAATAGCCGGATATATTTTAGATATGTCAAAAAAAATACCTTCATATGGAGAATTATTTAATGATAATTTTTTTACTTACAAGATTTTATCACATTCAAAGAAACAAATATCTAAGGTTGAAATTTCAAAAATTAATTAATTTTAATTTCTAAAGAATGTAAACCACTTTTGAATTCTTCTTCAAGTGAGCTATTGATAATCCTATGAATTTTTAATCTATTAAATTCAGAATTATCTTTTTTTGTCAAGATGATCTTAATATGAGTTTCGCCACTGCCAGTAAAATTATTATGGCCCTTATGCAAATTTGAATTGTCAATAATTTCTAATAAAAAATTATCAAATTTATTTGATAATATTTTATCAATTCTTTGCTTACGATTCATTATTTTTAAACTATATAATACTTGTGGGTAAACATAAAATAGATATTAATAAAAATAGTCTTTCGTGGGAAAAAACATTTTTTAGAAAATGTGATAACAAAGATTGTAATAGCGAAGGCAAGTTTAAAGCACCAAAATCAAGAGTTTTGTTAAATCAATATTATTATTTTTGTATGGAGCATATTAAGGAATACAACAAATCATGGGATTTTTATAAAGGGTTATCAGTTAATGAAATTGAGAATTCAATGAGAGAAGATATTATTTGGAACAGGCCATCTTGGCCATTAAAGGGAAATTATCGCAAAGTAATGGATCAAATTAACAATTTTTTTAGCGAAGAAATGAATGATTTAAATTCAAATGAACGAGAGAATAATTACTTCAGAAATAAGCTGGTTGATGAAAATCTTACTAAAGAAGAAAATAAAGCTCTATCATTATTCAATCTAGATCTACCATTGACGTTGGATAAAATTAAAAAAACTTACAAAAAACTAGTGAAAATATTTCACCCTGATGTAAATGGTAACGATAAAAAAGCAGAAGAGAAGTTTAAGGAAATAAATAACTCGTACAAAATACTTTTAAAAAAATTTAAAAATGACTGATAAAAAAAATATAGAAATATCTCCTAATATCAAAATTGATCCCAAAGAAATATTTGGGGTTTCCTGTGAGTTTGAGGTTTATAAGTTTGAAGAAAAAACTGAACACGTACCAGAAATAGATCAAACATACATTTTTGATCCAATGACAACTCTTTCAATACTTGCTGGTTTTTCTTCTAATAGAAGAGTTTTGATTCAAGGATACCATGGAACTGGTAAATCTACTCATATTGAGCAAGTAGCAGCCAGACTTAATTGGCCATGTATTAGAATTAATTTAGATAGTCACATCAGTAGGATAGATTTGATTGGCAAAGATGCTATTGTACTAAATGATAATAAACAGGTGACAGAGTTTCAGGATGGCATACTTCCTTGGTCATACAAAAATCCTGTAGCTTTAGTGTTTGATGAGTATGATGCAGGCAGGCCAGATGTAATGTTTGTAATTCAACGTATTTTAGAGTCAGAAGGTAAATTAACTCTACTGGATCAATCAAGAGTAATCAAACCTCACAAATTTTTTAGGTTGTTTGCTACAGCAAACACTGTTGGTCTTGGTGATACATCTGGTTTGTATCATGGTACTCAACAAATAAACCAAGGTCAAATGGATAGATGGAATATTGTATCAACCTTAAATTACCTTAGTAACAAGCAAGAAATAAATATTATCTTAAGTAAAGTAAAAAAACTTAATAATAAGGATGGCAAAGACATCGTTAAATGCATGGTAGCTACTGCAGATCTTTCTAGATCAGGTTTCATTAATGGCGATGTTTCAACTGTTATGAGTCCAAGAACTGTATTGACTTGGGCAGAAAATTATCTTCTATTCAATGATATAGAATATTCTTTTAAACTATCTTTTTTAAATAGATGTGATGAAATGGAGAGATCTATCTTACAGGAATATTTTCAAAGGTCATTTGGGATTGATATTACTGATGCTAAGGTAGTTAATGTCAAAGAATAATGAAATTATTGAAGATTTTAAAAAGTCTTTAAGTGCAACAATAAAATCTATAGGAAAAAAAGAAGATATAGAGATTAATTTTGTGAAAGAAAATCCCTCAATTATTGGTAACACAATAAACTTAACTGAACCAAAAATTGAAAATTTCAAAAATAATCTAGAATATTTAAGAGCTGAAGCAGACTCTTTTGCATTAGAGTTCAGATTACATTCAAAAGACATACACCAAAACTTTTTAAATCAAGATGAGTTATCAAACGAAATAATTAATGTTTTGGAACAAGCACGAGTAGAAGCAATAGGTAGTAGCGAATTCAAGGGAATACAAAAAAATCTAAAGAATAAGTATATTAGAGATCTTAAAATTGGAAATACTAAAAAAGATCAAAATTTATTAATTAAAGCATTTAAAAACGTAGCATTTGAAGAAATTGTTGGTGTAGATTTAGGTGAAAGTAATAGTAGTTTTAAAAATATTGTAAAAGAAAAATTAAAAAAAAATTATTCAAACTTTTTTATAGATCTAAAAAAATGTCTACATAATCAGGAAAAATATACATCTACAGTAGTTGAAAAACTAGACGAACTTGGATTACTTAATAGCAGTGTAAACAATACTCAGAACGAAAATATTAATCAAAATGAGGAAGATCAAGATAATGAAAATAATGATGAACAAAAAAATGATGAACACACAGAGTCAAATATTGAAATGCAAACAAGTGAAACAACTGTTGAGCAGTCAGTTTCATTAGAAGAAAATGATGATATGGGAGAAGAAAGCGGGGATACTGAACTAGATTATTTACCAGATAGAAAAATTTTAGAGAATTTAGAGAATTATAAAGTTTATGATTATAATTTTGATGAAATTATTAACGCTGAAGAACTTTGTGATATCAAAGAATTGGAGAAACTTAGGAGAAATCTTGATCAACAAGTATTTTCCTTTCAACCACTAATTGTTAAAATTGCCAACAGACTACAAAGAAAACTTTTAGCGCAGCAAAATCGCCATTGGGATTTTAATATGGAAGAGGGTTTTCTTGATACTTCAAGATTAGCTAAAATAATTGCTAATCCAAATAATAAATTAAGCTACAAAATAGAAAAGGAAGTTGAATTTAAAGATACTATTGTGAGTCTTTTAATTGATAATTCTGGTTCAATGAGAGGCAGACCAATTACGGTTGCAGCCCTTTGTTCGGATATTTTAGCAAAAACATTGGAAAGATGCTTAATTAAATCTGAAATATTAGGGTTTACAACCAAAGCTTGGAAGGGAGGTAAATCTAGAGAAAAATGGATCAAAAATGGAAAGCCTTCTAATCCAGGCAGGTTAAATGATCTAAGACATATTATCTATAAATCTGCAGACTCACCATGGAGGAGATCAAAGAAAAATTTAGGCCTATTATTGAAAGAGGGAATTTTGAAGGAAAATGTCGATGGAGAAGCTTTATCATGGGCTTATAATAGATTATCTTTTCGAAAGGAAAAAAGAAAAATTCTTATTGTTATAAGCGATGGTGCTCCAGTTGATGACTCAACACTTTCTGTAAATCCAGGTAATTATCTAGAAAAAAATTTAAGAGATATAATTGGTGAAATTGAAAAAAAAGATGAAATTGAATTAATTGCTATAGGAATTGGGCATGATGTTTCAAGATACTATAGTAAAGCTGTAACAATAATGGATGTCGATCAGTTAGGCGAAGTATTACTAAATCAATTATCTGCTACTTTTCATTTAGATAATTAAGAATTTAACCATTTCTTTTTCGCATTATCAAAATCATTGTTATCAATTGATCTTCTAATTTCTTTCATAAGATTATTCATAAAATATATATTATGATTAGTTAGAAGTTGTAATCCTAGTAATTCTTGTGCAGAAAAAAGATGATTTAAATATGCCAGTGTAAAGTTCTTACAAGTATAGCAATTACATTCATTATCTATTGGGTTTAAATTATTTTTATATTTAACATTTTTTAAGTTTATTTTTCCTTGTTTACCTTTAACTAAAGCTGATCCGTGTCTAGCAATTCTAGTTGGGCTTACACAATCAAATGTATCGATTCCATCTGCAACAAAATCCCATATATCCCTTGGATCACCTATACCTAGTAAATGTACTGGACGAGTATTATCTAATTTAGAAGAAGTAAAATGAACTATATCTCTCATTTCATCTTTATTTGATCCTAAACTTCCACCAATAGCAATTCCAAAAGTGTTGATTTTTTTTGTATTAAATTCAATGCTTTCTTCTCTTAAATCTCTATAAATCCCTCCTTGAATAATACCATACATTTCTTGTCTACCAGCTGAGCCATTTTTAGGATTATAATTAAGTTTAGAATTAAATGCATTAATGGATCTTAAAGACCATCTATGACTTCTTAACATAGAATCAGATGTGTATATTTTATCTACATTATAGGGAGTACATTCATCAAAAACTAATATGAAATCTGCTCCAAGATTTCTTTGAACCTCTATTGATTTTTCAGGAGATAAAATATGAGTAGAGCCATCTATATAGGACTTGAATAATGCGCCCTCTTCATTCAAATTTATTAAAGTTTTTTTATTTTTTGAATTTGTTTTTCGACCTTTTATTTCATCAGCAACTGACCCATGTCCAAGAGAAAAAATTTGAAATCCACCACTATCTGTTAACATAGGCCCATCCCAACCCGTAAATTTATGAAGACCTCCATGTTGAGCTACTAGCTCACTGCCTGGCTGAAGCATTAAATGGTATGTATTGGATAGTATAATTTGTGTATTATTTTTTTTTGCTTCAAGTGTACTAAAAGATTTTAGTGCAGCTTTTGTTGCACAAAAAATAAATGCTGGGGTTTCAATATCACCATGTGGTGTAGAAATTTTTCCTGTTCTTGCTTTATTGTTTTTATTTGTTTTTTTAACTTTCCAATAAAAGTTAGTCATTAGTTTTTGGGATAAAAAACTTAGCTATATAAATAAAAGGAGTGTCAAGTAGGGCTATAAATATTCTAAGAAGATATGTGCCTAAAATATAAATCATTATGACATTATACACACTTACTGGTTCAGGATTTAATAAGATCCAAGCAAATATACTAAAGACAGTGTTATCAACCAAAGAGGAGGTAATTGTAGATAAATTGTTTCTTAACCAAAGAGACTTGCCCGATAAAACTTGTTTCAAATAGTTAAAGAACCAAACATCAAAATATTGGCTTATTAAATATGCTATCATACTAGCTATGAAAAATCTTGTCATTGGAGTAAATACATTTGACAAACTCTCTTGTACCCAATCAGCATCTGATGGCTGAAAACCAATAGTAATTATCATTAATAAAGTCATAAATAAGAATGCGCTGAAACCAATTAAAATATTCATTCTAGCTTTTTCCTTGCCATAATATTCAGATAAAATATCAGTACATAAAAATGTTGATGCAAAAAGAATGGTCCCTAAAGCTACCGGTTCAGGTGAATAAAAAAAATCTACTGTTTTTAAAACTTGTATATTACCAGCAATAACCGCCAAAGCTGAATAAATAAAGATACCAATAAAACCAAATAATTTTAAGAATATAAGAATAGATATAAAGCAGAATAATAACATTATTATCCACATAAGTTCTGTACTTAATGAATTTAAGGTTAAAGTTAAATCAAAGAAAAAACCCATATGAATAAAATTTAATTGGATTTAGAGAGAATGGTTTTTTTAAGTTTTTTTGCTTTCAAAGGTAGCTTTGAGTTTGGCGTATTAATTAAGAATTCATCAAGTCCACCTTTTTTTTCTACAGTTCTAATCGTACTTACAGCTACTTTTAATTGAAAAGATTGTCCTAAAATCTCACTTGAAAAAGATATGTTTTGAAGATTTGGTTTAAATCTTCTTTTTGTTCTATTTTTGGCATGACTTACATTATTTCCAGTTTGGAAAGATTTACCAGTTAATTCACATCTCATTGACATAATTTTGATGCTAGTAAATATAAATTAAGCTTTGTCAAGTATTCTTAAATCTTAAAATCTTCAATAATGTATGTTGGTGAAATTTGATGATTTTTACATAACTTCTTAATTATTTTTAAGTCTTTATGGATACCAGATTTAACTAAAATGCTATCAATAGAAAAATTTATAGCTCCTTTTATATCATGGAATATAGAGTCACCAATTGCAACAGTTTTATTTTTTTTTAAATTCATAGATTTAGTAGTTTCCAAATAAATTATTTTTTCTGGCTTACCTTGGATTACAACTCTACCTCCCATTTTCTTGTATATTTCAGCAATAGCTCCCATACAAAAATTATTTTTTGAATTATTTATTTCAATAGTTTCAAAATCTGGATTGGCACAATACATAATTAAATTTCTATTAATTGCATTTTCTAAAATTGGTATATAATCAATTGGCATCATACTACTAAATGGAGTACAAGCTAGAATAAAATCAGCATCACCAATTTTTTCAACAAATGATAAATTTAAATCTTTTCTATATAATAGTCCATCTTCTTTTCTTTCATCATAGATATGAAAACACTTTTTGACATCTTTTGATTTTAAATATTTTGTATTTATCGTCTGCCAAATCATTTCACCGCTTGTAAGGATATTTATAAAAGAATTTTTTTTAAAGCCTAACTTAGGAAGTCTGTCTTCTGATGATTTTTGTCTTTTAGAGGAATTAGAAATAATAAATAAATTTTTATTTTTTTTTTCAAGATATTCAATTGTTTCAATTGCATGTTTATAACCATAAATTCCATCATGCATCACCCCCCATTGATCAATAATAAAGTTTTCGTATTTATCTATTATCTCCAGTATTGAATTTATTGTAATCATTTATACAGACTTACCAACTACTTCTGAAATATTTTTATAACCATCAGTTTTAATTAAATAAATTAATTCATTTTTAATTTTTGAAACTAGTAAAGGGCCAGAATATGTTAAAGCTGTATATAGTTGAACTAATGAAGCCCCTGATTTTATTTTTTCAAAACAATCACTTCCATTTGAAATACCTCCTACGCCAATTAAAGTAATTTGACCGTTTGTTAAATTGTACATTTTTTTTAAAATTTTATTTGAATTTTCAAAAAGAGGTTTGCCACTTATGCCTCCTTTGTAAGGAGGATTTTTAGTCTTCAAATTGTTTGGTCTCTTGGTACTTGTGTTAGTCAATATTAATCCATCAATGTTATTTGCCAGAGAAATTAAAGCTATATCTCTGAGTTGATCCTCATTCAAATCAGGTGAAATTTTAATTAAAATAGGTTTTTTGTTTATACTCTCTATTTCTTCTCTTTTTTTAACAATTTGTTTAATTAAATTTTCAAAATTACCTCTTAACTGTAAGTCTCTTAATCCATCTGTATTTGGAGATGAGATATTTATAGTTATATAACTTGATAAATCACCTAATTGTTCTATGCCCAAAAAATAATCATCTACAGCATTTAACGTGTTTTTATTTTTTCCTAAATTTACACCAATAATTTTATTTCTTGCAAAATTATTTTTTATTTTAGATATATTTTTTTTAACTTTAATTAATCCCTTATTATTAAAACCTAAACTATTAATAATAGCATTATCTTTTTCTAATCTAAATACTCTTGGTTTCTGGTTTCCTTTTTGAGGTTTAGGTGTAACAGTTCCAACTTCTACAAATCCAAAACCCATAGAAAACATTGACTTGACAACTTCAGCATTTTTGTCAAATCCAGCTGCAAGACCAATCGGATTTGAAAAATCTAGTCCAAATAGATGTTGATGTAGAATTTGATCCTCACTCGTATCTAATTTAAATTTAATAAATTTTAATGCTTTTAATGTAATAGAATGTGCAATCTCAGGAGGTAAAAGCTTTAGAAATTTTATCGAAGTATTTATCAAAGATTTAATTATCTATTAATTTTTTTAGATAATCAACAGTTTCTCTCAAACCAAATAATTTAAAAAATGAACCAAGTCTTGGGCCTTGATCCTGACCAAGCATTACTTGATACACTAGTTTAAAAAAATCTTTTAAGTTTTCAAATTTGTGCTTTTTTCCTACTTCATATAACAATGTTTGTACATCTTCGGATGAACTCCTTTCAGTAACCTTATTTTCTAAAATATTGATAATATCAATAAATACCTCTTTGTTACTATTATCAATCTTTAAAAATTTCTTTTTAGGCAAAATAAAATCTTCATAGTAATTTAGTGCAAAGTCTATGAGACGATCAAATTCAGGGTTGTTATCAGCATTAATATTATCATCATATTTATTAATAAAAGACCATATTACTTTTTTATCTTTAGAATTAGAGACATTTACTAGGTTAGTAAGGGTATTGAAATTTATTTCTGATTTAAATTCTTTAGGTTTTCCTGAATGAATATGCCAAATTGGATTATCATACTGTTTATTTTTATCTAAACTTGAGTATGAATTATAATGAGAAAGATAATCATCTACAGTTTTAGGAATGACATCAAAATGAAGTTTCTTTGCTGATTTTGGTTTTTGAAACATATAGAGCGCAAGACTCTCAGGAGAGGCATAACGCAGCCACTCATCTACACTAATACCATTGCCGACTGACTTAGAAATTTTTTCACCTTTTTCATCTAAAAACATTTCATAAATTAAATTGGTGGGTGGCTTTTTATTTAATGCCCTACAAATCTTGGATCCTAAATCGACACTTTCTGTAAGGTCTTTACCACACATTTCATAATCTACGTCAAACGACATCCATCTCATTGCCCAATCGACTTTCCATTGTAACTTACATTTTCCATTAATTACTTCTGTTTCAACTAATTTGTCTAAAGATGGATCTTTGTAAATAATTGTTTTTGTATCCATTTTATATTCTTGAATTTTCACCTGAAGTACTTCACCCGATTTTTCACTTATTGGAAGAAAAGGACTGTAAGTTTCTTTTCTCTCTGCCCTTAAGGTAGGTAAAATAATATCTAATATTTTTGGATAGTTTTCAAATATACTTAATATTGTTTCATTAAAATCTCCATTTTGATATTTTTCTGTTGAACTAACAAACTCATAATCAAAATTAAATTCGTCTAAAAAACTTCTTAGTTTTGCATTATTATGATGTCCAAAACTTTCAAATTTACCAAAAGGATCTGGTATAGAAGTAAGTGGCTTACCTATAAATTTTTCTAACATTTCTTTATTTGGAACATTTTCAGGAACTTTTCTTAATCCATCCATATCATCAGAAAATGTAATCAATTTTGTTGGGCAATCAATTATAGAGCTAAATGCATTTTTTACCATTGATGTTCTTACAACTTCACCAAAAGTCCCTATATGAGGTAAACCAGAAGGGCCATAACCAGTTTCTAGTAATACATATCCCTTAGATGGAATTTTAAAGTTTTGTAATCCACCATTTTTTTTTAATGATTTGTAATGCTTCTTTAAAAGGCCAAGCTTTTAAGGATTGTGCTAATTCTTGGTCAATCATTTAATTTTGCTCTAATTCTTATTTTTTTACCCAATAACAACTTTAATGAATTTGTGAAATTAAAAATTTCAGATCCTAATTTATTAAATAATTCATTTTCTAAATCTACAATATTATCAATTATATTGTTAATTAAATCATTTCCTGCCGTAGTTAGAATTAAACTATCAGATCTTTTATCTTGTGGTTGTTGTTTTGATATGAACTTCTTTTCTTCTAGTTTAGAAACACGTAAACTAACAACTGATCTATCAATAGATGCATTTTTACATATATCCTGTTGGGTAATATTTATTTTTTCTTGCTGTAATAAATATATTGTCTCGAGAATAAGATATTCATTTAATGTTATTTCACTTTCTTTTAGTTTATTCCTTACTTTAGATTGCCATAAGTTTGATGTTTGCCATATTAATAATGCCAATCTATTCTCATTAAGAGAAGTGTCTGCCATAGTTTTTATACAAACTGTTTTTATACAAATTAATAATTTATGTCAATACTATTCTGGTGCAATTTCGATCTCTAAGCCATCAAGTTCTTCAGAAAGATTAATTTGACAGGATAATCTGGAACTGGTTTTAACATCAAAAGCTTGATCAAGCATAGATTCTTCATCATCATCCATATTTTTAAGTTTATCTGTCCATTTTTCATCAATATAAACATGACAGGTAGCGCAAGCACAACATCCTCCGCACGAAGCTTCAATATCATAGCCATTGTCTCTAAGGGTTTCCATTAACGTTAAATTACAATCATATTCAATTTCAGACTTTTTACCTGATCTATCTGTGATTATTAACTTAGGCATTAAACGCCTAATTTTTTCTGAAGTTCTTTGGAAGATGTTGTGTATCTAAAAATGTTTTTCTTATCAGGAAAGCAATATTTGAATACTTCTTGAGCCATTAAGGCAGACTCGTGAAATCCTGATAAAATAAGCTTAAGTTTTCCAGGATACCAATTTATGTCACCAATCGCAAAGATTGAGGGTGTGGAAGTTTCAAATTTTTCGGTGTCCACTTTAATTAGGTTCTCATGTAAGTTTAAACCCCATTCCGCAATTGGACCTAGTTCCATTTTTAAGCCAAAAAATGGTAAAAAATAATCTACTTCAATATTTAATCTTTTATCATCATTTTCGTATTCTAGCATTATTTTACTATCTTGAATTTTTAAAATCTTTTTTATCTGGCCTTTTAAAAATTTAATTTTTCCTTTTGTTTCTAATTCTTGCATCTTTGAAACGGAGTCAGGTGCTGCCCTAAACTCTTTTCTTCTATGTATTAGAGTTACATTGGAATCCTTAGATAGTTCATTTGTCCAATCTAAAGCAGAATCTCCTCCTCCTGCAATTAAGAGTTTTTTATTCTTAAATATTGATTTGTCTCGAATTGCGTAAAAAACGTTTTTATTTTCAAAATTCTCAATATTCTCAATTGGAGGTTTTCGTGGTACAAAGCTACCTGCTCCTGCGGCTATAACTATACATTTTGCTTCAACTTTTGTTCCTATGTTAGTCTCAACAATCCAGCCATATTCAGTTTTAGCGATTTTCTCAACTTGTTGGTTTAAATGAAATTTAGGCTTAAATGGGTTTATCTGTTTAATTAACTCGTCAGTTAATTCTTGCCCTGTAACTACTGGTCTTGAAGGGATATCATAAATTGGTTTTTCTGGGTATAATTCAGCGCACTGACCTCCAACCTTATCTAAATTGTCAACTAAATGACATTCAATATTTAAGAGACCTAATTCAAATACAGCAAATAGACCTACCGGACCTGCACCTATAATTACTACATCAGTTTTTTCTATCATATATGAAAAATAACAACTTTTTTTATTATTTCTAGAGATTATATATATTCTTAATGAATTACGCTAATACTTCAAAATATTATAATCCTGCGATTTATATATGGCTATTAACAATAACCGCAATGGTTTTATTAATTATTGTAATAGGAGGTCTAACAAGATTAACCGACTCTGGACTTTCTATGACCGACTGGCGTCCAATATTAGGTATAATTCCTCCACTGAGTTTAGAGAGTTGGTTGGTTGTTTTCGAAATGTATAAACAAACACCTGAATACAAAATAGTTAACAAAAATATGACGTTAAATGAGTTTAAATATATTTTTTGGTGGGAGTGGTTTCATAGAATATTTGCAAGAACCATAGGAATTGTGTTTTTAATACCATTAACTTACTTCAGTTTTAAAAAGCAAATTCAATCATCACTCTATATAAGACTTGGTATTGTCTTTGTGTTCGGTTTGTTTCAAGCAGTTATTGGATGGTGGATGGTAAAGAGTGGTTTGACAGAAAATCCTTATGTAAGCCCCTATAGACTTACTTTTCATCTTTTAAACGCTCTAATTATTTTCTCTATACTATTATGGATAGCAATGGATTACAGACATTCTTCTAATATAAGTTTTTTATCTAGTCCAAAAACTATTGAGTTTTATATTTTAATTGCTGTAATCTTAATATTTTTCACAATTGCAACAGGAGGATTTATGGCAGGAACCAACTCTGGACAATCTTTTAATACTTTTCCATTAATGAATGGAAAAATAATACCTGATGATTACATTATTGATGATTTAGGTATCTATAATATTTTTGAAAATACGGTTGCAATAAATTTTAACCACCGCTGGTTATCAATATTTGTTTTTTTTTATATCCTATTTGTATGCTTTAAATTTATTAAATTTGATAATAAAAAAGTTTCAAGCATTCTTGTGTATCTAGTTTTATTCTTTCTAACTTTACAAGTAATTCTAGGTATTATTACTCTTTTAAGTAATGTCTACTTACCTGTCGCAAGTTTACATCAAACTAATTCAATTTTGTTATTATCAACTTTATTAATTAGTTATCATCAAATTAAAATTAGAAAGGTTAAAAATGTCTAACAAAAATATATTTGTCTTTGGGGGAACGGGTTCTATTGGAAAAGCATTATCAAAAAAATTGAAGAGCAATGACTATAATCCAATAATTATTTCTAGGAATGAAACTGAATTAAAACAATTGTCTGAGGAAATTAGTTGCGAATATAAAGTCTGTGATGTTTTAGATTTTGATAAAGTAAAAAGCATTTCAGAAGAATATAAAGATAGATTGTTCGGTATTGCTTTTTGTGTTGGTTCTATAAATTTAAAACCTCTCAAAATGACTAAAGATGAAGATTTTATTGATTCTTTTAAAATAAATACACTTAGTGCCATTAATGCGATTAAATTTAATCAAGAAACTCTAGCTAAAAATAATGGTAGTATTCTACTTTATTCAACTATAGCAGTAAAACAAGGTTTTACTAATCATACAATAGTCTCTACTGCAAAAGGTGCCATAGAAGGGCTTACTTTAAGCTTGGCTGCAGAATTTGCTCCAAAAATTAAAGTAAATTGCATTGCCCCAAGTTTAACTGATGCAAAAATGACACAAAAGCTAATTAGTAATGAAAATATTAAGAAAGCCATTGAAAATATGCATCCTCTACCTAAAATTGGATCTGGTGATGATTTTTCTGATATAGGAAATTTTCTATTAAGTGATAAAAATAATTGGATTACTGGACAAATATTTCATATAGATGGAGGAAGATCATCATTAAGAATTAAATCGTGAAATATATCTTTATAATTTGTTTATCTCTTTTTTCATTTAGTGTTTTTAGTCAACCATTTCCGATACCTAAAGATAATGAGGTAAGTTATGATGTTATTAGAAAAAAGAAAAATATTGGAAGCTTGATATCAAAATTTGAAGAACATGAAGATAGTGTGGTTATACATTCAGTCTTAGAGATTGAAGTTAAAGTTTTATTTATTCCAGCATATAAATTTTTTCAGGAAACTAAAGAAACCTGGACGAATGGTGAATTTGTATCAATAGATGGATTTACAGATTTTGAAGATGATAGGGAATATAAAATCATTGGAAATGATAAAGATAATTTTTTTATTGCTAGTGGTATGGATGGTGAATTAAAATTAGACAAAAATATAGTACCATTAAACTATTGGAATCAAGACATGTTAAATGAAAAAGAGGTATTTGATACTCAAAAAGGCATTCTAAGATCTATTGAAGTACAGCAACTTGAAGACGAAGTAATTAAAATTAATGATGTTGAAATCCTTTCAAATAAGTATCTTTTTAATGCATCAAAACATCCAAAAGATAAAGGTCCATTCCCAGAATATACTCTTTGGTATTTTGAGAAAGAATTAATGAAAATGGAATTTAAAAACCCTAATGATAAAAAAAATATTATAAAAATAATTCGCAATGATTGGAGTCAGTAATTGCAAACTATTTGGATTACAGGTGGTTCATCAGGTATAGGTTTTGCAGTTGCAAAAAAATTTTTAGAAGAAAATTGGCGTGTAGTAATCTCTTCAAGAAATGAAGATAAATTAATAAAAGCTGTGGAAAGTTTAAAAAATCTGACAAAAAAAAAGGAAATCTATTACAAACCTTGTAATGTAAGTAATTATACAGAAGTTAATAATACAATATCTTTTATAGAAAATGAGATATCGAACATCAATATAGCCTTGTTAAACGCAACAGCTTACTCACCTAATAGAAATCAAGAATTTGATATTAATAATTATAACTTATTGATTGATGTTAATCTAAATGGAACAATAAATTGTATAGATGTTTTAAAAAACTATATGAAGGGAAGGAATAATTTAATTTCAATAGTTTCTTCACCAGTTGGATACCGAGGAATGCCCACTGCAGGTGCATATGGCATGACAAAAGCAGCACAATTAAATTTAGTAGAGAGCCTATATTTTGATTTTAAAAAACTAAATATAAAAATTTCAGTAATAAACCCAGGATTCATAGATACCGAATCAACTAAATTAAATTCTTTTAAAATGCCTTTCTTAAAACCTGCAAGCTATGCTGGAGAAAAAATATTTAAAGGATTAACAGGTAAATACAAATTTGAGATTTATTTTCCCTTTATTTTAGTTTTTTCTGTAAAAATAATGAGGTATTTACCCTTAAAAGTTTATTCATTCATTTGGAAAAAACTGGGTAACTTTTAATTTAATTCACCAATATATATTCCTAATCCTTGAGCTACTTTAATTAAGGGATCATTTTTTTGAATTGTTTTAGAATAACCAGCAATAAGATTAAGTGGTAAATCTTGTACTCCCCTATCCTTCCATACAACAACTCTATTGAACTTTTTCTTTGCTATTAAATCTACAGCATGAACTCCAAATGCACTAGCTATTAATCTATCTCTATGAGTTGGCTGTGCACCTCTTTGAACATGTCCTAAAACTGTAACCCTCGTTTCAGAATTAGTTACTTTATAAATTTCATCTCCAAGATAATTTCCAATTCCACCTAAACGTACTTCACCATCTACATATTTTACAGTTGCTTTTCTGCCATTTTCTTTTTTTACTGCTTCAGCAACTATAATTAATGCATGATTTCTTCCTTTAGATCTTAAATTTTCAATATGTTTAGCTATTGATTTTATGGAGTAAGGTATTTCAGGAATTAAAATTACATCTGCTCCTCCAGCTATTCCTGCGTTTAGCGCGATATGACCTGCATCTCTTCCCATTACTTCAAGTATCATTGCTCTTCTATGACTAGCTGCTGTTGGCTGAAGCATATCCAGTGCATTAGTCGCAACGTCTACTGCAGTATCATAGCCAATTGATAATTCATTATTCTTAACATCGTTATCAATTGTTTTTGGTATTCCAACGAAATTTATATTTCCTTTTTTTGTTAGATTTTGAAGTATTTTCAAACTACCGTCACCACCGATACCAATTAATGCATCTATTCCAATTCGCTTAAAACCATCTATGATTATATCTATTGAGTTAACTCTTTTTCCATTTCTTATAAATTTTTTAAAAGGATTACCCTTGTTATTAGATCCTAAAAAGGTTCCGCCCATTCTCATTAAATTTCCATCAAAATTCTTTGGTTCAAGTTTTAAAATATCTAGAGGTTCTTTTAACAATCCTAAAGTTCCATCTTTAATTCCATAAACTTCTATATTGTATTTATTTGTTGCTCTTAAAGTTACAGCTCTAATGACTGCATTTAAACCTGCACAATCTCCACCACTTGTTAAAATTGCTATTTTTTTTACCACAGTGCGTTTATATACTATTATTATATTTTTACTTATTTATTTTCATGGACGATACAAACAAACTTATAGAAATTTTAAAAAATTTTGAACAAGAACATAGAGATCTTGATGAAATACTTATAAGACTTCAAGAAAAAAATACTGTAGATTTTTTACAAATTCAAAGATTAAAAAAAAGAAAATTAATCCTAAAGGATAAAATATTAGAAATTCAAAATAAATTAGAACCAGATAGTATAGCTTAAGAAAATAAACTTTTTAAAAATTTAGGAGCGTTGTCCTTGATAAAAGATATTCTTTCCTTAATTTTTGGAATTTTTGATATTTTCTTAAGATTTTTATCAATATTTTCTTCAACAAACTTCATTTCTTTTGAAAAAAAAACGAATAAGGCATTAGTATACACACCTGATAAAATAAGTCTTTTTGTATAAAAATTGAAATCTGTTGAATTATCTCCAGCTAAATACCACATATTATTTACTGAATTATATAAACTCTTTTTGGATATTTTATTATTTGTTGGCAGCAAAAGATGGTTAAAAGTTTTTTTATAAAATTCTTTATCTTCATTTAATATATCAAAACGTAATAATAATATTTTTTTTATTCTTTTGTTAATTGGAAAATTAATTAAGTTAATTTTTTTTAATTTATTTTCAAGTTTGTAATTTATATCTTGTAGAGAAAATTCTAATAAATCTTTATATCCATCTGGAAAAAAATAGAATAAGTCATTTTTTTCTATATTTTGTTTTTGTAATTTTGAAAATATTTCTGATGACC
>CACAAZ010000005.1 GCA_902530685.1 uncultured Alphaproteobacteria bacterium | reverse complement strand
AAATGAAGGAATATTTCAAGCAAAAACTCACAAACTGGAAAAATGAGCTCTTAAGAGAGTCGTCTCAAACATTAAGCAATCTTCAAAATGAAAATGAAGCGAAGCCAGATATTACAGATAGAGCTTCTGAAGAAATAGATAGATCTTTTGAATTAAGGACTAGAGATAGAGAAAGAAAATTAATTAATAAGATTGATGCCGCTTTGAAAAGAATTGAGGATGGATCTTATGGATATTGTGATGAAACTGGTGATCCAATTAGTATAAAAAGACTTGAGGCAAGGCCAGTTGCAACTTTAAGTTTAGAAGCGCAAGAAATGCACGAAAAGGCAGAAAAAAGAACAAACTAATTTTATTTTAATGTCAGATTATTATATAGGTGATCTAACACCAGGTATCTTTGTTGTTAACGCCAATAAAGAAAAAGAATGGGGAATTGGTCAAGTTCAATCATGTATTAACAATATCGTTACAATAAATTTTGAAAATGTTGGAAAAAAAACTATTAACCCTAAAGAAGTTGAATTAAAAATAATTAATATAAATGCAACTAGTTGATCAGTATTTAAGAAAAGTAAATTATCTAAGAGTATCTGTAACAGATAGATGCGATCTTAGATGTGTTTATTGTATGAAAGAAAAAATGCAATTTCTTCCTCGAAAAGACATACTTACTTTAGAGGAAATTGAAAGATTATGTGACAACTTTATAGAACTCGGAGTTGAAAAAATTAGATTAACTGGAGGTGAGCCTTTGGTAAGAAATGATATCATAAAATTAATTGAAAAACTAAATACCAAAAAAGACAAAACAAATCTAAAGGAAATAACAATCACAACAAATGGTACATTATTAAAAAAATATGCAAAGCAACTTAAGCTAAATGGCGTTAATAGGATTAATGTTTCTCTAGATACAATTAACCCTGAAAAATATAATACAATAACAAGATTTGGAAATATTGAAAAAGTATTTGATGGAATTAATGAAGCGCTTGATGCCAATATAAAAATTAAAATTAATACAGTAGTAATCAAAAATTTTAATGAAACTGAAATTGAAGAATTAATTAATTGGACTAGTAATAAAAAAATTGATCTTACATTTATTGAAGTAATGCCTATGGAAGAAACAGATATATCGAGAGAATATCAGTTTGTATCACTATCTGACACCTTTGAAAAATTAAACAAAATTTATAAATTTTATAAAATTGATTACATTACTGGAGGACCAGCTAGATTTTATACTAGTGATTTAGTGTCTAATAAAATTGGATTTATAAGTCCTTTAACGAATAATTTTTGTGCCTCTTGCAATAGGGTAAGAATATCAAGTACTGGTAAACTTTTTATGTGCCTTGGTCAGAATGACTTTGTTGATTTTAGGGAGATAATGAGAAAAGATTATAGTGATGATTATATAAAAGAAAAAATTAAGTTTGCTCTTAATATAAAACCAAAACAACATGATTTTATGATTGGAGAAAAGATCAATAAATATATGAAAAGACACATGAACGTAACAGGTGGATAATGAAATTTCATTTTTTATCATCAAACAATCCTGAAGCAAAAAATACAGAGAAAAAACTAATAGAATTATTTGGGCAAAATTATGTTGAAGATGCCGACTACATTATTCCAATTGGAGGCGATGGATTGCTATTAAAATCACTGCATAATTTTAATAAACTAAACAAACCATTTTTTGGAATAAACTTTGGTTCAATTGGTTTTTTAATGAATAATCTTAGTAATGAAAATTTAAATGATATGATTGTTAATGCTAAAAAATCTACTTTTAAACCATTAAAAATGACTGCAGAAAGTGTTAATAATGAGATCTTTGAGGCATATGCTTATAATGAAGTTTCTCTTATGAGGCAGACTCATTTGGCATCAAAAATTAAAATCAAAATAAATGAGAAAGTAAAAATGGAAGAGTTGATATGTGATGGAGTTTTGTTATCTACATCAGCTGGAAGTACAGCTTATAATCTATCCGCACACGGTAGCATTCTACCTTTAGACTCTAATATACTTGCATTAACTCCAATTAGTGCCTTTAGACCAAGGAGATGGAGAGGTGCTCTTTTATCTGAAATTAGTAAAATTGATTTTGAAGTATTAAATAATGATGAACGCTCATCTAGTGTAACAGCAGACAATGTTGAATTTAGAGATATTAGTAAAGTGAATATTGTTTCTTCAGATGAAAATAAATGCACTGTATTGTTCGATAGTAAGCATTCTATTGAAGATAAAATTTTGAATGAGCAATTTAATTATTAAGATCAAATTTTTTTAAAAATACAAATCTTGTTACCATCTAAATCCCTTAAATATGCATAATAATCTTTACCATGTCTGGGCCCAGGAATTCCTTCATCTTTTGCCCCAAGACTAATTCCAATTTTATAAAATTCATTAACAGTTTTTTTAGAATTAGCTTTAAAAGTAATCATTGTACCATTTCCTATGGTTGCTTTTTTTTTGTTATGAGGTCTAATCAAGTATAATTCTATTTTTTTTGGAGTTTCTTTTTTAGCATAACCAAAATAACGATTATGGGATAAAACTTTTTTAATTTTTAGAGGTTTTAAAATTTTACTATAAAATACGGATGATTTTTTTAAATTATTTGTTCCTATGGTAATAAAAGCAAACATAATTTATAGATTGGTAGCCTCGGCCGGACTTGAACCGGCACTCCCAAAAGGGCAAGGATTTTAAGTCCTTTGTGTCTACCATTCCACCACGAGGCCTAATTTTGAAATAATATCAAACTATAGAACTTTTTCCACCATTTAATTCAATCATCTGAGTTATATCATCAACTATTGGTTGGATAGATTTCATATCCCATGATGAAACAACTATGTTAACTCCGCCTGTTTTAGCTGCAAGATTAAAGTATGGATAACTACCGATTGATGCATTTGTATAATTGTTTTGAATATTTTTTAAATTTTTTGCAATTTTACTTTCGTATAAATTAGTATTAATTGTTGTAACAAGTTTTGGATTACCTTTTTTTATTTTTTTCATTAATTCTGCAAACATAACTTGCATTATTTCTGGCACACCAGGTAAAACATAAACATTTTTTACAATAAATCCTGGTGCTACGGTCATTGGATTCAAAATAAGCTCTGAACCAAATGGCATTTTGGCCATTCTCTGCCTGCTTTCATTAAATTCACCTTTTGGATAATAATTTTCAAGAATCTCAAAAGCGATTTTATTTGTTTCATATTGTAAATTAAAGGCTTCAGATATACTTTCCGAAGTTATATCATCATGAGTTGGTCCAATTCCTCCGGTAGTAAAAACATAAGAATATTTTGAGCTATATTTTAAAACATTTTCTATTATTGCTTTTTTATCATCCCGAATAACAATAATTTCTTCTAACTTAATACCAGCTTTTAATAATTTTTTTGCAATATAATTTGAGTTTGTATCTTGAGTTCTACCAGAAAGTATTTCATCGCCGATAACAATAATAGCTGCAGTAAAAGAACTCATATGATTAATTGATATTTTCTATATATTATTTATTAATCGTAAATAATTATTTTTTAAATGAGAAACAACAATATCCCAATACATACGAAAAAAGATTTTGAAGGCATGAGGGAAGCTGGTTCTTTAGCTGCTGATGTTCTAGATTCTTTAAATGAAATGATTATTCCAGGTATAAGTACTCAAGAAATTAATGACATATGTCATGATAAAATTATTCAAAATAAAGCAATACCAGCTCCTTTAAATTATAAAGGTTTTCCAAAATCAGTTTGTACATCTGTTAATCATGTTGTTTGTCATGGAATTCCTTCTGAAAAAAAAATCCTATCTGATGGAGATATAATAAATGTAGATGTAACAGTTATTCTAAATGGTTGGTATGGTGATAGTTCGAGAATGTTTGTTGCAGGCAAGACGAATAAAAAAAATTATGAATTTTTAAAAATAACTTACGAATCTTTATTAATTGGTATTAGTGAAGCTATACCTGGTAAGCATATTGGTGATATTGGTAATAAAATTCAGAAACTTGCAGAAGGAAAAGGTTATTCTGTAGTAAGAGATTTTTGCGGTCATGGAATTGGAAAAGAATTTCATACTCCACCTAGTGTTTTACATTTTGGAGAACCAGGTGAAGGACCAATGTTAGAGCCTGGAATGTTTTTAACAATTGAACCAATGATTAATTTAGGTGGATGGCAAACAAAAATACTAAATGATGGATGGACAGCTGTAACAAAAGATAAATCTTTATCTGCTCAATTCGAGCATACAATTGGAATAACAGATGTTGGAAATGAAATATTTACATTATCTAAAAATAATACAGCTTTTCCGATAAAGGATGTATAAGTAGATAAAATGATACCTAGATATAATAGGCCTAAAATTGAAAAGATTTGGTCATTAGAAAATAAATTTACAATTTGGACGGAGATTGAGAGTTTGATTGCAGAAAAACAAGCAATACTCGGCGTTATTCCTAAAAAAGCTGCAAAAGAAATAAGAAATAAAGCAAAGTTCAATGTTAAAGAAATAGAAAAAATTGAAAAAGAAACAAAACATGATGTTGTTGCTTATATTAATAATGTTAGCAAATATATTGGTGAATCATCAAAGTATTTTCATTTTGGTGTAACATCAAGTGATATTATTGATACTTCTTTTTCTGTACAACTTAAACAAACCTCTGAAATAATAAGAAAAAGTTTAGTAGAATGTATTCAAAGTTTAAAAATCAAATCTAAAAAATATAAAGACATATTAATGATTGGAAGAAGTCATGGGATACATGCTGAACCTATTACTTTTGGATTAAAATTATCATCCTTTTATTTTGAGTTTAAAAGAAATTTAGAAAGACTTGATCAAGCAATCAACGAAATATCTGTTTGTGCTATTTCTGGGCCTGTTGGAACCTTTAATTCTATAGATCCACGAGTTCAAGATTATGTTGCAAAAAAACTTAAACTAAATTCTGAAGATGTATCAACTCAAGTAATTCCAAGAGATAGGCATGCGTATTTTTTCTCAGTATTAGGAATTTTAGCATCTTCTATTGAGAGATTTGCTGTGGAAATTCGAAATTTACAAAAAACAGAGGTATTAGAAGTTGAAGAAAGTTTTTCTTCTAAGCAAAAAGGTTCCTCTGCAATGCCTCACAAACGCAATCCGGTATTGAGTGAGAACTTAACGGGTATCTCACGCTATATTAGAAGTGGTGTAATACCATCATTAGAAAATGTCTCACTTTGGCATGAGAGAGACATTAGTCATTCTAGTGTTGAAAGAATTATGACGCCAGAAATTACAATTGCAACTGATTTTGCACTCAATCGTTTAAATGGCATCATTAAGAATTTAAAAGTCTATCCAAAAAATATGTTGAGAAATTTGAATATGCTTGGGGGTTTACATAGGACTCACAATATTATGTTAAAATTAATTCAAAAAGGACTGAAAAGACAACAAGCTTATAAAATTGTTCAAGAAGCTGCCATGGAAACATGGAATAATAATAAGAATTTTTCCCAAGTTTTACAAAAAAATAAAGATTTAAACAAAAAATTAAACTCAAAAGAAATCGAAAAAATCATTAAGGATGATAACAATCTAAAGAAAATAGATTGGATTTTTAAAAATAAAATTAAATAGTCTTTATTTTTTTTAATATCTGAACTATTTTATAGTTATGCCAATGACTGTTGAACAAATTGAACGATTTATTAAAGATGCTATACCAGACGCAACTATAAATATTGAAGACCTTAAGGGAGATGGTGATCACTTCAGCGCCACAATAAAGTCAAAATATTTTTCAGGTAAAACAAGAGTTGAGCAACACAAAATGGTATATGATGCATTTAAGGGAAAAATGGGTAATGAACTTCATGCACTTAAACTTAAAACAATATCGGAGTAATTATGAATAATAATGATCATGTTTCACAAAATATAGAAAATGAAATCAAGTCGAATAATATAGTTCTTTTTATGAAAGGAACTCCTGTTTTTCCGATGTGTGGTTTTTCAGCAGCAACGGTTGAGGTATTAACAAAATTAGGTGTTAAATTTAATACTGTGAACGTCTTAGAAAGTAATGAAATGAGAGAGGGTATTAAAGTATTTTCAAATTGGCCTACTATCCCTCAACTATACATCAAAGGTGAATTTATTGGTGGATGTGATATTGTAAGAGAAATGTTTGAAAGTGGAGAGCTATTAGAATTACTTAATACAAATGGAATAGAAGTAAACCCATCTTGAATTGTTTAAAAGTAATATTTCAAAAGGCGTAATATTTTCATGTGTTGCTTCAATTTTTTGGGGCATGCCACAACCATTATTTTTTAAAGAATTAAATCACATAAATACTCTTGAAGTGGTGTTACATAGAGGTCTGTGGTCATTTCTCTTTTTATTTTTTTTTCTTATTTTATTTTCTAATATTAATGATTTTATTAATATCTTTAAATTAAAAAAAAATATTTTAGTTTTAAGTATTACAGCATTATTAATCGCTTCAAATTGGGGAGGTTTTATATTTGCTGTTCATCAAGAAAGAGTGCAGGATGCATCAATGGGATACTTTATAACACCAATGATTAGTATAATTCTGGGTTATTTATTTTTGAAAGAAAAAATCAGTCCTTTGAAATTTTTTTCAGTTTTTTTAATGTTTTGCTCAATAGGATATCTATTTATTAATTTGAAAGAAATACCTTATTTAATAATTTTAATAGGAACAACTTGGGCAATTTATGGATTACTAAGAAAACAAATTAATATTAGTCCATCTATTGGATTACTATATGAGACATTTCTGATAACATTGATATCAATACCCTACTTAATTTATCTTTTTTATTTAGGTAAAAGTAGTTTTATAAGTATTGATATAAAGACTACATCATTTTTAATTTTAACTGGAGTAGTAACAATATTTCCACTATTTTTTTTTAATTTAGGATTAAAATTTATTCAATTAGGATTAGCAGGTGTATTATTTTACTTGGCACCTTCTTTTCACTTTATTACTTCAATTTTTATACTAAATGAGGATATACTTAATGCAAAATTAATTTCATTTATAATTATTTGGTTGGGTATTTTATTATATATCTATGATACTTTTCGACAACAAACTATCGAGAATAATATTCGATAACTAAATTTGGTTCCATAGTTACAGGATAAGGTACGTCGTGAATTAATGGTGCACGTAAAAATCGGCCCTTTAATTCTTTAACATCAACTTCAAGATATTCAGGTATCTCTCTTTCTTGGGATGTAACTGATTCAACAATTATATTAATTTCTTTACTTCTATCTTTTATTGAAATTTCATCACCATCACTTACACTAAAAGATGGGATATTAACTCTTTTACCGTTTACCTTTACATGGCCATGATTAACTAGTTGTCTAGCTGCAAATATTGTAGGTACAAATTTCATTCTGTACACAGTAGCGTCTAATCTTCTCTCTAATAACTCAATTAAAATCTGACTTGTATCACCTTTTGTATTTGATGCTTTTTTAAAAATATTTCTGAATTGACGCTCCGTAAGATCTCCGTAATAAAACTTTAATTTTTGCTTAGCAAAGAGTTGGTTGCCATAATCAGAAAGTTTTTTCCTTTGACCTTGAACGCCGTGCTGCCCAGGTTTAGAATTTCTTCTATTAAAGGGGCTTTTAGGCCTACCCCACAAGTTTACACCTAATCTTCTATCAATTTTGTATTTAGCGTTGTGTCTTTTTGTCATTATTATGAGGGCTATATAGTAATTTTGAGCGCTATGTCAAATTTAATATTCTTGATTTTTGGCTTATTTATTAAGTGTTTTAGTAATTCCCCATAAAGTTTGTAATTCTTTCTTTGTAAGAGGAATTTTAGTGAAAATACTATAAATGTTATTTTTCATACTTTCTTTTTTTTCACTTGGTGTAAAAAATTTCTTTCTTTCAAGAATTTCAAACATATAATTTAAGAATTTGGATAATTGATATTTACTAATATTATCTTTTTCAATTGAAGTTGAATTAGTAATTTTAAAATTATTCAAATCAAATAATCTATAACTTAAAATAGTAACTGCATGAGAAAGATTTAATGAATTACTTTTACTACTTGTTTCAATATTAAAAATAATATCTGATAATCTCAAATCCTCATTTGAAAGTCCTGAATTTTCAGGACCAAAAAGTATTGCTGTTTTTTTATTAACAATAATTTTTCTTTTAATGAATTTAAAATCGTTAGTAGAATTTTTTTCCAAATATCTTTTTCTATTAGTCGTGGCCACAACATAAGAAAAGTTAGAAAGTGCAATTTCTAAATCATCATAAACTTTAATATTCTTAATAATTTTAGTTGCTTTTTTTGCTGCATTTATTGATTTATTGTTTAACCAGTTATTTCTAGGCGAAACAAGAATTAGATCTTTTAGACCAAAGTTGTGCATTACACGAGCAACCATTCCAATATTTTCAGGAAGTTGAGGTCTAACTAAAATTATACTTGGATTTTTTGAGGTCAATTTTTATTCTTTGAATCATTAAACAACTTAAAAGTAATGCTATCAAAAATAGCACTATAAGATGCATCAATAATATTTGGAGATACACCAATAGTTGTCCAATGTGTATTTGTAGAATCAGATGATTCAATTAAAACTCTTGTGATAGCACCAGTTCCTTTTTCTGATGAAAGAATCATAACTTTGTAATCAGTTAACTTTAAACCCTTGAGATTGGGATAATAATCAATCAGTGCTTTTCTTAATGCACTATCAATAGCATTTACTGGACCATTTCCAGTACCTACTGTCATCATATTTGAGTCTTTAACTTTTAAAAATACTGTAGCCTCTGCTTCAGTAACAATTTCACCTTTAGCATTCCATCTTCTTTCGTCTGTGACTCTAAATTTTTCTAAGTTATAAAAATCTTCAAAATGACCAAGGTGACGTCTAACTAATAATTCAAAACTAGCTAAAGCAGTATCAAATGAATATCCTTGAGATTCTTTTTCCTTGATAATCTCTAAGATATTGTTAATTTCATTTTTAGGAAGATCAATATTAATTTTATTTAATTGATTTAATATATTAGATCTTCCTGCCTGATTAGAAATTACGACGTTTCTAGAATTACCAACTATTTCTGGCTTTATATGTTCATAAGTTGAAGAATTTTTTTCTATTGCAGATGCATGCAACCCCCCTTTATGAGAGAAAGCGTGATCTCCAACATATGGAGCATTTTTTCTTGAAGGCATGTTAAGAATATCATTTAATGTTCTAGAAATATGAATTAAATTTTTTAATTTATCTTTAGAAATATTTGTTTTATATTTTGTTTTTAGAACCAAAGATGGAATTAAGGAAATCAAATTAGTATTTCCACATCTTTCTCCTAAACCGTTAATTGTTCCCTGTATCTGTCGTGCTCCAGCATTAATAGCTGCTAACGCATTTGCGACTGCATTATCAGTATCATTGTGAGCATGTATACCAACATTTTGACCTGGTATAACTTTTAATACTTCTGAAACAATATTATAAATTTCATCTGGAAGGGTTCCCCCATTTGTATCACAAAGAACAACCCATCTTGCTCCAGCGTCATACGCTGCTTTAATACAACTTAACGCAAACTCTTTATTTTCTTTAAAGCCATCAAAAAAATGCTCCGCATCAAAAATTGGCTCTTTATTTTTAGTTTTTATTGAGTGAATACTATCACTTATCATTTTTAAATTCTCATCTTCAGATATTTCTAAAGCATTTTTTACCTGAAATGATGATGATTTACCTACAATGCAAACACAACTTGCGCTAGAATTGATAAGTGCATTTAATCCTGGATCGTTATCAGCACTTCTGCCTGGTTTTCTAGTCATACCAAAGGCAGTCAATTTACTTTTTGAAAATTTTGTATTTCTTGAAAAAAAATCATTATCGGTAGGATTTGCTCCTGGCCATCCACCTTCAATATAGTCTATTCCTAAATCATCAAGATGTTGAGAAATATTCATTTTATCACTAACAGAAAAATTAACTCCTGTTGTTTGCTGACCATCTCTAAGTGTGGTATCGAATAAATATACTTTGTCTTCCATAATTACTAGATCGCTAATAGAGTATAAATTAAAATTTACTAGATTTTTCCAAGTTTTTGCAAAATTCCTTTTCTATCAAATAATGGTAGTAGATATTTTAATTCGGGTCCATGAGATTTTCCAGTCAAAATCAACCTCAAAGGCATAAATAAATGTTTTCCTTTAAGCCCAGTTTTTTTGTTAATTTTTGATGTCCAATGATCCCATGTTGTTTCATCAAAAGGATCCTCGGGTAATTCATCAACTGCTGTACTAATAAAATTATAATCAATATTTAAATCTTTAGCATTATTTATTTTTGTAATTACTTCTTCCCATTCTTTAGCTTGATTAACAAATGAAATATTATTTTTAATAAAACGCCAAAAACTCTCTTTTTGAAAATTAGATTTTATATTTTTTAACTTATGACTAATTTCATTATAACTAAATAATTTAATGGTATTTTCGTTAAGATTTCTTAAGGATTCAATTGAAAATTTAGCAGATGATTTAGATAAGCTTTGAATATCAAATTTTTTTACTATTTCATTTAAATCTTTGATTGGATCAATATTACTGCTCGAACCAATAAAAAGAAAATAATTAAGTAAAGATATATTTTCGTATCCTTCGTCTCTAAAATTTTCAATTGAAAGACTTCCAAGTCTTTTGCTAAAACCCTTACCAGTTTCATCAACTAAGAATGGATGATGAGCAAATGATGGAATAGAAGACTCAAGAGCCTTAAAAATTTGAATATGATAAGCAGTATTAGCTATGTGATCTTCCCCTCTAATAATATGCGTAATTTTTTCTTCAATATCATCAATGACTGACGGTAAATGGTATAACAATGTTCCATCAGCTCTAATTAAAACAGGATCACTCAAATTTTTTGCATCAAATGAAACATCTCCTTTAATGATGTCTTTCCAACCAATATTTTCATGATCTAATTTGAATCTCCAATGGGGTTGGATTCCAGATTCTATTTTTTTTTCTACTTCTTCATAAGTTAGATTTAGTGATGATCTGTCATAAATAGGTGGTTTCCCAGATGATAACAAAGATTTTTTCTTTAAAGCTAATTCCTCTTCTGTTTCAAAACATGGATAAAGTCTATTCTTTTGTTTTAGAATTTGGATTTTCTCATTGTAAATATGTTGTCTAGAGGATTGATTAAAAGTATAACTCCAATTTAATCCAAGCCATTTAAGATCATCTTTTATACTTGTCTCAAATTCTTTAGAACTCCTATTGGCATCAGTATCATCAATTCTTAATATAAACTCACCTTGATTTTTTTGACAAAAAATCCAATTCAAAATTGCTGATCTAGCATTACCGATATGTATTTTTCCTGTAGGGCTAGGAGCGAACCTACACTTCATGTTATTCTTTAGGAATTTCGCAAACGGGAATAGGCTTCATCTTATGAAGATTTGGCTTTCTAATTTCTTCGTATCTACTGAAGTATTCACTAGACTTATTTTCCATTGCTTCTTCTAATTGCTTATATGAAAGACCAAGCTGGCTTTCATCATTTCTACTATCATCCCATAAACCATCTGTCGGTGCTGCGCTAATAATATCTTTTATAACCCCAATTTCTTCGGCTAATTCCCACACCTCAGTTTTAGTACAATCTGCTATTGGCGATATATCTACGCCTCCATCACCATATTTTGTATAAAATCCAACACCAAAATCTTCAACTTTATTTCCAGTACCAACAACTATACCATTATTACTTTGAGCTATTTGGTATAGAGTTACCATCCTTAGTCTAGATCTTGAATTTGCAAAAGCTAACTCACTATCAAAATTTTGCATCGTATTTTGAAATGTTTTAAAGACATTATCTAGCTCGATTATTTTTGTTTCTACATTTGGGTAATTTTGCTCTAAAAATTCTAAATGTCTTAAACTTAAATCATGTTGTGATGAATTTTGCTTAATAGGCATTGAAACAGCTATAGTTTTTAAACCAGTTTGAGCACATAAGGTGCTAGTAAGAGCTGAGTCAACTCCTCCTGACACTCCTATTACTAGTGTAGTTGGATTATTATTTATAGATTTAGCGTAATCTTTAATCCAATTAGAAATATATAAAATTTTATCTTTTGAATTCATAAGTAATATATAAATATAAATTTATAAATTTGAAGATTGCTTTGAGAGTAATTTTTCTTCTTTTAAAAAATCTGATAATAAAAAAGCCAATTCTAGAGACTGCGAGGCATTTAGTCTCGGATCACAATATGTATGATATCTATTTTTTAGATCTTCATCTGTTATTTCTTGGAGACCTCCCATACATTCTGTAACATCTTGACCAGTCATTTCTAAATGTACACCTCCTGGATATGTTCCTTCACTTCTGTGAATTTGAAAAAATTGCTGAATTTCAGAAATTATATCTTTTAATGGCCTAGTTTTAAAACCCGTGTTAGATTTGATAGTATTTCCATGCATAGGGTCACAAGTCCAAACAACATTTTTACCAGCTGAATTAACTGATCTAATTATTTTTGGAAGTATTCCACTAACTTTTTCATGACCCATTCTACATATCAGAGTTATTTTTCCAGACTCATTATTTGGATTCAACACATCTAATATCTTTAATAGTTCTTCTGTCTTTGTGCTTGGACCCACTTTAATACCTATAGGGTTCTCAATACCTCTTAAAAATTCAATATGTGCCCCATCAAGTTGTCGTGTTCTGTCACCTACCCACAACATGTGAGCTGAAACATCGTACCACTTACCTGAAGTACTATCTATTCTTGTTAATGCTTCCTCATATTGAAGAAGTAAAGCTTCATGACTTGTAAAGAAGTCTGTTTCATTTAATTGTCTTACACTGTTTCCATTTATTCCACATGCCTCCATAAAAGATAAGCATTCGTCAATTCTAGAAGATATCTCTCTAAATTTAGCAGCATTCTCACCTTTAACAAAATTTAGGTTCCATTGATGTATTTTATTTAAATTAGCAAACCCGCCTTGAGAAAAAGCTCTTAATAAATTAAGAGTTGATGCAGACTGATTGTAAGCTTGTATCAATCTATCTGGATTAGGATCTCTATCTTTTAGATTGAAGTCGATCCCATTAATTATATCACCTTTATAAGACTCAAGTTCTAAATCATTAATAACTTCTGTAGCAGATGATCTTGGCTTTGCAAATTGTCCAGCAATTCTTCCTACTTTAACAATTGGACAAGAGGCACCAAACGTCAAAACAACAGCCATTTGTAAAATAACTTTAAATGTATCTCTAATATTATCTGGATGAAAATCTGCAAAACTTTCAGCACAATCTCCACCTTGTAATAAAAAAGCATTTCCGTTTGCAACTTCTCCAAGTTTCTTTTTTAATAGTCTCGCCTCTCCAGCAAAAACTAAAGGTGGATATTTGGAAATTTCGTTTAGAGTTTTATTTAGATGATCTTCATTCTGATAATTTGGCATATGAAGAGCATCTTTATTTCTCCAACTATTTGGTGACCATTTATCGCTCATAATTTGAAAAGGCTCATAAACCCTAATATATCTTGAAACAAGGGTTATTATCTAGATCTTTTATTTCTTAGAATTTTTAAGGCTGATCTCTCAATAGCAAGTGAATTTTTGGGAATATTTTTAGTGATAACACTACCTGCGCCAATTCTAGATTTAGACTCAATTACAACTGGAGCTATGAGTGATGTGTTTGAACCTATAAATACATTATCTTTTATTATCGTTTTGTGTTTTTTCTCTCCATCATAGTTACAAGTTATTGTGCCGGCACCTATATTCACATTATTTCCTATTTCTGAATCTCCAACATACGAAAGATGAGCAATAGAAACATTATTTCCAATTTTAGAATTTTTAATTTCAACAAAGTTACCAATCTTTGATTTTTTTCCGATTTTTGTTTTTGGTCTTAATCTAGCACTTGGACCAATATGTGAATTTTCATCTATTGTAACCTCTTCTAAGTATGAATTACTTTTAATTATTGAACCTTTTTTAATAATTGTTTTTTCCTTTATTGTAACATTGCTTTCAATTGTAACAGTAGGTTCAATTTTGGTGTCATAGCTTAAATAACAAGTATTGGGTTTTAAAAAATTGACTCCATTTTTTATAAAATTTTTTACGTATTTTTTTTGTAATATATTTTGTACAACATTAAAATCATACAATGTATTTATGCCCAACATTGTATCTTTGTTGCACTCAATATAATTGATAGGAATATTTTTTTTTGAAAAAATTTTGCATATATCAGGAAGATATCTTTCTTTTTTAATTTTATTTTCTTTAATATTTTTTAAATTATCAAATAATAATTTAGTATTTGCTATCAAAATACCAGAATTACATAAATTGATTTTTTTTTGTTCAGGTTTTAAATTGATTTGCTCAATTATTTCTTCAACGTAGTTGTTATTTAATAATAACCTACCATAACCATGTGGCTCTGAAGTATTAAATGCAATTAATGAAGCTTTCGCTTTACTTTTTTTAAATTTACTTACCAGTTTTCTTATATCTTTAGCTTCAACTAAAGGTGTATCACCAAATAAAATTAAAATATTTTTTGATTTAACATATTTTTTAACTTGCTCAATTGCATCAGCAGTCCCTTTTTGTTTTTTTTGAACAACTAACTTTGAGGTATTTAGTATTACCTTTAATTCTTCTTTATTTTTTTCATTAGATACAACTAATATATTTTTACCAGATATTTTTTTTGCAATATTAAAAATATGTGAAACAATTGGTAACCCACATAATGGATAAACAAGCTTTGATTTACTTGCTTTAAATCTCGTACTATTGCCTGCAGCAAGTATAACAGTTGTAATATCAGACATTAAGTTAGAAATTTCTTAAAATTTCGTTTCCAACATTAATTATTTCTTTTGAGGCATCTGATTTAACACTTATATCAACTACACCCCTTCCAACTGAAAATGTTTCTGCAAATAATACTTTGCTAGACAGTCTTGAGCGAGCAATTTTAGCACCAGCATATCTTAAACGCAAAATCATTGCGTCAGTTAATTTTGCTCTTGGCATCACTCTATTAAGAATAATTATTGGATTTTTTCTTTCTTGTTTTGCAATTTTTAAAAAAGGCAGTGTAGCCATTAAGTCTACCGGACTTGGTTGTACTGGAACAAATACTCTATCAGAAGCTTTTACAACCTGCATTGTTTCAAAAGTTATAGATGGAGGGCTATCAATTATTATAAAATCATATTTTCTTTTTATAGCTTTAATTTCATCTATTAAATTCCTGATATCAAAATTTAATTGAGTTATTCCAATATCACCTTCACCATAGTAAGATTTTCTAGCTTCAAGCCAATATGATAGACTTTTTTGTGCATCAGCATCTATGACAGCTACTTTGTAACCACTATTGCTCCACAAAACTGATAAATTTGCTGAAAGAGTCGATTTACCTGAACCACCTTTTTGATTAGAAAATGCTATAACTTTTCCCATATAGAAGTATTGATAATAACTATTTTAAAGATAGATGGAAACATTTTATAAAAAAATATGAAAAAAAATAAGTTAGATATTGCAAAAAATTTACTAAGCAGTGGAGAACTTGTAATATTTCCCACAGAAACAGTATTTGGTATTGGAGCAGATGCAACAAATGATGAGGCTGTAAAATCTATTTTTAAAGTAAAAAAAAGACCGCGAGCTAATCCAATTATCTGTCACTTTAAAAATATTAAACAAATAGAGAAATATTTTTTTTTAAGTGAATTTGAAAAAAAATTAGGTTCAAAATTTTGGCCTGGTCCTCTAACTATAATATTAAAGAAAAGGAAAAATTCTAAAATATCAAAATTAGTCTCTAATAACTCAACTTTAGTTGGTTGCAGAATTCCTCGTAATAAATTGGCTAAAAAATTAATTACTTTATTTGGTCTACCTATTGCAGCTCCTAGTGCTAATCTGTCAGAAAGAACTTCCGTAACCAATATTATGGATATCGATCCTATTCTACAAAAAAAATTTTTTGTTTTAAAAGATAAACAATCAACTCACGGACTAGAATCTACAGTTGTAAGAATTGATAATAAAAATAAAATTGAAGTACTAAGATATGGAAGTATTACTGTTGAAGATTTAAACAAATTTGCAAAAGTAAAAATCAAAAAAAAATCTTCAATTTCACCTGGTAATTTAAAAAAACACTATTCAACTTTAAAACCAATAAGAATGAATGCTAAGAGAATACTAAAAAATGAAGGTTTATTAAATTTTGGCAATAATAAATTAAGGTCTAAAATAATTAATTTAAATTTGAGTAATAAAAAAAGTTTAAAAGAAGCGGCAAAAAATTTTTATCATTATCTTCATAAATTAGATCAAAGCAAATGCAAAAAAATTGCTGTAGTAGAAATACCTGATAAAGGACTTGGCAAAACTATAAATGACAGATTAAGAAGAGCAATTAAGTAATTACAATCTATTTAAATAATCCATTAACCTATAATAAATAATGGCTGAGGAATACAATGGTCTTCTAAACAAGTTGCCACCTGGAATTTTAAAATGATTAATTTGCTCAAACATATCAAAGTTATTTGATTTATTTAAAATTTTTTCAGCTACCATTTTTCCACCCATAATACTCATAGCTAATCCATGCCCAGAGTAAGCATGAGCATAATATAACTTTTGATTCATTATAGTTCCAAAAATAGGTAATCTATTAATTGATATTGCCAAGGTACCTCCCCAGGAAAACTCAATTTTAAATTTTTTTAATTCAGGAAAAACTTTATACATTCGTTTAGAGACAAAACTCTTTGCATCTTTTACAAAATGAGATGTAATAGTTTCAGGTCCTCCAAAAAGAAGTCTGTAGTCTTCTGAAAATCTATAATAATCAATCATGAATCTAGAATCTATTACACCACAATTTCTTTTGATTAATTTACTTGCTAGATCTTTTCCGAGAGGTTCTGTTGCAATAATATAATTATTTATAGGCATAAAATAATTTCTTTTTGATCCTAAAAGATTGTCGAGATAACCATTGCAACCAATAATTACTTTCTTCGCTTTAATTATATTTTTTCCAGAATGAATTATAACTTCTTCTTGATTATCAATAATTTTATCAGCTGGAGAATTTTCATATATATTTATTCCATTTGCTAAACACTGTTCTGCCAAGCCATATGTCAGTTTTAATGGGTTTAAATGATAAGAATCCTTTAAAAGCATTCCAGAAAAATATCTGTCACTATTAACTTCATCTCTTATTGAATTTTGATCAAAGTATTCATAGTTATTATAATTATAATTCTTCTGCATATGCTCAATTTCATCTTGAAAATATTTATAATCTTTTTTTGTGTTGCCTACATGAAGAACACCTTGTCTAAGCGCACAATCAATTTTGTATTTTTCAATTAAATTAACTACATTTGAAACAGCATCTAATCCAATTTTCCAAAAAAATTTTGCTTTTTCAATACCAAATTTTTTTTCTAAGTAGAATTGATCTTTTCTCATGCCAATTCCTAGTTGACCACCATTCCTACCAGAAGCCCCAGATCCGACTTTATTTGCTTCAAGAATAGCTATAGATAAACCATTATTAGATAAATTTAATGCAGAGGAAATTCCAGTTAGCCCTCCTCCAATAATACATACGTCCGTTGAAATATTCTCGATTAACTTATTTTGATTAGGAAAAAGTGGTGCAGAAAATTTATAAAAACTTTCTTTTTCATTATCATGTTGATTAAAAGTCCTTTTTTTTGTAGTAATCATCTACTTATCATTAATGGTTTAATTATAATTAGTAAACAAACAGTCTCAATATGATTGAAAAGTTTCAAAATTGGTTTCAGGAAAATTCTATTACAGAAGTTGAATGTTTAGTTCCAGATCTAGGAGGTATTGCAAGAGGTAAAATTTTGCCAACTAATAAATTCCTGAAGGGTCTTGAGGATGAAAGTCATAGATTACCACAATCAACGTTTATTCAAACGATATCAGGGGATTATGCAACTGAGGACTCAGCAGGTGCTTTACCAAGAAGTGTTTATAACCCGACTGATATTGATGTTATTTTAAAACCAGATTTTGATACAATGAGAATAGTACCATGGTACGAAGATCCTACTGCGCAAATTATATGTGATGCAATAAATCTTAATGGTGATGAGGTTATTAATTCAAGCAGAAATGCTCTAAAAAATATTCTGAAACTTTATAAAAAAGAAAAATTAACTCCAATTGTCTCTCCAGAATTAGAATTCTACTTAGTTAAACCTAATGCTGACTCAGATTATCCTCTAGAAGTACCAGTTGGACAATCAGGTAGACAAGAAACAGGGAAACAAGCCTTGGGTATTGATGCTGTAAACGAATTCGATCATCTTTTTGAAGATGTATATAATTATTGTGAAGATCAAAATATTGAAATTGATACAATTAATCATGAATCTGGTTCAGCTCAAATGGAAATAAATTTCCAGCATGGTGATCCTTTAGATCTAGCAGATCAAGTATTTTTATTTAAGCGAACTCTTAGACAATCGGCCTTGAAACACAAACTTCATGCCACATTTATGGCAAAACCTATGGAGAATCAGCCTGGTAGCGCAATGCATATTCATCAATCAGTCTATAATGAAAAAAATAAAAATATTTTTTTTAATAAATCATCAAAAATTTCAAAAAAAATGAAAAATTATCTTGGTGGTTTAGAAAAATATACTCCATTATTAATGCCAATATACGCCCCAAATATAAACTCCTTTAGGAGATTATTTGCAACCTGGGGCACTCCAAAAAATGTAAAGTGGGGAATAGGAAATAGAAGTTGTGGTTTTAGAATTCCATCGATTGAGGAAAAAAATATGCGAATTGAAAATAGAATTCCTGGATCAGATACTAATCCATATCTAGTTTTTGCAGCTAATTTAGCTTCTGGATATTTAGGAATGAAAAATAATATAAAACCAAGTCCAGAGACTAAAGATAGTGCATTTAAAGATAAAAGTTCTAATTTACCAAAAAACATGGATGAATCATTAATGCTTTTTGAAAATGACGAAGATATAAAATCTATATTTAACGAAAAATTTATTAGATCAATCGCTGCTATAAGAAGAGTAGAATACCAAGCATATCTATCAGTAATAAGTTCTTGGGAACGTGAATATTTATTACTTAATGTTTAAATTTTCTATTAAAATAAAAATAAAATAAACCAATTATAATCAAAGCAAACATTAAAATTGCTGATAACGCATTTACTTCAGGACTCAATCCTAATCTTACTTTAGAAAAAACTACAATTGGAAGTGTATTTGCTCCGGGTCCTGTTGTAAAACTTGCAACCACTAGATCATCTAAAGAGATAGTAAAAGCTAATAACCAACCAGCAATGATAGAAGGTAAAATTATCGGTAAAGTTATTTTATATAGTACCTTGGTATAATTATAGCCTAGATCCATTGCAGCTTCCTCAATATTTTTGTTAAAGTCAGTTAATCTTGCTTGAATAATAATTGCGACAAATGCAATACAAAAAGTAACGTGTGATATGAAAATAGTTAATTGTCCTCTAGATGATGGAAATCCAATTACATTATTTAAGCTTATAAAAAAAAGTAACATTGAAAGACCTAAAATTAATTCTGGTAAAACCAAAGGTGTTGAAGAAAGAAAAATATAGAATGATTTAAAAGGAATTTTTCTTATTCTTACAAGTGAATATCCAATCATAACTCCTAAAATTGTGGCAAAAGTTGCAGATAAAGCTGCAATTTTAATACTAATAATAAATGCCTCAATTATTTGTTCATTATTAAATAATTCATTGTACCATCTTAAAGAAAATCCTTTCCAAACCATTACTCTCTTATTTTCGTTAAATGAGTAAAAAATTAAAACTAAAATTGGGAAATATAAAAAAAATAAACCTAAAAAAATAACTGTACTTTTGATTAAACTAGATTTCATTTTTTTGACTCCAACGAGAATAAAGTATTTGAAAAATAACAATTGGTAAAACCAAAATAATAATTCCACTAAAAGCTAAAGCACTAGCACCTGGCCAATTTCTATTAACAAAGAATTCCTCCCATAATATTTTTCCATAATACAATCTATCACTACCACCTAACATTTCAGGTATAATAAATTCTCCAACAACAGGTATAAAAACTAATAAAGATCCAGCAACAATTCCTGGAACAGATAAAGGAAGTATAACTTTAAAAAAGGTTTTAGTACGATTTAGTCCTAAATCTTTTGATGCTTCAATTAAATTTAAATCAAACTTATTTAAGTATCCATAGAGTGGTAAAATCATTAAAGGTAAATAAGTGTATACAATTCCCATAATGACAGCATATTGATTGTATAATAATTGAAGTGGTTCTGATGTTATGCCTAGGTTTAGAAGTATTACATTTAAAATTCCATTATTCTGTAAAATTATTTTCCATGCATATACTCTTAATAAAAATGATGACCAAAATGGAATAACTACTAAAACTAATAAAATATTTCTTAATCTAATATTTGAAGTCGCAATATAAAAAGCTAACGGGAACCCAATAAGTAGGCAAAAAAAAGTAGATATTAAAGCTAAAATCAAAGAGTTTACAAAAGATCCAATGTAGTAATAATCACTAAAAATATAAACATAGTTTTCTAAGGTAGTATTAATCTTAAATCCATTATCAAAAAGAAAAATATCTTGATAAGGAGGCATTCCCCATTCTGATACCGAAATTGATATTTTAAAAATTATAGCTAATGGAATAAAAAAAAATAGAACAAGCCAAAAATAAGGACTAAAAACAAAATATTTTTCAAATAATTTATTTTTCAATTAATCCTCTAAAATCTTAATTGATTCACTTTCCCAACTACAAATGACTTTTTCCCCTTTTGGGAAATTATAATTTGAGTTGGAGTTAAAATTCTGATCTAAAACTGAAATTATCATATCATTAATTTTAATTTCATAACGGGTAAAACTTCCCAAATATGATTTTTCTAAAATTTCTCCACTAAAGGAATTAAATGAACTTGTTTTCAAATTATTTATTGATTGTATTTTTATTTTCTCTGGTCTTAGTAAAATATTAGTTTTTGTATTGTTTAATTCTTTGTTTAATTTAAAATTTACACCTAAATCATCAGAATAAAAATTTTCATCTTTCTTATAAATCTCAATTATATTTGCAATTCCTATAAAATTGGCAGTATAAAGACTTTTAGGATTTTCATAAATCTCTTCAGGGCTAGAACATTCCAAAATAAGACCATTCTTCATTATTGCCATTCTATCAGATAAGGACATTGCTTCTTCCTGATCATGGGTGACGAAAACAAATGTAATTTTTAGTTTCTTTTGGAGTGTTGTTAACTCTAATTGTGTTTTTGATCTTAGTTTTTTATCTAGTGCTGCAAGAGGCTCATCTAATAATAATAACTTAGGTTTTTTTATCAAGCACCTTCCAAGGGCAACTCTTTGCTGCTCTCCACCTGATAATTGCTTAATTCTTCTATTTAATAAATGCTCAATAGATAGAAGTTCAGCAATATTTCTTACATTTATATCAATTTCTTTTTGGGTAAAATTTTCTTTTATTCCAAAAGCTAAATTATTAAATACGTTTAAGTGAGGAAATAGTGCATACGATTGAAACATATAGTTTAATGGTCTATCAAAAGGTTCAAGGTTTGTTATGTCCATTCCGTCGAGTATTACACGTCCTGTATCTGGCTTCTCAAATCCACCTAGTATTCTTAGTAATGTAGTTTTGCCTGAACCCGAAGATCCTAAGAGACCAAAAAATTCAGATTTTGAAATATTTAAATTAATATTTTCTAAAACTTTGTTATCTCCAAAGGATTTAGAAATATTTTCAATTACAAGAAAATTATTATCCATCTTAAATCAGCACTAATATTAATATATTAGTGCTGAAATGAAGTATATTTTTTAATTTGCTTTAAATTTATTAAAATATTTAGTTGATAATTTAGATTTTTTCGGAGAGTCTGCAGTATCAGCAAAAAGCATACTTAAAGTTGCTTCATCTGGATAAATAGCAGGATCTTCAAAAATTTCAGGATCAACTAGTTCATTGGCTGCTTTATTTGGATTTGAATACCAAACGTAATTTGTAATATCAGCAGCAACTTGAGGTCTTAAAATATAATTTATAAATTTGTGTGCATTCTCAACATTTTTTGCATCAGCTGGAATAGCCATCATATCAAACCATATTACAGTTCCTTCAGATGGAATTGAGTACCAAGCTTCTACTCCATCTGCAGCTTCATCTGCAGCTAGAAAAACGTCACCTGACCAACCCATAGTTAAACAGATCTCTCCATTTGCTAAATCATCGATATATTGAGAAGAATCAAAATATCTTATGTAAGGTCTTATTTGCTGTAACATTTCAAGAGCAACCTCATAATCTTTCTCATCCTCTGTATAAGGATCTTTTCCAACGTATTTTAAAGCGATTTCCATAACCTCTGTAGGAGCATCCAACATTGCGATTCCACAATCTGCATATTTTGATGCAATAGCTGGATCAAACAAAATGCTCCAACTTGTAATATCATTTTCATCAACTTTATCAGTATTATAGCCAATACCTGTAGTACCATACATATAATTTATCGAGTATTGACCTCCTGGATCATGTGCATCAATTTTTGCTAGTACATCGGGATCTAAATTACCAATGTTTGAAAGTTGAGCCTTATCAAGTTTTTGAAAAACTCCAGCCTTGATTTGATTTTCTAAAAAAGAGCCTGAAGGCACCACAATATCATAACCTGAACCACCAGCTAAAAGTTTAGCTTCAAGAACTTCGTTTGAATCAAAAACATCATAAGTTACATCAATGCCAAATTCATTTTCGAAATTTTCAATTGTATCTTCAGCAATATAATCAGACCAATTGTAAATAAATAATTCCTCTTTAGCCTGAGCTGAAAAAGAAATTAAAACTAATAGAGATATAAAATACTTAAGCATTATTCCCCTCCTAAATAAAAAATACATTAAATAAAATAAATTAAAAATCGAGAATTTTTTTATATAGATCAGGCCTTCTATCTCTAAAGTTACCCCATAATTTTCTATATTCTCTTGAAATTAACAAATCTAAAGTCGCAGTTATTATGCCCTCATCTTTATCATTCATCTGATTTATTACATTTCCAAGATGATCCAAAATAAATGAATTACCATAAAAATTTAATTCAATATTAGCTTCGGACTCCTTCCCTATTCTATTTGAAGCTATTATGGGAATTTGATTTGCAGCAGCATGTCCAACCATTGTATTAATCCAATGATCCTTTGAGTCTAATTCAGGCATGTGTGGTTCAGAACCAATTGCTGATGGATATAAAATTAAATCTGCACCCTTCAATGTTAATATTCTTGCACATTCAGGAAACCACTGATCCCAACAAATTGCACAGCCAACTTTTGCTTTTGGTGTATCAAAAACCATAAAACCTGTATTGCCTTTTTCAAAATAATACTTCTCATTATATCCAGGTCCTTCAGGTATATGCGATTTATTATATACGTCACTTATTTTACCAAAAGAATCAATCATAACTAAAGAATTGAAATACTTATTTTCTTTCTTTTGGAAAAAACTAATTGGTAATGAAATTTTTTTTTCTCTACAGATGTTAGAAAATTTTTCAAACATTGGATTAGATGGATAATCAATTGCAAAATTAAAAAATTTATCATTTTTTGTTGAACAAAAATAATAACCTTGAAATAATTCTTGCAGAAGTAAAATATCAACATTTTCTTCAGAAGCTTTTTCAACTAAATTAATTGCTTTATTTAAATTAGCATCAAAATCTCCCTTAAGGGCTCTAAATTGTGATGTTGCTACTTTTACTTTCATATTTTTGGAACATTCATCGTTATGCAATGAATATTTCCTCCACCATAATTTATATTTTCAGTTTGCAACATAATAATTTCTCTATTTGGGAATAATTCTTCAAAAATAATTTTAACCTCTTTGTCTTCGTAAACATTGAATTTAGGTAGAATAATTTTATTTTTACTGAAATAAAAATTTATATATGAGCTAATAATATTTTTATTATTAATCGTCTTTCTTGTGGGCAAAGGAATTTCAATCAAATCATATATCTGATTAGTATCTTTAAAAAAGTTAATAAGGTCAGCTTTGTTTTTTTCTAATATTTCATAATTAGGATCTAATTTGTGAGTTGTAGCTATTAAATATTTATTTTTTCCAATAGGGCATAATAAATTATCAACATGCCCATCAGTATCGTCATCCTTTAGACCATTTTCAAACAAAAAAATGTGATTTAAATCAAATAAGATTTTAAATTCTTTAATAATATATTCACTACTATGTTTTTGTTTTCTATTTTTATTAAATATTACACTTTTTGTGCTGAATAAATTTTTTTTATCATCATAGGTGATTGCTCCTCCCTCAATAACAAGGTCGGAGGTTTTTGTTGGAATATTTAAATAGTTTGAAATAAATTTTGATATTTTATTATCATTAAAATAATCTGGATACTTTCCATAACCATTAAATTCAAAACTGATTGATTTTAATTTTTGATCTTCATTATAAAAAATTGGTGCTATATCTCGCATCCAAGAATCATCTAATTTACATTCTACAATATCTATATTTTTATGATCTGTTTTATTTTGGATTTCATTTATGTTTTCTTTGTTTGATAAGACAATTACATGTTCAGTTTTTGCAATTTCGTTAATAACATTGGCTACTTCATCTCTGGCTTTATTAATTACTTTACCATAAAGGTCTTTATTGCATGGCCAAGCAATAAGACAATATTGGTGATCATGCCATTCAGGAATTAGTTTCATATTAATTGAAAATATGTATAATTAGAACATGACTAAAGATGAAGTAAAATTCACTGAAATGAAACATGGCGATAAAGAAGACTATGAACTTCTAGCAAATTTTGAGGATAAATTCATAGAAGGTACTGCGGATAGAATAGTAAGAGTTTTAGAAGGCCTAGATAAATCTCTTGGTGGTTATCAAGTTTCAAGATTAGAACATTCACTTCAAACTGCATCTAGAGCTTTACGAGAGGAAGCTTCTGAAGAAATGGTAGTTGCATCTTTATTGCATGATATTGGAGATGAGATAGCACCTCTTAATCATTCTGAACTTGCAGCAGCAGTTTTAAAACCGTTTGTCTCTGAAAAAACAAGATGGATTGTCGAGCAACACGGTTTATTTCAAGCTTATTACTATAATCACCATTATGGTAAAGATAGAAATCTTAGAGATAAATTTAAAGGTCATGAACACTTTCAAGATACAATCAATTTTTGTGAAAGATGGGATCAAGCATCTTTTGATCCAAACTACGATACAATACCATTAAAAGAATTTGTTCCAATGGTTCAAAGAATTTTTAATAGAACTCCCTATAGAAATTTATAATTATTTTTTTAATTTATGAATTAAGTATAAATCACCTGGATTAAAACTACTTTTATTATTTTCAATAAAATTATCTATAATGCTTTGCTTTTCTTGTTCTATTTCTGCTACTTTCCTAATATTTAGATCTACATATAATGAGCATACTTCTGTTGTTGCAGCTCTATAACCTTCTTCTTTATGAGTCATCTCCAACTTATAGATTAACCTTTTTTTATCTCTATCTAAAAATAATAAGTTAATATCTACTTCATCTCCTTCTTTAACTTCTTTGTCATAAGTTGTATGAGACTCAACTGCAAAGGTAGTTTTCTTTTCTATTTTTGCTGAATCTTCTCCCATATTAAATTTTTTAAGTAACACTTCCCAACCTGCATCAAATAAATGAATATAAAAAGCTAGATTCATATGACCATTATAATCAGTCCATTCTTTTTTAACTTTTCCTGAATTTAAGTATATTTTCATAATTTTCTTTTATAATTATAAATATACTAGTAGATTAAAAAAATGAATAATGAAGTGATAATTTCTTGTGCAGTTACTGGCTCTGGAGATACAGCGAACAAACACCCAGAATTACCTATAACACCAAAACAAATAGCAGATGCTTCTATTGAAGCAGCAAAAGCGGGAGCTGCAATAGCGCACATTCATGTAAGAGAGCCAGATGGAAAACCATCAAGAAAATTGGAATATTATAAAGAAGTTGCAGATCGAATAAGATCTTCAGATACAGATGTAGTTCTAAACTTTACAACAGGAATGGGTGGAGATTTTGAAATTGGAACAGGTAAAGATCCTCTTAACCCAGTTGGACCAAATACAGATATGATTGATGCTTTGAGTAGGTTGGAGCATGTGGAAGAATTACTTCCTGAAATGTGTACTTTAGATTGTGGCACACTTAACTTTGGTGACTCAAATATGACATTTGTTCATACTCCAATGCAACTTAGATCTGCAGCAAAAAAAATGCAAGAGCTGGGAGTTAAACCGGAAATGGAAGCTTTTGAAATGGGTCACTTATGGTTTGCAAATCAACTTTATAAAGAAGGTTTAATTGATGGCCCTCCACTTTATCAAATATGTCTTGGAATCCCATGGGGATCTCCTGCTACAACAACAGCAATGAAAGCAATGGCTGACATGATTCCCAAAGAAGGCTACTGGGCTGGATTTGGTATTGGAAGAACCCAAATGCCAATGGCAGCACAGGCAGTGATTTTAGGTGGGAATGTAAGAGTAGGTCTAGAAGACAATCTTTATCTAAAAAAAGGTGTTTTTGCTTCTAATGCTCAACTTGTTGAAAAAGCTAGATGCATTGTTGAAGACTTAGGATCATCTATACTTAATCCTGAACAAGTTAGAGAAAAATTAAAATTAAAAAAACATTTTTAGTTTGAAAAATATCAAAAATATTTCTGTAATAGGAACTGGCGTAATAGGTACTGGTTGGATATTGCGTTTTTTAGCATGTAATAAAAAAGTTACAGCTTTTGATAAAAATAAAAAACAAATAGAATATCTTAAAAAAGAAATAGCCAGAACTGAAACAGTTATTCAAAAATTATACAAAAGAAAAATTAACTTAAAAAATCTTAATTTTACTAATAATTTAGCTGAGGCAGTTAAGAATTCTGATCTAATTCAAGAAAATATTCCTGAAAGGTTACAATTAAAAAAAAAAGTTATCAAAGATATTAGTAAATTTGCACCAAAACAATCAATTATAGCTTCAAGTTCTTCTGGATTGTTACCTTCAAAATTACAAGCAGAATGTATTAATCCACAAAGGTTTATGATTGCTCATCCCTTTAATCCTGTTTATATTTTGCCTTTAGTTGAAATAGTTAAAGGCAATAAGACGAGTAAAATTTATTTTAAGAGAGCAAATACATTTTATAAAAAAATTAAAATGAAAACTCTGTTGGTGGAAAAAGAACTACCAGGATTTTTATCTGATAGATTGCAAGAAGCATTATGGAGAGAGGGATTGCATATGATTAATGATGGTTACGGAACAACTAAGGATTTAGATGATGCGATCACTTACGGACCTGGTATGCGTTGGGCCTTAATGGGTACATTTCTAACATTTCATTTAGCTGGAGGTGAATTAGGAATGAAACATATGTTAGATCAGTTTGGGCCAGCTTTAAAGCTTCCTTGGACAAAATTAAAATCTCCTAAATTAAATAAAGAATTAAAACAAAAAATAATTAATGGCACTGCTATACAATCTAAAAAATTATCTATTAATAAACTAAGTAATATAAGAGATAACTTTTTAATTGATTTGATTGAATTAAAGAAAAAATATAAGTTATAGATATGACAAAAACTTGTAAATATGTAGCATTAAAAAATTATATTCCCCAAGGATTGCCATCAGAAAATGATTTTGAAATAAAAACAAAAGAAATTAAATTAAATAACAAAAATAATATTCACGTTTTAAATTCTTGGATTTCTGTTGATCCTTATATGAGAGCAAGAATGACAGAGAGAAAAAATTATAAACCACCATTTAAATTAGGTGAAGAAATGGAAGGTTATGCAATTGGTTCAGTTCAAGAGTCAGATGATGATAATTTTAAAATAGGTGATACAGTTTTTAGCAATTTTGGAATGAGAGATAATTTTGTTTGTAATAGTAGTGTATTAAAAAAAATTCCTTCTACAGATTTGCCTATTCAATCTTACCTAGGTCCACTAGGTATGACAGGACAAACAGCTTATATAGGTCTATTTAATTATGGGAAATTAAAAGCTGGACAATCCGTTCTTGTTTCATCAGCCGGTGGTAGTGTAGGCTCGACAGTATGTCAAATTGCTAAGAATTTAGGTTGTACTGTTTATGCGAGCACTGGCTCTGATGAAAAAGTTAAATGGTTACAAAATGAACTCAACGTAGATCACGCATTTAATTATAATAAAGTTGAAAATCTTGTCCTGCATTTTAAAAAGATATGTCCAGAAGGTTTTGATCTATATTTTGATAACGTTGGTGGTGATTTTTTAGAGTCTGCAATATTCAGAATGAAAAACTTTGGAAGAATTGTAATTTGTGGGAGAATATCTCAGATGAATGTAACAACACCCCCAAGTGGTTTAAAAAATATGGCTCATGTGCTTGTGAAAAGATTAACTATAAAAGGATTTTTAATATTTGATCATGAAAATGATAATGAACCATTTGAAACCGATATGAAAGATTGGTTAAAAAATAATAAAATAAAATTTAAAGAGACAGTTTACGAGGGTTTAGAAAATGCTCCTAAAGCATTTATTGATTTACTTAATGGAAAAAATATAGGGAAGATGTTAGTTAAGATTTAAATTGTTACGTATGGAGATGTGCCCCGATATTTGATATCAAGCTTCAACTCTTTATCGATTGGTGGAAATGCTCTTTGTTGACATTCGACCCTTGGACATATTCTACAAGAAACACCAATTGGCATTTGTAACTTCTTATTTGTGAGGTCAATTCCTTCAGAATAAACCAAATCTTTTGCATATTTCATGTCACATCCTAAGCCAATAGAAACAAAACTTTTTGGCATGCCATGTTTTTCAATCCCCTTTTCAAATGCTCTTGCTATACAAAAATAGACTTTCCCATCAGGCATTTTTGAAATTTGTGGGTGAATCTTTCCTGGATTTAAAAATGCAGTGTAAACATTCCATCTTGGACATGATCCTCCATGTCTGGGAATATGAATTCCTGAAAGAGAAAATCTTTTTGAAACATTTCCTGCAATATCTGTTTTTAAAAAATGAAATGGAACACCAGCATTACCTGGTCTCTGTAGATTTGTTAGTCTATGTGTAACTTGCTCAAAGCTACAAGCATAATGGTGCATTAAAATTTCTACATCATATCTATGAAGTTTTGCACTTTTTAAAAAATCATCATAAGGCATCATAAATGCGGCTGCATAGTAATTTAATAATGAAAGTTTAAGCAAAGGAACGACCTCCTCCGACTCAACATTATTTTCTTTGATTACCTTGTCTATTACGTCAGTAGCTTCTAAATAAGCAACTTGAGAAGCTAAATGAAAGTTTCTTGAAGTGTATGTTAGCATTTCAGACAAATAATATGTTTTACTTTTTTCATCATAGCGTTTGACTATTTTTTCATCTTGATCAATTGTTACTATTGTAACTTTGATACCATGCTTTGATTGAAGATATTGTGTTAGTTTTGAACCCGATCCAATATTTGGACCTATTTTAAGCCCTATTTCTTTTCTTAATTTTTCTGAACTTATTTCTAGATCATGAAAATAATTTTTATTCTCTTGCAAAATATCTGAAACTATTTCAACTGGAAGTCTCGTTGGCTTTTCTATTTTGCCAGAATTAACATCCATTGTTTCAAGACGATTCTGCATATCCTCTTTAAAACTTTTAAATGAATCATTTATCGTTAATAGTGCTTTTGCAATGTTTGGATTGGATCCAATAAAATTACTAGTGTCATGGTTAGTAATTTTAAGATCATCAAAAATTTCATTACTCAAAACATCCATAACATCTGAAAGTAGTCGTTTATTGGATTCTGCAGAAAAGTCCTTTATTGATAAATCTAGTTCCTCAGAAGCTTTTATTAACAACGAAAGAGGTATTTTACGTTTCCCACTTTCTATTAAATTTAAATAACTTGGTGATATTCCGATTGATTTAGATAGTTTAGCTTGGGAAAAACCCTTGTTAATCCTTTGTTTTTTTAATCTTGGACCTATATTTATATCAGCTTCTATATTCATTTACAAAATTTACAAATTAAAATTTTATCAAGTAATTATCTTTACATTTAAAATGACTTATTTACTAGTTTTTTTTATAAATTTTATATAAGTGTAAATATTGTAAATTATGAATAGCAAATTAACAGAAAACATTAAAAACCAAAAAGAAGGTTTAGAACAGAGTTCTATTGAGAATAAGGTCCTTGAGGGATCTATAGACTCCAACTACGATCTTAACTTAGCTGAAGGAATTGAAGCTTATTACAGTGAAAGATATGGTTGGACCCTCAGAAGAAAATCTATCTAATTCTTAGCATTTTTAAGGTTTATTTCCTCCTTAATTAATGTGTTTCCTTCCTTTAAGAATAAATAACAGCAATATACTTAGGCTAGAAACGGTCTAAGTTTTTGTTTTAATCTAGTAAAAAATCAGCTGCTCTTTCTGCGATCATCACTACACTTGCATTTAAATTGGCACTAACAATATCAGGCATAATTGATGCATCTATAACTCTTAAATTTTCAATACCATGAACTTTTGTTTTTTGATCAACAACTGAATAATGATCTGTACCCATTTTATTAGTACAAGAAGGGTGATATGCCGATTCAGAGGTATTTCTGATAACTTCATCTAATTCTTCATTAGATTCAATATCAATTCCAGGCCTTATTTCGTAATCAACATAATCTAAGAGTGATTTCTGAGAGCAAATATTTTTTGCAATTTTCACACTGTCTCTCATTTGAATTAAATCCTCTTGATTTTGTAAGTAATTAAATTGGATTTGAGGTGATATATTAAAATCATTTGATTTTATTTTAACAAACCCCCTACTCTTTGGCCTGTTGGGACATGCGTGAAATTGAAAAGCATCAAATTCAGGATTTGTTAAACCATGATTGATTACTAATGATGGAAAAAAATGAAATTGTAAATTTGGATGTGAGTAATTTTTATTTGTTTTTACAAAACCACCTAACTCTAAATGTGAGTGAGCTAATTTACCTTTCTTGAAAGTAAACCATTTGCTTCCTTCAATACCTTGAGAAATAAAATTGGTTGATAAATCATATAATGTTTCTTTTTTCTTTGATTTATATTGAATATATATTTCTAAATGATCTTGAAGATTTTCACCAACTCCTTTTAAATCATTAATTATTGGAATTCCAAAATCTTTAAGATGTGCAGCATTACCTATTCCTGAGAGTTGAAGTATTTTTGGCGAATTAATTGAGCCTGCACTAAGTATTACTTCTTTATTTGCATAAAAATAATGTGTCTTGTTGTTTTTTATATATTCTACCCCTATTGCAACTTTATCTTTAAAAATTATTTTTTTTACATATGTTTTTTTTATTATTTGAAGATTTTTTCTATTCTTTATAGGATCTAAATAAGCTTTTGGTATACTTTGTCGAACACCTTTATCAATTGTTACATCAAATGTACCAAATCCTTCATTGCTAAGACTATTTGAATCATTAAAGATGTTATAGCCAGCTTCTTTTGCAGCTTTTAAAACTGCATTAAATAATGGAAACTTTTTATCTATTTGAGATTTATTTACTTTTAATGGACCATTGTTGCCTCTTAGACTATTTTTTCCAGACCATGTTTCTAGTTTTTTATAATATGGTAAAACTTTACTATAGCTCCATTGATCTAAACCATAAGACTCCCATCTATCAAAATCCTCCTTGTGCCCCCTAGCAAAAACCATTCCATTATGAGAGGAGCAACCACCTAACATTTTACCTCTAGGGCAATATAAAGATCTGTTATTTAAATAAGGTTCAGGCTCAGTATAATATTTCCAATTGTATTTTGGATCATGCATTACATAAAGTAATGCACTTGGCATATCAACTTTCCACGTATTATTAGAGGGGCCAGCTTCAAATAATGTTACATTATTTTTTGAATGAGATGATAGTCTATTTGCTAATACACAGCCTGCTGAACCGGCACCAATTATTATATAATCAGTGTATTGAGACACTAATTCATTCTTTCAGTATTTCCATCTACTGATATAGCCTGACCAGAAATATTCTGACTTTCATTACTTAATAAAAATAAAGCCATTGAAGCAATATCTTCTTTATTAACAAATTGTTGTAGAGATACCATTGATTCAAACTCATGTTTTACTTTTTTGGGATTTGTTTTTGTTAATAAGGCTTTAGCTTCAACTACTCGCTTCATTCGATCTCCCTCTACTGATCCAGGACAAATTGCATTAACTCTAATTTTATATTTACCAAGTTCCATTGCTAAAGTTTTCGTCAGGCCTATTACTGCCCATTTACTAGCAGTATAAGGTGAACGTTGAGCAAAACCATAAAGTCCTGCAGTAGAAGAAAGATTAATTATTGATGATTTTTTTGCTTTTTTTAAAAATGGAATAGAATATTTTGTATAATAAAAATGACTATGTAAGTTTGTCTTTATAGTCTCCTCCCATTCTTCTATTTTTACATTTTCAAGACTTTTGGTTGGACCTGCTATTCCTATGTTATTTATTAGACCATCAATTTTTTTTAGAGATTTTAGTTTATGAAAATAATTTTTAATTTCAGCTGGATTTGTACAATCCATAGCGGTTGCATAAATTTTGTTCTTATATTTTTTATTTATTTCATTAATTTTTTTTTTGTTAATATCAGAAATGTATACTTTTCCACCTACGCTGATAATCTTTTTAGCAATTGCAAAACCTATACCATCTGCAGCAGCTGAGATTAGATAAGTTTTATTTTTCAAATTTATTTTCATTAAATTTATTATTAATTAATTCATTTTTGGTAATATAGCCAATTGTTTTACCTTTATTATTAATAACTACTACCGTTAGATTATCTTCTGTAATTTTTTCTTTAAAATTTTTAATTTTGATATTTCCGTTAACTTTAAAAGTATTTCCTAATGTTAAATTCATTTTATTAAAGATGCTTTCATCTATCATTATATTTCTTGCCTCAAGATTATTAAATTTGCTCTCTTTACTTAGAAAAATATTTAAAATTGATTTAATAATATTCACAATCAACAAGAATTTTTATTAGAAGGAGTTAAAACCTTTTCATGAGGCATCACAATACTTTTTTGGAACTTAGATAATCTTTTAAGTAATTGAGCTGATGGGCGATACGGGTGACGAAAAAATCCCCAAGAGGGTCCATACCTGTATACAACAATTCTTCTTTCTCCATTATTAACTCTTTTTGCTGAACCATGACATAATGAGTCTACAAATAAAAGTCCATCACCTGCTTTTAAATGAACCTCAATAGATGCAGTCATTCCATCTGCTGATGATACTTTACCTCCTTTTAACATCTTGTTTTCTCTAAATTCTGGATGCTCTATGTTAGATTTATGTGATGCAGGTATTACAACAGTTCCGCCATCACCTGGACCAATATCATTCAAAGCTAATAAAATATTTACTTGTGCACAATGAAATTTTCCATTTTGAAATCTATAATGATTTCTTTGTAGGCCTTCATGGTTGCCAGAATGTATGCCGATAGCCTCACCTGGGCCTCTAATATTTGCAAAGTTCTCATCAATAAATAATGGACCATGAGTGTGGTCAAAAGAGCCTTTACCTCCTACAAAATGTAACATGTGATTAATCCATGAAGGATGGTCAATTAAATTTTCAAAAGGCTTTCCTGCTTCATAAATTTGTTGAAGATTTAAGCCCTCCTTACCTCCGTAATTATGACCATGAACATGACCGGCCCACTGTTTATTACCTAAGTTTTTTAAATCATCCAAAATTTTATTTAAATTAATAAGTTCTTTTATACTTAAAGCATTTTTAATAATTAAGTATCCATTAAGATCAAATAAATACTCATCTAATTTAGAAATTTTTTTCACAAAAAATTTAAATAATAAATTTAAAATATTTTCAAGTATTTTTAATTTGATTAATTAGTTTGATCTTTTATTTAAAAGATTTGTTAGCCAATCAGGATCCATTTCTGGAACTGAAGATAATAATAACTCAGTATAATCAGGATGTGGAGGGTTTAAAATTTTACTTTTTAAGCCTTGCTCAACTACTTTACCTTGATACATAACAACTATTTCATCCGAAATGGCTTTAACAGTGGCAATATCGTGAGTTATAAAAATATAAGTTACACCAAGATCTTTTTGAAGTTTTTGTAACAGTTTTAAAATTCCTTCTTGAACAATTTGATCCAATGCTGAAGTAACCTCATCACAAATAATTAGATCTGGATTAGCGGCTAAAGCTCTAGCTATACAAATTCTTTGTTTTTGGCCTCCTGATAATTCAGATGGCAATCTATCTAAAAACGTTTCATCTAGTTCAATCATTTTCAACAACTCAATTACTTTAGTCTCACGTTCTTTTCCTTTTACTCCATGGTAAAATTCAATTGGTCTTCCAATAATTTCATCAACAGTTTGTTTAGGATTCATTGCAGTATCAGGCATTTGAAAAATTATTTGAATTCTTCTTAATTCTTCTTTTGATCTTTGCTCAAGTTTAGGGGATAATTTTTTTCCATCAAAAATAATTTCTCCTTTGGTTTGAGGTAGTAGGCCCGTTATTACTCTAGCAGTTGTTGATTTTCCTGATCCACTTTCTCCAACTATTGCTACTGTTTTACCTCTAGGAATATTAACAGAAACATCATGCAAAACTTTTGATGATCCATAAGCTGCATCAATATTTTTAATTGACAACATATAATCATTGTTTGTTTCTTCAGGCTTGATTAGTGATCTTACTGACCATAGTGATTTGGTATATTCTTCTTTAGGATTTGAGAGCATCTCTCTTGTCTCAGACTCTTCAACTTCTTCTCCATATCTAAGAACCTTAATTCTATCAGCCATTTGAGCAACTACAGCTAAATCATGTGTAATATAAATTGCAGCAGTATTAAATTTATCTACTATTGATCTCATAGCAGACAGAACTTCAACTTGAGTAGTAACATCAAGTGCAGTTGTTGGTTCATCAAAAATTATAAGTTCTGGTCTTGGCGACATAGCCATAGCAGTCATAATTCTTTGTAATTGACCGCCAGAGACTTGATGGGGATATCTCTCTCCAATATTTTTAGCATCTGGTAGTTGTAGTGATTCATAAAGTTGGACTGCATCTTTTCTTAATAAGTCAGTAGGATTTATTTTTGCTCTATTAGCTGCACTAATTGTTTGATCCATTAATCTGTGTGCAGGATTAAAAGATGCTGCTGCAGATTGTGCAACATATGAAATTTTAGTACCCCAGATTTTTCTTTTTTCAAATTCTGTGAGCTTAGCAAGATCTGTACCATTAAAAAATATTTCACCTTTAATAATTTTGCAACCTGGTTGAGTATAACCCATTGCTGCTTTTCCCATAGTCGATTTTCCAGCACCACTTTCTCCAATTAAACCTAAAATCTCACCTCTGTATAAATTTAAATCAACACCTTTTAATATTTTATGCCACCTCTCATCTGAAAATCCATCAATATGAATATTCTTCATTTCCAAAAGAAGTTCTTTTTTATTATTTGATGTCATCTTTTAAACCGCTTGTAATATACAAATACCAATCAATTACGAAGTTAATTGCAAGAGCTAATAATGCAATTATTGCAGCAGGTATTAGTGGAGTTAATCCTGCGGTAATATCATATTGGGCATATTGAATTAATATTGCATTTTCTCTCACCATAGCAGCCCAATCAGCTGCTGGTGGCTGTATGCCTAATCCTAAAAAACTTAAACTTGAAACAGTGAAAATAATAAAGATAAATCTTACTCCAAATTCTACTATCAAAGGAGATGCTATATTTGGAAGAATTTCTCTAAAAATAATATATGAAAGTTTTTCTCCTCTTAATTTAGCTACCTCAACATATTCTAATACAACTTGACCAACAGCTACAGATCTTGAAATTCTAAAAAATCTTGTAGATTCTAATACCCCTAAAATTAAAATTAAATTCAAATTACTTGGTCCAAAAACTGATAAAAGAATAAAAGTAAAAATCATTACAGGAATTGCCATTAAAGTATCAATTGATCTGCTTAAGATTTGATCGATATAACTTCTATCTATTGCTGCAATTATTCCAAATATTGTTCCTATAATTAAAGCGATAGAACAGGCTAAGAAACAAATTCCTAGTGTATTTCTTGAAGCAAAGATTAATCTAGAAAGAATGTCTCTTCCTATTTGATCTGTACCCAATAAGTGTTCTCCTCCCCATGGCGCGTACGCAACTGGGAAAACTTCTGCTTCACCATGAGGTGCAATAAATGGAGCAAAGAATGCAGCAAAAAGATAAATAGAAAGTACAATCATTCCAAACCAAGCAGATAAAGGAGCTTTAGAAAATGCTATTTTTATTCTCTCAAATCTAGTTCTTCTTTTAGTTATATTACTAACTTCACCTTTTGCTGAATATGATTGTGTACTATCACTCATTTTGGATACAAAAGTCTAGGGTTTGAAATTATGCCAATTAGATCAGCAAGTAGATTTAAAATAACATAAGTTGATGCAAATATTAAAGCGCAAGCCTGAACAACTGGAATATCTCTATTATAAACAGATCCAACCATTAGTCTTCCTATTCCTTGATAATTAAATACAAACTCAACTACAACTGAGCCAATTAACATGTAGGCAAGATTAATAGTTATTACTTGAGCAATTGGAGCCCAGGCATTAGGTAAGGCGTGTTTTACAATTACTTCATATCTGGTAGCACCAGATAATTTTGCCATTTCAATATATTCACTAGATAAAATATTTATTATTGCTGAACGAGTCATTCTCATCATATGACCCATTGTGACAAGTGTTAAAGTAAAAACAGGTAAAGCAGTTAAATAAAACCTATCAATTAAGGATGTGTCTTCATTGACATTTGCTATGGTGGGAAAAACTGGAAATAAGGTAGCTAATAAAAGTATAAAAATATAACCAGTAAAAAACTCTGGTGAAGAAACAGTAATCAAACTAAAACCAGTTGCTGATCTATCATAAACACTATTTCTGTATAAGGCAGCTGAAATACCTAGAAGTAATGCAAGTGGAATAGCAACAAGGGCACTAACTCCAGTTAAAAAAAGTGTATTTTTCAGTCTGGGAATAATTAGTTCAACAACAAGTCTTGATCTATCTCCTTGGTCGCCTTGTACTTTAGACCTTCCTGAGAAAGAGCTTCCAAAATCTCCTTGAAATACATTGGACAACCATTCAAAATATCTTGGGATTGGGTGTTTATCTAAACCTAATTCTGATCTAAGAGCCTCTACAGAGGATTTTGTAGCTGATTGACCGAGAATCTCAGTTGCAAAATCTCCTGGCAAAAAAGAAAAACAACTGAAAATAATTACTGAAAAAGCAAATACAGTAATTAATCCAAGGCCAATTCTTAAGAAAATTGTTCTAAATATCGGATGAATTTGGCTAATATTGTCCTCCTATATATTTTAATTTCGTTATTACTTAATTAGACCATTATGCAACCTAAATTTAATAAATTATCCGTTGAATTTAAATAATTTATATGTTTGTATGTTAATTAACTTAAGTTTGTTTTTTGTTAAATTTCTAGAAATTATGAACAAAAACACAGGTTTTTGTTCAATAAAAGGGAGGACAAATGAAAGATAAGAAAATAGACAAATATATTAAAGAGCAGTCTTCAAAGCTCACCAAAGGGCTAATTGACAGAAGACAGTTCATGATGTCTGTTCTTGCAACTGGTGTAACTCTACCAATAGCTCTGTCACTAGCTGACAAAGCTGTTGCTGCTACTCCAAAAAAAGGCGGACATTTTAGATGGGGTAATGGTGCAGCTGATACAACAGATACACTTGATCCTACAACTTATCAAAGCTCGTTCATGCAAGCTACTGCATGGTCATATCAAAACTGTTTAACAGTTGTTGATTCTGATCATAGTATTGTACCTGAACTTGCTGAGTCAATTGAATCAGATGATGCTCAAACTTGGGTATATAATCTTCGTAAAGGTGTTGAATTCCACAATGGTAAATCAATGACTGCTGAGGATGTTGTACTTAACTATCAGTATCATATGAATCCAGACACTGCTTCAGCAGCTGGGGGTTTATTATCACAAATTGATACGATCTCAGCTGATGGTGCTAATAGAGTTATATTTAAACTTAAGGGAGCAAATGCAGACTGGCCAGCGATTACAACTGACTATCATATAATGATTAAACCAACTAAGGATGGAGTTGTAGATGCACAATCTACAATTGGAACTGGTCCATATATTATGGATGAATTCAATCCTGGTGTTGGTGCAAAATTTGGAAAAAGAAATCCAAATTATTTCAAAGGTGATAGCGTTGCTCACTTTGATTCAGTTGAAGTAATCGGAATTAATGATCCTGCTACAAGACAAGCAGCATTATTAAACGGTGAAATTGATTGGATGAACGGTGTTGATCTAAGAACTGCAAATTTATTAACTAGAGATCCTAATGTAGAAATTACTGCGGCATCTGGTTATGCTCACTATACGGCTCCAATGAGATTAAATGTTCCACCATTTGATAACTTTGATGTTCGTATGGCAATGAAGTTTGCAATTAAAAGACAAGAAATCGTTGATAAGATCATGCTTGGATATGGTTCATTAGGTAATGATCATCCGATTGCAACAGCTCACCCATTCCATAATAGCGCTTTAGAGCAAAGAGAGTTTGATGCTGATAAAGCTGCATATCACTGGAAGAAATCAGGTGTGAGTGGTCCAATTGAAATTAGTACTTCTGAAGTACCTTATGCAGGTTGTACAGATGCAACTAACTTAATTGCCGCTTCTGCTCAAGAGTGTGGCATCGATCTTCGAGTTAAGAAAGAGCCTGAAGATGGATATTGGAGTAACGTATGGAACACCAAAGGATTTAGTATGAGTTCTTGGGGTGGAAGACCTACAGAAGATATGATGTGGTCTGCTGCGTTTACCGATGACACGGAGTGGAATGAAGCTGCTTGGGGTAATATAGTTCAAACAGATTCAACTAAACGTTTCAACGAATTAGTTAGATCTGCAAGATCAGAACTTGATTTTGAAAAAAGGAAATCAATGTACTGGGAAGCTCAAGCTCTTTGTAACTACGATGGTGGTGCAATTGTTTATGCATTTAACCAATATGTTGGGGCTGGTTCTAAAAAACTTGCTCACAAAGATGATGTTGCTGGAAACTGGGAAAGTGATGGTAACAAAATTTCCGAACGTTGGTGGTTTGCATAAAATATTAATTTTCTTTGTGGCGCATTCAAATGCGCCACATTATTTCTACTAATCTCCCAAAAAATGTTTTTAAAAAATAAGAAATACCTCTTTGATGGAGGTTCCGGTCAAACTTTAATTGAAATGGGTTTAGAAACAACAGGTGATCTTTGGTCTGCACAAGCTTTATTAAATGAAAATAATCACTCAATGGTAGTAGAAATGCATAAAAATTTTATAAATGCAGGATCACAATTAATCGTTACATCAAATTTTAGTGTTAGAAGGAGACTATTAAAAAAATACAATTTACTTGATAAATTTGAATTTGGAATAAGATCTGCTGGAGCACTCGCATTAAAAGCAAAAAATGAAAGTGATAAAAAAGTTATTCTCGCAGGTTCTCTACCAAACCAAGGTAATACATATTCCCCAATACATTTTGAAACTGATGAAACAATGTTTAATTATTTTTATGAAATTGCAAAAATATTAAAAGATTACGTTGATATATTTTACTTAGATGTTTTGTGTTCCGTCAAAGAAATAAAAATTGCTTTAGAGGCTTCAAAAGAATTTAATAAACAAGTTCTTGTAGGTGTGCACTTACGTTATGATGGAAAATTACCATCTGGAGAAAGTCTTAATGAACTTTTTGAAACTATTAAAAAATTTAATTGTTGCGGCATAGTATCAGCCTGCGTATCACCTGAAATCGTTAATTTGAGCATTCCTATATTTAATAAACAAAAGCTTCCTTTTGGTTATAAAATGAATTTATTTAAACAACTGCCTACTAGTAATCAAGAAAAATTTAATTCCGAAGGTTTTGAAGGACATTATGATTATATTGATCCCGTTGAGTTACTTGGTACTCGAAATGAAGAATTTGGAGAAGAAAAATATAAAAATTTTGTTTTAAATTCTTTAAATGAAGGTGTTACTCTAGTTGGTGGATGCTGTGAAATAAAACCACGACATATTGAAGCCATTAAGAATTTATTTTAAAATTTTTTTTTCATTATTTTGTGATAAATTGAGTAAATTTTATGGGTAATGTAGTTAATAATTACAGATTTGTTGTAAAGCCAGTTATTAAAGAAACTGGTAGATCTTTAGATTTGGCTAGGCCCATGAAAATACATCCTCTTACATATCAGGAATTACCACTTAACCCAGAATATACTAACTACGCCGATGGTAGATTTACTCTTGAAAAATTATCTAATGCTACAGCAGATGAAATGTATTGGAAAGCTAGACAAGAAATAATTTTACGTCATACGGGTGAGCATCCATATGAAATCTCTGGTCCAGATGCTGAAAATTTACTTCAACAAATATTTCCTAGAGATATTTCAAAAGTAAAAATTGGAAAATGCTCATATCAATTTGCATGCTACCATGATGGAGGAATGATTTCAGATGGATTATTATTGAGATTAGAAAAAAATAAATTTTGGTTTGCACAAGGTGATGGACATTTATACAGTTGGTACAAAGCTCATTCGAAAAATTTAGATGTTGAAATTAAAGATCCAAATGTTTGGGTAAGTCAAATACAAGGCCCTAAATCTCTAAAACTGTTAGAAAAACTAATTGATGAACCATTAAAAAATAATTTTAATTACTTTGATTGGATCGAAACTTCAATTGCATCAGAAAAAGTAATTATAAGTAGAACAGGTTTTACGAATGAACTAGGTTGGGAGATTTATTTAAGACCAGAAAATGATTCAAAAAAAATTGGGGATTTAATACTCAGTAAGGGTGAAGAAATGGGAATGATCCTTACAGCCTCTCCAGGATTTAGATGTAGAAGAATTGAGGCAGGCCTTTTATCTGCAGGGAGAGATTTTACAAGAGACAGATCTCCATTTGCTGTTGGATTAGGAAAGTTTATAGATTTTAATAAAGGAGATTTTATTGGAAGAGATTATTTACTTAATGCAAACAAAGATTGTTTAACATGGGGTATGAGAGTGGAAAATAGCTTTGCGTTGGTTGATTCTGAAATTTCTATTGATAATAAAAAAGTTGGAATAGTAACTTCAAGTACATGGTCACCACTTCAAGTTTGTGGTGTTGCTATAGTTCATATGGATAAAGCAGAGTTTGGGCCAGACACAATAGTAGATGTTAGATGTGATGATGGTACTTTACAAAAAGGTGAAATATGTACTTTACCAATGTATGATAAGAAAGGAGAAATACAAAGAGGTTTAAAAGAAGATATTCCGTCTAGCCCTATGCCTTGGAAGGGTATTTCAAAAAACTAATATATTTTATAATAGAATTATAAATTATATTAGAATACAAATATTAAAATGAATGATCTCATTAAAGCTAGCACTAAAATCCATACAATAGATGATGCAATTAGGTTATCTAAAAAGAGATTACCAAAATTAGTCTTTGATTTCATTGATGGAGCGTCAGGAGATGATAAACTTGCTGAAATTAATAGTAAAGCATTAGATCAAATTAGACTTGAACCTAAGGTTTTCAGAAATGTCGAGAATAGAAATTTAAGTAAAAAAATATTTGATTTTCATTTTGATTATCCATTTGGATTTGCACCAATGGGAATGACAAATCTTTCATGGCCTGAAGCAGATAAAATGATAGCAAAAGAAAGTGCGTATAATAATATTCCAACATGTGTTTCAATGGCTTCTAGTACTACGCTTGAAGATATGTTTACTTTTTCAGAAGGTCATTCATGGATGCAAATATATATTTTTCAAAGTGAAGAATTTATTATGGAATTATTAAAAAGAGCAGAAAGCATTGGATATAAGGTTTTAATACTCACTGTAGATGTTCCAATTCTTTCAAGAAGGGCCAGAGATGATAGAAATGGCTTTGGTTATCCATTTAAAATTGGCCCAAAACAATTTTTAGATTTTGCACTACATCCTCAATGGAGCTTAACAACTTTATTTAAAGGTGCTCCACAACCAATGAATTATGTTACCTCTAAAAGTGGTGATCAAATTTTTAGACGAAAAGAAAGTAGAGGAGCAACTGATTGGAATACTCTAAAAAGGGTTCGAGACGCTTGGAAAGAAAAATTAATAATCAAAGGAGTAATGAATTCTGAAGATGCTTTAAAAATTAAAGAGGCTGGTGCTGATGCAATTCAAGTATCAAATCATGGTGGTAGGCAATTAGATAGTGCTACTGCTTCTATAAATGCTTTGCCATTAATACGAAAAGCTTTGGGAGACGATTTTCCAATACTTTTTGATAGTGGCATTAGAAGTGGTAGTGATATTTTACGCGCATTAGCTCTGGGTGCTAACTTTGTTATGTTTGGCAGACCTTTAATGTATGCTATTGGAGCAGATGGTGAAAGAGGTCTTAGAAGAATCATTAACCTAATTAAAGAAGAGTTAAGTACAAATCTTGGCTTAGTGGGATTAACCGATATAAATGAAGTTGATAAAAAAATTATAGCAGAGAAATTTTTTAAGGATATAAAGTATTAAGATGGGAGATAAAAAGATTAGAGGTGGGGCATTAGTTGCAAGAGCTCTTAAAGACAAAGGTATTGATAATGTTTTTACACTTTCTGGAGGTTTTTGTAATCCGGCACTTGAAGGATTTATGGAGTGTCAAATTAATGTAATTAATTGTCCTCATGAACAAATTGCTGGTCATTTAGCTGATGGTCATACTAGAATATCAAGAAAACCTTCTGTTTGTATTGTTGGACCAGAAGGTTTTGCAAATGCAGTACCCTCAATGATGGAAGCTTGGGGTGAAAGATCCCCTGTTATTTTTATAACTGGATCTAGTAGCTTAAAAAGACAAGGATCAGGGGGTTTTAAGGAAATAGATGATGTATCTATTGCTGCACCTTTAACAAAATACAGTGCAAGTATAACAGATGGCAATAGAATAAGGGAGTTCGTAGATAAAGCTTATAGAATTGCAACAAATGGCTATCCTGGTGCAGTACATTTAAGTGTGCCAGTAGATATAATGTTTTCATCATTTGCAGATGATGCAGGTTTAGAAGAAAGACCTTTTACTCATCAAAAGAAACCTTTAGCAAAAGCTTGGCCTGATCCTGAGAGTTTAAATGAAATATTTAATCTGGCAATTAGTGCGCAAAAACCTGTTTTTATTGGAGGGCATGGTGTTTGGTGGTCTAGTGCGGAAAAAAAATTAGAACAAGCTGGCTTTGAATTAAACATTCCAATATTTAATATACCATACCATCAAAAGCTTTTAGGTGAAGAGGCAGATACATACATGGGTCTGGCAGATATTCATCAATATCCTCCATCAAAAATGGCTCTAAATGAATCAGATTTGGTTCTTATGATTGGTGCACGTCTTGATAATCAAATGAATTTTGGTAATCCTCCACTTTTTCCAAAAAACACTAAGCTTATTTGTATTAATGGATCGCATGAAGAAATTGAACTAAATAGAGCTGCAGATATTAATTTACTTTGTGATCCTGGAGTTTTTTTGGACAAACTCATAGAGTTAAAGAAAAACAGTAAATGGAAATTAAACAATCAATGGTTTGATAAGAATAAAAAAGAGAAAAAAAATTGGATTGATAAAACATTAGATGAATTAAATAAAGAAACTGAAGAGACGAAAAAAAATGGCGGAAAAATTCATCCTCTTCAATTAGCTTTAGATGTTCAAGAAGTATTAACTGAAAATGATTGGTTAGTTATTGATGGTGGAAATACACATTTCTGGTCTGAGATCGCAATTAATATTGCTGGATCAAAAGGTAAAAAACTTGGAGGAATATTGCATCCAGGTACTTTCAGTATGTTAGGTGTTGGAGTTCCTTTTGCAATATCAGCAAAAAATCTTAATCCTAAATCTAATGTTGTTTTAATAAGTGGAGATGGTGCATTTTTATCTGGTGGATTATCAATTGAAGCTGCATTTCAAGAAAAAAAACCTATTGTTGTAGTTATAGATAACAATGGAGGTCTTGACTGTATCTCACAACAACAAGAAAGATTATTTGAAAGTGGGAAACACTTTGCAACTGATTTTAGAGATATTCCATTTCATTCAATTTTTGAGGGTTTTGGAGGGCATGGAGAATTAGTTACTAAAAGAGAAGATTTAGCCCCCGCTTTAAAAAGAGCGTTAGATAGTGGTAAAACTGCATGTGTAAATGTTAAGGCTAAAGGTGTTATAAGTCCAATAGTTGCTGCAGTTAGTGATAAAAGAGATAAAGCGTCTATAGAGTAGGTTATGGCAATTTTTTCTACACATTTACTAAACTCAATAGATGGTACGCATGCAAGTGATGTAGAAATTGTTATTCATAAAGTAAATAATAATAACAAAGTTGTATTTCTAGAAGATAAAACAGATAGCTCTGGAAGAATGCTTAAAGAATTTGAATTAACGAAAGAAGATTGTGAAAGTGATTATGAAATGATAATTAATTCTGGTAAATATTTTAGAAATACTAGTGAAATAATTAATTCAATAAGTGTTAAATTTAAAATGAAAGATCCTCTTAAAAAATACCACATACCTCTAATTATTTCTCCAAATGGATACTCAATATGGTGGTCAAAATAAAATGAGTAATTCAGGATTAAACATGTCTAGACGTATAAGGAGAACTCCCTATACCGAAAAAGTAATTGAGGCTGGTGTAAGTGGTTTTACTGTAGTTAATCATATGCTTCTTCCAAAATCATATAAAGCAACAGTAGAAGAAGATTATTGGCACTTATCTAAAAATACTCAAATTTGGGATGTTTCATGTCAACGACAGGTTCAAATACTAGGAGAAGATGCTCCAAAATTAATACAACTCATGTCTCCAAGATCAATAAAAGATATGCCTATTGGTAAATGTTACTATTATCCAATGATTGATGAAAATGCAGGGATGATAAATGATCCTGTACTTTTAAAATTAAGTGAAAATAAATATTGGCTATCAGTTGCAGACTCAGATGTTCTTCTTTGGGCAAAGGGATTGGCTGTAGGAAGAAACTTTAAAGTTGATATTATAGAGCCAGATATTTACCCCCTAGCAATTCAAGGTCCAAAATCTGAAGAATTAATGTCATCAATATTTGGAGAAAAAATAAAAAAATTAAAATTCTTTCATTTTTCTTTTTTTGAATTTGAAGGAACAAAGCAGATAATTGCAAGATCAGGATATAGCAAACAAGATGGTTTTGAGATTTATCTTAAAGGTTTTAGTTTAGGAAAAAAACTTTGGGAAACTATTTGGGAAGTAGGAAAAGATTTTAATATTTCACCTGGATGTCCAAATTTAATTGATAGAATAGAAGGTGGTTTATTATCCTATGGTAATGAATTTACTCTAGAAAATAATCCAATTGAATGTGGATTTGATAATTATTGTAACAATTTATCTCATGATTTCATTGGAAAAAATCAACTAAAAAAAATATTAAAAAATGGAATAGAAAAAAAAATAAAAGGCATTACTTTTGATGGGTCCCCAACTCCTCCATGCTCAATACCTTTTCCTGTATATTCAAAAAATAGATTTCAAATTGGTAATATCACCTCTGGTATTTATTCACCATTTTTAAAAACCAATATTGGGCTATCAATGGTTGATAGAGATTATTGGAATGATGGACAGGATGTTATTGTATTAACACCAGACAATATTGAGAGAAAAGGTAAAGTGTGCTCACTACCTTTTAATAATTCTTAAAATGAGTCATTCAATCGAATTAAAGTGGGAATTAGGAGATCAAAAACTCGAATTTGGAAAATACTTAACTGATCACACAGTAATACTTAACGAAAATGTATCTATTGATGCGGGATCATCTCCAGATTATGGAGGGAGTGAAACTAATATTAATCCAGAACAAAAACTAGCTGCGGCTGTAAGTAGTTGTTTTATGATGACGTTTTTAGCTTTAGCTGCAAAAATGAAATGGCCAGTTATTAATTATAAAGATAAAGCAATTTCGTATTTAGGAAAAAATGCGGAGGGAAGAATGTACGTCAACAAAATAGAGCTAAATCCAGCTATAGTATTTGAAAATAATTTTAATATTTCTGATGAAGAAATGAAAAAGATGAAAGAGAGATCACATAAGTATTGTTTTATCGCTAATTCCCTATCTAAAGATGTTGAAATTCAAATCAATTAAATGAATTTAAATCTAATTTTAACTGAAAAAAATAATAATATTTTTAATATTATTCTTAATGACCAGAAAAACCAAAATACTTTAAGCGAAAAGATGATCAATGAATTGACATCAGCGCTAGATATTGCTGATAAAGATAATGAAGTAAAAGTAATTATTTTATCATCAAAAGGTAATATTTTTTGTGCAGGACATAATTTAAAAGATTTAAATTCACAAAGATTGCAAAATGACAAAGGTGAAAGCTATTTTAAAAAAATATTTCAAATGTGCTCTCAACTTATGCTGAAAATTAATAAAAATAATAAACCAGTTATAGCTATGATTGATGGTATCGCTACTGCAGCAGGCTGTCAGTTAATTTCTAGCTGTGATTTAGCTTACTCAAGTAGCAAAGCAAAATATGCAACTCCTGGTGTTAATATTGGATTATTTTGTTCTACACCAATGGTTCCATTATCAAGAACTGTAGGTAAAAAGCAAGCAATGGAAATGCTTCTCACTGGAGATCTTATAGATGCAAATAAAGCATTAAGGATTGGCTTAATAAATGATGTCTTTGAAGAAGATAGTTTAAAAGAAAATGTATTTCAAATTGCTAAAAAAATATCTTCTAAATCTTCTAATACTATTAAAATTGGTAAAGAAGCTTTTTACAAACAAAAAGATATGAATTTAGAAGACGCATATACTTTTACTTCAAATGTAATGACGGAAAATATGTTACATGATGATTCCAAAGAAGGTATTGAAGCTTTTTTAGAAAAAAGAGAGCCAAACTGGAAAGAATAATTACTTCTTAAAATGGGTCAGGTTGAGATGGATTGGTAGCTAACCATGTAGATTTAGTCTGCATGTAACTTTGCATTCCCTCCCATCCATTTTCACGACCGTATCCTGATTGCTTGAAACCTCCAACTGGAGATTGAGTAGAAGCATTAAAATAATTATTTATATAAACAGTTCCAGCCTCTATCTTATCTGCTAAACGTATAGCTTTATTAGTATCCTTAGTCCAAATACCTGCTGCAAGTCCATAAATAGTATCGTTTGCAATTTTAATTACTTCATCTTCATTATCCCAAGATTGTATTGAGGCGACAGGTCCAAATACTTCATTTTGAGCTAAATCATCTTCATTTGGAACATTATCAAAAATAGTTGGTCCAATATAGTACCCTTCAGATTTTTGATCTTTTCTTCCATCAATTAATAATTTTAAACCTCTTTTTTCAGCCGCTTCTATCTTAGATAAAATAAAATCATATTGCTCTTTATTTGCTATAGGTCCTATTTGTGTTGCTGCATCATTTGGGTGACCAACTTTAGCTTTTTTAACAACTTCTAATAAATTTTGAGTAAATTTATCTTTTATATCTTTATGCACTAATATTCTTGATCCTGAAATACAGCTATGACCTGAAACTGGAAAGATTCCTGAAACAACTCCATTAACTGATAAAGTTAAATCAGCATCTTTAAATATAATTTGTGGTGATTTTCCCCCTAACTCCATAATAATTGGTTTAACATATTTGGATGCACTTAAACTTGCTGCACTCCCCCCTTTTGTTCCACCTGTAAAACTTATCATCCTAACATCTTGATGTTCAATAAGAGGTGCACCAGTGGTAGGACCAAAACCAGTAACAACATTTATCAAACCTTCTGGAAGATCAGCATCTTCTAAAATTTTCATTAACTCTAATGTAGAGCATGATGCTCTTTCTGAAGGTTTAATTACAACTGTATTGCCTGCTGCTATTGCTGGCGCTAATTTCCAGATTAATGTTCCAATTGGTGAGTTCCAAGGAAGAATAAGTGCAACAACTCCAAATGGTTCCCATTTTAAGTAATTATGCATATTCGGAACCTCTGAAGGTATCAATCTACCTTCATACTTATCACACATACCTGCATAATAATAAAAACTCTCAGTCTGCCAGCTAGTCAAAGAAGGGGTGATATTTTTTGGAAGTTTACCGTTGTCTTTAGTTTCTATTTGCCCAATGCGTTCTGCATTTTTAGCAATAATATCTCCAATTCTAGTTAATGTTCTCCCTCTTTCTGATGGATGCATTTTACCATAAGGACCATCATAATAAGCACGTTTAGCAGATGATACTGCAAGATTAATATCTTTTTCATTACAGTCAGGGACCTTTGCCCATACTTTTCCTATAGATGGATCCTCACTTTCAAAATATTTTTCAGAAGAAGGGTCATGCCATTTATTTCCTGCATAAAATTTGTAGGTTTGAATTTCAGACATAATTTATTTAAACTTAAATATTTTCATTGGTCAACTTATTTGTGATTGATTAATTTTTAATATCATATCTGATGCTTTTTCTGCTAACATTATTACAGATGCATTTATATTTCCACTTATCATATCTGGGAAAGAAGATGCATCTACTACTCTCAGATTGTCTATTCCTCTAACTTTAAGCTGATTATCAAGTACTGCCATTTTGTTATTACTTGAACCCATTGCGCAAGTAGATGCAGGATGATGTCCTGTTTGTACATGATTTCGAACTGACTCTTTTAAATCCTGATCACTTTTTATTTTTTTTCCTGGAAGTATTTCCTCCGAAACAATTTTAGCTAAACTGGGTTTTGATAATACTTCTCTTGTATGCTTCATCCCTTCTATCATATCTTCCATATCTGATGGATCGATGAACCAATTTGGATTTATATTAAGTTCATCATTAGGATTTGAGCTTTTAAGTTTTACACTTCCTGTGCTCTTTGGTCTTAGTAAATTTATTTGAAAGTGTAATCCTGGAAAAGCTTTTTTACCTCTAGAAAAAAATAATGAACCAAAATTTAATAAATTATCTAAACTCATAGACCAGTTATCTTTTTCTTCTTTGAAACACATAGGTGTCATGAACACTTGTATTTCAGGCATTTCTTTTTCTCTTATTGCATGAAATAGATTTGTTGACCAAAAAGGAGCAGCAGCTAATCCTTGTTTAAATAAAATATATTTTAATCCCACAACAATAGCTCTATCGATCCTTTGATATTTAGAGAAACTTAAATTGTTGTTTTGAAAAGTCCAATTCATTGGCATAACAGGATGATCGTGAAGGTTTTCACCTACTCCGGGTAAGTTAATTAATAATTCTATATTTTTTTCTTTTAAATGTTCTTCTGGACCTATTCCTGACAACATTAAACATTTGGGACTACCGAATGCTCCTAAAGATAATATTACCTCTGTTGATGCATAAACTTCACCATTTGATAAAAGTAATCCTTTAGCTTTATTTTTCTCAATTAAAATTTTTATTACAGATGTATTTTTATAAATTGTTAAGTTGCTAGGTTTAAATTTCAAATAAGCTTCTGCAGATGATTGTCTTTTTCCCTTCCATACTTTAACATCATATCGGCCTACTCCATTTAGATTGCCATTGTAAAAATCATTATTAATTTTTGCCCCAGCTTCAACACATGCATCAACAAATGCTTTATCGATAGAATTGTAATTACCAGCTGGTGTAAGTTTTAAAGGACCTGAATGTGAGTGATATTCATTTTTTTCTCTATGAAAAGCTGAGGCAGATCTTTTGAAATATGGTAACACATCATTATATGACCAACCCTCTAAGCCCTTTTGTCTCCATCGATTAAAATCACCTGGAGCGCCTCTCATGTAAATCATACCATTTAAAAGAGACGATCCTCCTAGCCCTTTACCTCTAGGGTATAAAATTTTTCTATTATTTAAAGAAGGCTGAGGTATTGACTCAAAACCCCAATCAAATTTAGGGTTTCCAAAAATGTATCCGTTACCACCAGGCATTTGAGTGAATAAACTTTTTCCTGACCCCCCAGCTTCTATTAGTAATACCTTTATATCTTTATTTTCGGATAATCTTGAGGCTAATGTACAGCCAGCAGAACCTCCTCCTGCTATTATATAGTCAAATGTTTTTTTCATTTTTTAAAAATATAAATTATACTAATTATTAATTTATAAGTAAACTCGAGTAAATTAAATATGAATAATTACAAAGATTGGATTGGAAAGAAAATTTCAAGATGTGATATCATTACTCCTCGATTAGTTGATCATTTAAAAAAAACAATCGATCAAAACTGTTTAAGTGATCAAACTGTTCCTGAAGGAATTTTTTTATGTTTATGCCCAGATGTGGCTTCAATAGACGAACTAGATAAAGATGGAAATACAAAATTAGGAATTTTCTTACCTGAGTTACCTTATAAAATTAGAATGTGGGCTGGAGGTAAAATAAAAATATTTGATGAATTTAAAATTGGATATGAAATTAAAAAAAATTCAACCATTTCAAGTATTGAATTTAAAGAAGGTAGATCAGGCAATCTATGTTTTGTTAATATTAATCATGAATATTTAAATAAAAATAAATTAATAATATCAGAAGATCAAACTGCTGTTTATAGAGAAAAAATAAATAAAAACTCCATTACTCCTAAAATAAAAGATGAATTAAAATTAATTGATAAAGTAGAAATTTTTAGTTCATCAACTTTGCTATTTAGATATTCTGCTTTAACTTTTAATGGACATAAGATTCATTATGATAATGATTATACAAAAAATTATGAGGGCCATATGGGATTATTAGTCCACGCACCTCTTCAAGCAACTTATCTTTTAAATCTTGCAAGAAAAAACGAGATTGAGTTCAATTCTTTTGAATATAAAGCTATAGCACCTCTTGTATATAACAATAATTTCTTTGTAGAAATTGCTGAAAATCGAGATGATGAAATTATTGGAAGAATTCTTAATGAAAAACAAGAAATTACAATGATTGCAAAATATAAAAAATGAGTTTTCATAAAAAATTTTGTAATTGGGCATCACAAAAAAAAATTAATATCAATAAGGTAACTTATAAAAAAGCAGAAAATGCATTCATAGATACCCTAGCTTGTATATTATCAGGTGTTAAAGAAAAACAATCAAAGGTTGCCTTAAAATACTGTTTAGAAAATAATAATTCAAAAAACATTAAGATATTTGGAGGAGGAAAAAAATTATCTATTTCTGCAGCATGTTTTTTACATGGAGTCAGATCAGCGTCTATAGACTTTGATGATTACGAATTCGTTGCAGGATCTCATCCTAGTGCACCAATTTTTTCTGCTCTTATATCTATTGCTCAAATGAAAGACATCTCAATTGAGGAAACATATCAGGGATGGCTAGTAGGATATGAATTAATAATAAAATTAGGACAAGCACTTAGTTATGATCATTATTATAAAGGATGGCATTCAGCAAATACAATAGGCGTGATAGGAACTGCTGCGGCAGTATCTAAAGTGTTAAAATTAAATGCAGATCAAATGGCAAATGCAATTTCTATTGCAACAAGTTTTTCATCTGGTTTAAAACAGCAATTCGGCACAGATATAAAAGCTTTTCATGTAGGTTTTGCTGCTCAAGCAGGGGTACAGTCAGCCTTACTTGCAAAAAATGGAGGGACAGCTAATCAAGATATTTGGAATATTGAGAGAGGATTTATTGAATTGTATGGTAGTAAATTTTCTAAAAAATTAAATAATAATCTTAAAAGATCAGATTTAGGAAATGCAATAATTAAATTTCCAAATTTTATTAAGTTTTGGCCAGTTTGTAGTTATTCACAAAGAGTAATACAAGGCGGATTAATTTTAAATAAAAAAATTTTTATAAAAAAAAATATTAAATCTATCGCAATTGAGTTTCCAGAACCTTGGTTCAGAGTATCAAAATTTCATATACCTAAAAATTCTACTGAAGCTAGATTTTCATTGAGTTATTGTTTAGCAACCGCTCTCATTAATGGTAAATTTGATTTAACTAGTTTAAATATTTCTAAAAATAAAAAAAGTTTAAAATTGACTAGAAAGATTAAACTAATCACTTACAAAGTCCCAAATAATTTTGAAGACTATGATCCTAAGTATCCTGATATAATTAAAGTAATAATGAATGATGGAAGTATATTGATTGAAAAAATATTACATATTAAAGGAGGAAAAAATGACCCTTTAAAAGACGAAGATATTGATAATAAATTTTTAATGTGTGGAGGTAAAAAAAATATTTTAAATAAAATAAGAAATCAAAAATATAAGAAGAAAAATTTAAAAGAAATAATTTTTTAATTTAGCTAGTTTTTCTTTCTCTGTAAGCTATAAATATTCCAGTACTGATAATTATTGCTCCGCCTAAATAAATACTTAAAGTTGGAACCTCAGAATAAATTAAATATCCCATTATTCCTACAAATATAAAAGATGAGTATTCAAAGGGTGAAGTAATTGCAACATCTGCGTATTTAGCTGCTTGAGACATAAATAAATGTCCTAGTGATCCCATCACACCTAAACTCATAGCTAAAATTAATTGAATTCCATTTGGCATAATAAAATTATCAGGGAAAAATATTATTGACGTAAATAATAATGCAAAAGAGTAATAAAAAACAATTGCAACACTAGAATCGGTACTCATTACTGATCTCGTTGATAAATAAACAGAAGCCATAAAAGCTGCTGATATTAGAGGATAGAGTGTTTCTAATTTGAATAAGTCAGTACCGGGTTTAACAATAATTAATACACCGATGAAACCAATCAATATTGCTGTAGTTCTAAAAATCCCAATTCTCTCACCAAGTATTGGTACAGCAAGAAAAGCAGCAATAATGGGAGCAGAATGTGCAATAGCAATATTTTCAGATAACATTAAATGATTAATTCCGTAAATATAGAAAACAACACAAGCAGAAGCAGAAAGAGCTCGGATAGCATGTCTAACTGGTTTTTTAGTTTTTAACTTATCAAATCCAAAATACATTGCTAAAAAAGTTGCAATAATACTTCCACTTAGTGCTCTGAAGAATATTGATTCCCATACAGGAAAATGAAAGCTTAAATATTTATACGTGATATCATTTATACTTAGACAAAACATAGAAAATAACATGAAAGAAATTCCCAAGAGATTATTATTTTTCGATTTCATTAATTTGTTAAATATACTAAGATAATTTTTTAGATATAAATATTTCAAAATGAGTAACAAATATCATGTAAAAAAATTAGAAAAAAAGAATAACCATTTAAGTATTTTGTGGAAAGATAATTTTGAAAGTAAATTCCATTTTATGTGGTTAAGAGATAATTGCCCAACAGCAATACATCCAACTGCAAATATGCGAGTCTTTAATATTTTAACTGTCAGTAAAAAAATATTTCCTAAAAATTATAAAATTGAAAAAAATAAACTCAATATTGATTGGAGTGAAGGTAATCATAGTAGCAAATTCAATTTAAAATGGTTAAGAGATCATTGTTATACCGAAATAAATAATCGAAAATATAAATCACCTTATATTTTTTGGGATGGTAAATTAAAAAAAAATTTAAAAAAAATTATTGTTGATCATAATAGTGTAATAAAAAATGACAAACATTTAAATAAATGGTTAAATTTACTTCATACTTATGGTTTTGCATTAATCAAAAATGCACCAACTAGAAAAAAATCAGCATTCAAAATAATAAACAGAATAAGCCATCATAGAGAAACATTTTTTGGCACACCATTTGAAGTAATTAACATTCCAAAGCCAAATAACACTGCTTATACGGCAGATGCATTAAGAAATCATACCGACTTACCTTATTTTGAATATGCTCCTGGTTATCAGTTTCTTCATTGTTTAGTAAATGAAGCTAATGGTGGATTATCATCTGTTGTAGATGGTTTTGCAGTTGCAAATTATTTAAAAAAAAATGAAAAAGATGTTTTTAATATTTTAACAAAAACTCACGTTAAATTCAAAGATACTGATTATACTCAAAAAGCTGTCAGAATTCTTCATTCACCAATAATTACACTTACAAAAGATAATGATTTCAATGATATTAGATTTAGTATGGCTGCAATGGGAGCAGTTGATATTGATCCAAAAAAAATGAAAAAATTTTATGATGCTTACCAATATTTTGCAGCATTGCTTCAAAACAAAAAATTTAAAATTGATTTTAGATTAGAGGCAGGTGATATATTTTGTTTTAACAATAGAAGAGTATTACATGGAAGGACTGAATTTGATCCAAACTCTGGAAATAGACATCTTCAAGGATATTATATTGAAAGAGATGAAATAATAGGAAGATTAAATTATTTTAATAATATTAAAGTTTAGATTATTCCCAGCCACAGATAGTTTTAATTTCTAAATATTCTTCTAGACCCCAATCACCTCCCTCTCTTCCATTACCCGATTGTCTGTAACCACCAAAGGGAGTACCTGGATCAGCACTATTTCCATTTATATAGACACCCCCAGATCTAAATTTTCTTGCTACCCTTTTAGCCTTTTCTTTATCTTGAGTTTGAACATAATTTCCTAGGCCATATGATGTATCGTTAACAATTGATACAGCCTCATCTTCATTCTCAAATGGAATTATTGATAGTACTGGTCCAAAAATTTCTTCTTTTGCTATTCTCATATCATTAGTGACATCTGTAAATATTGTAGGTTTTATAAAATATCCTTTTTCTAATCCATTTGGTTTTTGAGGACCTCCAGCTACGAGTGTAGCACCCTCATTAATACCGCTATTAATTAGATCAATAATTTTATCATATTGTGTTTTAGAAATAACTGGACCGATATGATCTCCATTCTTAGAAGCAATGTCAACTTTGATTTTATTTGCTTCATCAGCCGCCTCTTCTATTGCTCTTTTATAGATTGTTTTTTCAACTAGCATTCTTGTTGGTGCATCACAAGATTGACCAGAATTACTCATAATATTTCTAACACCTTCTCTTACTGCATCTGGATGTGAGTCGCTAAAAACAATATTTCCTCCCTTACCTCCTAATTCTAAGCAAACTCTTTTAATAGTTTCTGCAGCATTTTTAGAAATAAGTTTTCCTGCTCTCGTTGATCCAGTAAATGAAATCATATCAATATCTTTATGGGAAGATAGATCTGTGCCTACACCTTCTCCATCACCATTTACTAAATTAAATACACCTGGAGGAAATCCTGCTTCATGAATGATTTCTGAAAAAAGCATTCCAGACAAAGGTGCAATTTCAGAAGGTTTCAATATCATAGTGCATCCAGTAGCCAATGCAGGTATCACTTTTAATGTAATTTGATTAATTGGCCAATTCCAAGGAGTTATTAAACCGCAAACTCCGATTGGCTCATAAACAATATAATTATTAGATTCTTTATTGAACTTTTTTTCAAATTCAAAATTTTTAAGTCTTAAAATAAAATCTTTGATATGATCAGCACCAGATGAAGTTTGAGCGGAGGATGACCAATCTAATGGAGCCCCCATTTCATCAGACATTGTTTGGGTTATTTCATGCCATCTATCTTCATAAATCTTAAGTAAATTTTGTAAAAGAATGATTTTTTCTTTTTTATCAACCTGACTCCATTTTAAAAAAGCCATTTTTGCTGCATTAACAGCTAAATCAACGTCTTTTTTACTACCTAGAGATATAAAAGCATATGCTTTTTCATTAGATGGGTTAATAACTGCAAAATCATTTTTTATGACTGGATTAACCCATTTCCCATCTATATAAAATTTTCGTTTATCAATCATATTTAATATACTTGAAATAAATATTTATAGATTTTATTTTTATATTAGAATAAAAAATTATACAATAAGAGGTATCATTGGTGTTACAAAATATTAAACTCGATATAGATTACGTACGATCACAATTTCCTGCATTTAGTGATCCGTTATCTAAGGATTGGTCTTTTTTTGAAAACGCAGGAGGAAGTTACGTTCCAATTAATGTTATAGAAAAATTAACAGAATTTATGACATCTACAAAAGTCCAACCTTATGCTGAATATCCAATGTCTAAAATTGCTGGTGATAATATGGATAAGGCAACAGAATTATTTGCCAAAATGATTAATGCATATAAAAATGAAATACTTATAGGAGGCTCTACTTCCATTAATTTATATGTTTTATCAAATGCATTAAAAAAATATATTAGTAAAAATGATGAAATTATTGTTACTAATCAAGATCATGAAGCAAACATAAGTCCATGGAGAAGGTTAACTGAAGTAGGTGCTAAGATTGTTGAATGGAAATTTGATTTAAATAATCATGAACTAGAAATATCAGAACTTAAAAAATTAATTTCAAATAAAACAAAAATTTTAGCCGTTACTCATTGTTCAAATATTGTTGGATCTATAAATAATTTAAAGAAAATTTGTAAAATTGCACATGAAAGTAACATAATTGTAGTAGGAGATGGTGTGTCTTATGCACCACATGGCTTTCCCAATGTAAAAGAACTAGATGTAGATTTTTATACTTTTAGTCTCTACAAAACATATGGTCCCCATTTAGCACTTCTTTATGGCAAAGAAGAAATATTAAAAGATTTACCAAATCAAAATCATGAATTTTTAAATGGAAATTATCCCTATACTATTAATCCCGGAGGCCCAAACCATGAGGAACTTGTATCATTAATAGGTATTTATGAATATTTTGATAACTTACATAAACATCATTTTAAAGATGAGGAAAAAATAATTTTAAATAAAATTAATAAAGTAAATAATTTAATATCTTTACATGAAGAAATAATTGCTAATCCAATTTTAGATTATATTGATAAAAGATCAGATTTAAAATTGATAGGTAAAAATAAAATCCATAATAAAGATAGAGCTCCAACAATAGCGTTTACCTCTCATAATATATCTTCAAAAAAATATCTGAAAAATTGGTACAAAGTAAGATTGCAACCAGAAATGATAATTTTTACGCGTGGAGATGTTTAAAACATTTGGGAATAGATACAGATGATGGAGTTGTAAGAATAAGCATGGCTCATTACAACACTTTAGAAGAAACAAAAAAAGTGATTAAAGCTCTAGAAACAATTAGTTAATTCTTAAAACCCTCAACATTGTTATTTAATATTTGAACTAGTTGTTTTGTATCTTCTTCATTTATTAATTTTTTGGTAGAATTAATTATATTATTAATTTTTTCAATATTTGGAAAATCTTCTTTACACTTATAAATTAATGGATTTGAGGATATCTTATAATCATCACCTATTACAAGTTCTTCATGTAATTTTTCACCTTTTCTTAATCCTATAAATTTAATTTCAATATCCCCTGAATTACTTGCTTTATTTAAAACCGTTAATCCTGATAATTTTATCATTTTCATAGCTATATCAATAATTTTAATTGGTTTACCCATATCCAAAAAATATATAAAATTTTGTTTTTCTAATGATGAAATTATTTTAGCTTCCAAAACAAGATTACAAGCATCATTGATAGACATTAAATATCTTGTAATTTCAGGATGAGTAACAGTAATTGGTATTCGTTCATTAATTTGTTTTTGAAATAGTGGAATTACTGATCCTCTTGATCCAATAACATTTCCAAACCTGACAATAGTAATTTTTATATCTAGATAGTGTGAAAAAGATTGAAACATTAGTTCACTTAATCTTTTTGTGGCCCCCATAATATTAGTTGGTCTTACAGCTTTATCAGTTGAAATAAATAAGATACTTTTACACTTTAATTTTTTTGACAAATTATAAATATTTATACTGCCTATAAAATTATTCTTTATTGCCGCAACAATATTCTCTTCTACCATGGGTACATGCTTGTATGCTGCTGTGTGAAAAATATGATCAATATTTTTATTGATTAAACTTATTATTTTTGTGCTTAGATTATCATCATTAATATCACTTAATACAAATATTAATTCAATATTTGATACATAAGATAATTCATTTTTTAATAAATAAAGATTGTATTCAGAATTATCAATCAATACTAAAGTAGCTACATCTAGTTTAGAAAATACTCGCGTTAATTCACTTCCAATTTTAAAGAAAAATATAATTGGGAGCCAAAAAATAATTTGGAAGTAAATTTATATGAAACATTACTTAAATCCTCTAATGAAAAATGACAAGATTTTTTGATATTATTTTTTCATTAACTTTAATTATTATCTTAACTTTTCCCTCAATTATTATCATATTTTACCTTTTTATAATAGCTAAGGGAAAAGTATTTTTTTTATCTAAAAGAATAGGGATTAATTCATCAATTTTTTACATGTATAAATTTAGAACAATGAAAAAAAATACACCTGATGTCGCTACTCATTTGCTTGAGAATCCCAATTCTTATTTATTGCCTTTTGGAAATTTTTTAAGAAAATCTAGTCTAGATGAAATCCCACAACTTATTAATATATTAAAAGGAGATATGTGTTTTATTGGCCCTAGACCAGCATTATATAATCAGTATGATTTAATGGAACTTAGAATTAAGTATGGTATTCATAAACAAAAACCAGGAATTACTGGTTGGGCGCAAATAAACGGTAGAGACTCAATATCAATTATAGA